>NZ_JBEORU010000020.1:0-121871 GCF_040302465.1 Micromonospora sp. NPDC126480
CCGCAACCACACAGACGTACACCTTCCACGCCGACATCACAATCTTCGAAAAAGGGCTTGCCTCCCGGTCACGGCGCTAAACGCAACGGTGTTGACATGTGCGATCGAGCACGATCTTCGGCGCCGCAGGCTGGCGACGTGCGCCGCGGGGGCGGGCGACGTGCGTGTGCGAGGAAGGGGGCGCGCGGGTGCGGAGGATCAGTGCGCGGGATGGTCGTCCTCACCGGCGGTGGTGGGCAGGTCGCCGAGGACCCGGTTGATGACGTGGATCCGGGCGCGGGCCGCCCGGTAGTCGGCGCACACGGTGTCGGCCTCGTCGGCCAGCCGGACACCCGTGCCCCCGCCGGTGACCGTCAGCGTGCGGCCGGCCAGCGAGGTGACCTGACCGGCGACGGCCAGGTCGGCCAGGGACAGCGACCCCGCGACGAGGTGCTCCCGGAGCAGGCCGCGCAGCGTGTCCTTGTCGGACAGGAGCAGCCGGTCCAGGTTCGCCCCGGAGAACTTCGCCGCGAAGGCGTCGTCCGTCGGGGCCAGGATGGTGATCTCGGACCCGGCGTGCAGGTCGGCCAGCCCGGCCGCCCGGACCGCCGCCTCGAACGTGGTGAGCACCGGAATCCACTGCAGGGCCACGGCCGGAGGCTGGCTGGCCAGCGCCGCCGGGTTGCCGGGTTCGCTGCCCGACGGCAGCGCGTCGCACAACGGCCCGGTCACCGGGGACGCCGACGCGCCGGCCACGGCGCTTGGGCCGGCAGCCCCGCCGCCGTCGCCGCCGGAGCAGGCGGCGAGCGCCAGGGACAGGACAACCCCGGTGAGTACGGCCAGCCGGCGACCGGACCGCCGGAACCGGTACGAGCGGTCCGGCCGCCGGGCCGGTCCGGGCCGGCTGGCGGGGTGCCGGCCGGGCGAGGAGGTGACGAACGGGTCCACGGCGTACTCCTGAACGGTCGGAGTCGAACGGGCGGGTCGTGCCGGCGGGCCCGACGGGGCCCGCCGGCACGACGATCAGCGGGTCACCGGCTCGCGCACTGGCCGAGCGTCGGACCCGTCACCGAGTTGCCCAACTGCAGGTCGTCCGGCGCCGCGGCGTTCCCGCCGCAGCTCAGCGGACCGATCACGGTGTTCGCGGCGACCAGCGGCGCGTCACCCCGGTTGCCGGACACCTCGACCGCGCCGGTGATCTCCGCGTCGACGACCACGACCGGGCCGTAGGTCTGCCCGATCCGGACCGGACCGACCACCGTACTGTCGGTCAGCAGGACACCGGCCGCGCCGCTGGCGTCCACCGGGCCGGTGATCCGGGAGCCGGTGGCGATGAGCGTCGCGCCGGGCCGTACCCGGACCGGGCCGGTCACCGTGGCGTCCCGCAGGCAGGTGACCCCGGTGACCACGAGCGGGCCGGTGTGCCGGCCGGTCACCGTCGGGTACATCCGCTCGCCGCCCACCAACTCCTCGACGCCCTGCGCGTCGAGCAGGAGGGGGATCAGCCCACGCTCGGGCTGGTTCAGCGGTACGACGTACCCGTCGGCCACCTTGACCACCTTCCAGCCGTGCGAGGCGAGCCGCTGCGCGACCGTGGTCCCCTGGCCGGCGGGGCCGTCGGTGCGCTCGCCGTGGTACTGCTCCTCGGTGAGCTTGTACGCGCACGGCGGGTTGTCGAGGATCAGCTCCTCGCGCGGCGCGTCGAGCGGCGGCGGCGCCTCGCCCGGGTGCGGCGACGGGTACGCCGGGATCGGCCGGGAGCCCCGGAAGACGATCCGCCCGGTGTTCGACACCTGGAACGTGATCGACTCGGCGCGGGCCGTCCTGATCGACGGCAGGTTCGCCCGGTGGTAGTCGAGGAACTGGTTGAACGTCCACAGCGCCGAGTACGACTTGCGGCGCCGGTTGTTCGCCGTGTTGCCCTCGTCCGGCCGGGTCGCGCCGCCGGAGCTGCGCAGCTCCAGCAGTGAGTTGACGACGTTCTTGAGGCCCGCCGTGTTGCGCAGGATGGTCTCCTCGCTCAGACCCACGTTGCCGCCGCCGTTGCACCCGTACGGGCAGGCCCACCAGCCGGCCTCGGCGCCCTCGGCGTACATGTGGCCCTCGATCATCTGCTTCGACTCGTCGAAGATCGACTGGGCGACGTTCTGGTGCCGCGGCGGCAGCATCGGCAGGTCACCGGCGCTGGAGTTGCCGTACTCGTGCCCGTCGTAGCTGGCCACCGGGCGGTAGTCGCGCAGCATCCGCACGAAGGCGGCGTTCTCCGGCTGGCGGATCAGCGAGTAGTCCCGGTTGAGGTCCTGCCCGGTGGAGTTGCCGCGGGTGTTGGCCGCCCGGCCGTCGCCGTTGATGGTCGGGACGATCAGGACGGTGGTGTGCGACAGCAGGTCGATCGTGCGGGCGTCGGTGCCGAACGCCAGCTGCCGCGCCAGGATGAAACAGGCCTCGCGGTCGCCCGGCTCGTTGCCGTGCACGTTGCAGTTGATCAGCAGCGGCGAGGTCTTCGCGACCGCCTCCGGCGTGGCCGGCGGGGCGGGGTGGCCGATGACGAACATGTTGATCGGCCGGCCCAGCACCGTGCGGCCGATCTCGGTCACCCGGACCCGGTCGCTCAGCTCGTCGACCGCCGCCGTGTACGCGTACTCGTCGACGTCGCTCGTGTACTGCGCGCCGAGGGTGGTCTCCCACTGGGTACGCAGGTTCTGGCCCGGCACGGAGGGGTCGCCCCACGGATCGTTCGTCTTACCGGCGACCGGCTCCGAGTACGGCTGGGGGTCCGTTCCGAGTCGGGCGCGTACCCGCCACTGGAACCGGGCGCCCGGGTTGAAGCCGGCGTCGGCGAAGGTCGGCGACGAGTTGTTGACCTGGCGGTTCGGCCGCCAGACGCCGGTGATGACGGCCGGGCCGGTGGCCGTGCCGTCGTCGGCGACCGGGGTGCGCTCGATCTGGTAGTCGGTGGCACCCTCGACCGGCGTCCAGGCGAGGGTGGCGAAGCCGTCGCGCTGCTCGACCGTGAGGCCGCGCACCTGGTTCGGCTCGTCCTGGACCGCCTGCGCGGGCAACGGGCCGGTGACCACCGCGAGGCTCGCGGCGAGCAGGACGGATAGCAGGGCGGTCGTCCGTCTGTCCTTCATGGAAGCTCCCGGAAAGATGGGATGACTCGGTCCGGTCAGGACACGCCATCGCCGCCGTCCACGGAAGGCGGAGCAAGATTTATTGAGGAGGATCTGAGAAACGGGCGGTGTCAGGCCGGCCGCAGCCGGTAGCCGACTCCGCGTACGGTCTCCACCAGGCCGGCGTCGTCGAGCTTGCCCCGCAGGGCCGCCACGTGCACGTCCAGGGTGTGCCCGGAGCGCCAGGTGGTCTGCCAGACGTCCATCAGCAGCCGCTCCCGGGGCACGACCGTGCCCGGCTGCCGGGCCAGCGCCAGCAGCAGCTCGAACTCCTTGCGGGTCAGCACCACCTCCCGGCCGGCGAGCCAGACCCGCCGGGCGTTCAGGTCGACGCGCAGGTCACCGACCTCGAGCCTGGACTCCGCCCGGGCCGAGCGGGCCGCCCGGCGCATCACCGCCTCGATCCGGGCCTGCAGCTCCGCCATGGAGAACGGCTTGACGACGTAGTCGTCGGCGCCGGCCCGCAGCCCAGCCACCCGGTCCCGCTCCTCGGACCGGGCGGTCACCGCGATCACCGCCACGTCCTCGTCGCGCCGGCGGATCTGCCGGCACAGGTGCAGCCCGTCGCCGTCGGGCAGGTTGAGGTCGAGCAGGACGAGGTCGACCGGACCGGCCGCGATGGCCTCGGCCGCGTTCGTGGCCGTGATGACCTGGTAGCTGCGGCGGCGCAGGGCCGTGGCGAGGGCGGACGCGACGCGCAGGTCGTCCTCCACCAGCAGCACCCGCACCGCGTCTCCTCCGACCTCGCCGCGCCGACCGGCCGCCCACGCGCAGGCTCGCCCACCCACCCACGGGTCAAGGCGAGTCTGTCTCACCGATCCGGCCTTGACCAGCCGAGACGGAAGACCGTGACCGCTCGGACGCGCGCGCCTCGACCGTCCCGACGATTGCGGTCCGCCGGTGCTGCGGCTTGCGTTAAGAAGGGACCCTTCCTCTACCGGAGGCGTTAATAGGGGGCCCTTCCTTTTACCGGGGCGTCGGCTGTCGCGGTTGCGTAGGTGGCGGCGGTGCGGCTGGCGATCTGCGCCCAGCCGTACTGGTCGCGCACCATCGCCCGCGCGTTGCGGGCCAGGCGGCGGGCCCGCTCCCGGTCGGACAGCAGGACGTGTACGGCGTCGACCAGCCCATCCGGGTCCTGTGGACGGAAGGTCATGCCGGTGACGCCGGGCTCGACGATCTCGGCGAGCCCACCGGTCGCCGACACCGCCAGGGGCGCGCCGGCGGCGGCGCCTTCAAGAGCGACCATGCCGAACGGCTCGTAGATGCTCGGCACGGCGAAGCAGTCCGACGCCGCCATCACCGCGGGCAGGTCGGCGCCGCCGAGGAAGCCGGGCAGGCTCACCGCGCCGGCCAGACCCAGCCGGTCCACCTCCGCCTCCAGTTCGCCCCGGTACGGCCCGTCGCCGACGATGACCGCGCGCAGCCCGTGGTGCCGCTCCCGCAGCCGGGGCAGGCCGGCGAGGAGGTGCTGGACGCCCTTCTCGTAGACGAGCCGGCCGGCGAACGTGACCAGGGGACCGTCCCCGGCGAACCGGGCCCGGGCCCGGGCCACCGCGGCGGCCGGCGCCCGCCAGCGGCGCGCCTCCACACCGTTTGGCACCACGTCGACCCGCCCCTCCGGTACGCCGAACAGCCCGGTCACCTCGTCCCGCATGTAGCCGGAGCAGGTGATGACCCGGCTCGACTCGGCGGTGAGCCAGTGTTCGACGCCGTGGATGGTGCGGTTCATTTCGTTGGGGAGCCAGCCTTGGTGGCGGCCGGTCTCGGTGGCGTGGATGGTGGTGATCAGTGGGATGTCGAGGTGTTCGCGCAGGGTGATGGCGGTGTGGGCGACGAGCCAGTCGTGGGCGTGGATGACGTCGTAGGTGTTGGTTTCGGTGGCGCGTAGGGCGGCGCGGGTGAGGGTGTGGTTGAAGGCCATGGTCCAGGCGAGGAGGCTGTCGGTGGCCAGGGGGAAGCGGACGGGGTCTTCGGCGGCGCGGATGATGTGGACGCCGTCGGCGTACTCCTGAAGGGGTGCGCCGTCGGCGTGGCGGGTGACGACGGTGACGTGGTGGCCGGCGGCGGCGAGGGCGACGGACAGGGCGTGCACGTGGCGGCCGAGGCCGCCGACGAGCACCGGCGGGTACTCCCAGGACAGCATCAGGATGCGGCGGGTCCGCGGTGCGACCCCCGGTCCCGGCTGGGCCGGGACGTGGGGCCGTGAGGTGAGGGTGGGCCGGTGGGCCCGGTCCGTGGCGGTGGCGAGCTGGTCGCCGACCCGCAGGCTTGTCACATCGATCTCCGTCCGAGGGCAGGGTGGACCGCGCCGACGTCGATGGCGGCAGGACACGGGTGGGGTGCGGGGCGGTTGCGGAGCGGTTGCGGGGGCCCCGCACCAGCAAAGGGCATGTCGGCCCATCCCGCATCTCGAGGGGAACCACCGTGACGGATGACACCTGAACGTTCACCAACGGTCAGTAGGGTGGATACCGGTCATCAGCCGAACGGGTGGATTGGCGGCGGAAGCTGCGGGGCAATAGGCGCGTGCGCGCCGCCGGCCCCGCCGGACGGCCCGCTCAGGGTGTGGTGAGTGCGGCCGAAGGAGCGACATGCAGGTCTGGCCGGGTGAGCGGTACCCCCTGGGGGCGACCTACGACGGGATGGGCACCAACTTCGCGATCTTCTCCGAGGTGGCGGAGCGGGTCGAGCTGTGCCTGTTCGACGAGTGGGACGTCGGCACCGAGCGCCGCGTCGAGCTGCGCGAGGTCGACGCGTACGTGTGGCACGCGTACATCCCGGGCGTCGAGCCGGGCCAGCGGTACGGCTACCGCGTCCACGGCCCGTACGACCCGGCGAACGGGCTGCGCTGCAACCCGCACAAGCTGCTGATCGACCCGTACGCGAAGGCGATCGACGGGGACGTGCAGTGGGATCCGGCGGTCTACGACTACACCCACGGCGACCCGGAGACGATGAGCACCGCCGACTCGGCGCCGTTCATGCCGAAGTCGGTGGTGGTGAACCCGTACTTCGACTGGGGCAACGACGCCCCGCCGCGCACCCCGTACCACCACTCGGTGATCTACGAGGCGCACGTGCGCGGCCTGACCATGCGCCACCCGGACATCCCGGAGGAACTGCGCGGCACGTACGCGGGCATCGCCTCCCCGCCGATGATCGAGCACCTGCGCAAGCTCGGGGTGACCGCGATCGAGCTGATGCCGGTGCACCAGTTCGTGCACGACCACCGGCTGGCCGACCTGGGGCTACGCAACTACTGGGGCTACAACACCATCGGCTTCTTCGCCCCGCACCACGGCTACTCCGCGCTGGGCCGGCTCGGCCAGCAGGTGCAGGAGTTCCGGGGCATGGTGAAGGCGCTGCACGCCGCCGGCATCGAGGTCATCCTCGACGTGGTCTACAACCACACCGCCGAGGGCAACCACCTGGGCCCGACGCTGAGCTTCAAGGGCGTCGACAACCCCAGCTACTACCGGCTCTCCGAGGAGGACCGGCGCTACTACGTCGACTACACCGGCACCGGTAACAGCCTCAACGTGCGCAGCCCGCACTCGCTGCAACTGATCATGGATTCGTTGCGCTACTGGGTGACCGAGATGCACGTCGACGGCTTCCGGTTCGACCTGGCCGCCACCCTGGCCCGCGAGTTCTACGAGGTGGACCGGCTCTCTACCTTCTTCGAGGTGGTGCAGCAGGACCCGGTGGTCAGCCAGGTCAAGCTGATCGCCGAGCCGTGGGACGTCGGCCCCGGCGGCTACCAGGTGGGCAACTTCCCGCCGGTGTGGACGGAGTGGAACGGCAAGTACCGGGACACGGTCCGCGACTTCTGGCGCGGCGAGCCGGCCACCCTCGCCGAGTTCGCCTCCCGCATCTCCGGCTCGGCCGACCTCTACCAGGACGACGGGCGCCGCCCGTTCCACAGCATCAACTTCGTCACCTGCCACGACGGGTTCACGCTCAACGACCTGGTGTCGTACAACGACAAGCACAACGAGGCCAACGGCGAGGAGAACCGGGACGGCGAGAGCCACAACCGGTCGTGGAACTGCGGCGTCGAGGGCGACACCGACGACCACGGCATCCTCGGCCTGCGCGCCCGGCAGCGGCGCAACTTCCTCGCCACGCTGATGCTGTCGCAGGGCGTGCCGATGATCGGCCACGGCGACGAGCTGGGCCGCACCCAGCGCGGCAACAACAACGCGTACTGCCAGGACAGCGAGCTGGCCTGGATCGACTGGGACGGCGCGGACCTCGACCTGCTCGACTTCACCCGGCGGCTGGTCGAGTTCCGCCGCAAGCACCAGGTGTTCCGCCGCCGCCGGTTCTTCACCGGCCTGGCGGTGCGCTCCCGGCTGGTCGACGAGCCGCTGCCGGACCTCGCCTGGTACACCCCCGACGGGCGGGAGATGACCGGCGAGGACTGGGGCAACGACTTCGGCCGGTCGGTGGCGCTGTTCGTCAACGGCGAGGGCATCCGCGAGCGCGGCCAGTACGGCCAGCGCCACATAGACAGCTCGTTCCTGCTCTGCTTCAACGCCCACGACGCGCCGCTGGACTTCACCCTGCCGCCGGCCGAATTCGGCCAGCGGTGGGAGCTGGTGATCAGCACCGCGGACCCGGACCCGGAGAAGACGACAGTGGTCGAGGCCGGCGGAGCGCTCACCGTCCCCGACCGCTCGCTGGTGGTCCTGGAGAGGACGGTCTGAGCATGCCCGACACCCCTCGACCCGATCCGGTCCGGGCCCTCACCAAGGTGACGACGCCCCAGCCGACCCACCGGGTCGGGGCGACCTACCGGCTCCAGGTCCGGCCCGGCTTCGACCTGGACGCCGCCGCCGGGCTCGCCGGCTACCTGGCCGATCTCGGCGTCACCCACCTCTACAGCGCCCCGCTGCTCACCGCCAGCCCCGGCTCTCAGCACGGCTACGACGTGGTCGACCACCGCCACGTCAACCCGGAACTGGGTGGCGAACCCGCCCGGCAGCGCCTCATGCACGCGCTGCGCGCCGCCGGGCTGGGCCTGGTCGTGGACATCGTGCCCAACCACGCCGGGGTGGCCCGGCCGGCGGCCAACCCCGCCTGGTGGGACGTGCTGCGCCGGGGCCGCGAGTCCGCGTACGCCGGATGGTTCGACATCGACTGGCAGCGGGGCCGGCTGCTGCTGCCGGTGCTCGCCGACGACCCGGCCGCCCTCGACGACCTGAAGGTCTTCGACGGGGAGCTGCGGTATCACGAGCACCGCTTCCCGATCGCCGACGGCACCGGCGACGGCACCCCGCGCGAGGTGCACGACCGGCAGCACTACGAGCTGGTCAACTGGCGGCGCGGCGACGCCGAGCTGACGTACCGCCGCTTCTTCGCCGTCTCGGACCTGGCCGGCCTGCGGGTGGAGGACCCGGAGGTCTTCGCCGCCACCCACGACCTGGTGCTGCGGTGGGCGCGGGCCGGGGAGATCGACGGCATTCGCGTCGATCACCCGGACGGCCTGCGCGACCCCGCCGAGTACCTCGCAAGGTTGCGGGAGGCCGCCGGGCCCGTCTGGCTCATCGTGGAGAAGATCCTGGAGTACGGCGAGGAGCTGCCGGACTGGCCGGTCGACGGCACCACCGGCTACGAGGCCCTGAGCGCGGTCTCCGGTCTCTTCATCGACCCCGACGCCGAGGCCGACTTCACCGCCCTGGACACCCGGCTCGCCGGCCGGCACACCTCCTGGCAGGACCTGACCCACGACACCAAGCTGGAGGCGGCCACCCGGCTGCTGTCGGCCGAGCTGACCCGGCTCACCACGCTCGCCCCGGAAACGGCTCCGCACGCCGTCCGGGCGGCACTGGCCGAACTCGCCGCCGCCTACGCCGTATACCGCGGCTACCCGCCCGAGGGCGCCCGCCACCTGGCCGCCGCCCGCGCCGAGGCCGGCCGCCGCCGCCCCGACCTGGCCGGCGTGCTCGACGCGCTCACCCGCCGGCTGCGCGACCCGGACGACGAGCTGGCGAAGCGGTTCCCGCAGTTCACCGGCGCGGTCATGGCCAAGGGCGTCGAGGACACCGCCTTCTACCGGTGGAGCCGGTTCGTCGCGCTCAACGAGGTCGGCGGCAGCCCCGCCCACTTTGGCACCCCGCCCGCCGAGTTTCACCGCTTCGCCGCCGCCCGCCACGTGCGCTGGCCGGCGGCGATGACCACGATCTCCACCCACGACACGAAGCGCTCCGAGGACGTCCGCGCCCGCCTCGCGGTGCTCAGCGAGCTGCCGGAGCGCTGGGCGGTGCAGGTCGGCTCGTGGATGGCCCGGGTACCGCTGCCGGACCCGGAGTTCGCGCACCTGCTGTGGCAGACCGCCGTCGGCGCCTGGCCCGTCGAGCGCGAGCGCCTCCACGCGTACGCGGAGAAGGCGGCCCGGGAGGCGTCGACCGCGACCAGCTGGGCGGACCCGGACCCGGCCTTCGAGGCGGCGATGCACGACCTGGTCGACGCTCTCTACGACGACGCTGCCCTGCGCGCGGAGCTGGACGCCTTCGCTTCCTCGATCACCCATGCGGGCTGGTCGAACTCGCTCGGGCAGAAGCTGGTGCAGCTCGCCATGCCCGGTGTGCCGGACACCTACCAGGGCACCGAGCTGTGGGACAACTCCCTCGTCGACCCCGACAACCGGCGGCCGGTCGACTTCGCCGTACGCCGGGAGATGCTCGCCCGGCTCGACGCCGGCTGGCGGCCCCCGGTCGACGAGTCCGGCGCGGCGAAGCTGCTGGTGGTGTCGCGGACGCTGCGGCTGCGCCGGGACCGGCCGGAGCTGTTCACCGGCTACCGGCCGCTGCCGGCGCGCGGGCCCGCCGCCCGGCACGTCATCGCCTTCGACCGGGGCAGCGCGATCGCCGTCGCCACCCGGCTGCCGCTGCGGCTGGCCGCCTCCGGCGGCTGGCGGGATACCACGTTGCCGATTTCCGTTCACGCTGTTACGGACATGTTCACCGGACGGGTCTACAGTGGGTCTGAGCTGCTACTTCATGATCTGTTGAGCACCTATCCCGTCGCCCTCCTCGCTCCCACCGATTCCGTGGAGGCTGCCGCATGACCGTTTTCAGCGTGTGGGCGCCCGAGGCCGCCCGGGTGCGGCTGCGCCTGTTCGGCGGCGCCGACCACGAGATGCGGTCCGCCGCCGGCGGGTGGTGGCGGGTCGAGGTGCCCGGCGCCGGCCCCGGCACCGACTACGCCTTCCTGCTCGACGACGACGATTACGCCCTGCCCGACCCGCGCTCGGCGTGGCAGCCCGCCGGTGTGCACGGGCCCAGCCGGATCTACTCCCACTCCTCGTTCCCCTGGACCGACTCCGGCTGGACCGGCCGGCAGCTACCCGGCAGCGTCCTGTACGAGCTGCACGTCGGCACGTTCACCCCCGAGGGCACCTTCGACGCCGCCATCGGCAAGCTCGACCACCTGGTCGACCTGGGCGTCGACCTGATCGAGCTGCTGCCGGTCAACGCCTTCAACGGCGAACACAACTGGGGATACGACGGGGTCTGCTGGTTCGCGCCGCACGAGCCCTACGGCGGGCCGGACGGGCTGAAACGCTTCGTCGACGCCGCCCACGCGAAAGGGCTGGGGGTGATCCTCGACGTCGTCTACAACCATTTCGGGCCCTCCGGGGCCTACGCGCCGATGTTCGCGCCGTACCTCAGCGAGCAGTCGAACCCGTGGGGCCGCACCGTCAACCTGGACGGGCCGCACTCCGACGGCGTACGCCGCTACATCGTCGACTCGGTGCTGATGTGGCTGCGGGACTACCACGTCGACGGCCTGCGCCTGGACGCTGTGCACGCGATGCCCGACTCCCGGGCTGTGCACCTGCTGGAGGAGATCACCGTCGAGGTCGAGTCGCTGTCGACGCACCTGGGCCGGCCGCTGTCGCTGATCGCCGAGTCCGACCTCAACGACCCGCGGCTCATCACGCCCCGCGAGGCCGGCGGGTACGGCCTGCACGCCCAGTGGAACGACGACGCCCACCACGCCCTGCACACGCTGCTGACGGGGGAGCGGCAGGGCTACTACGGCGACTTCGGCTCGCTGGAGGCGCTGACCGACGTGCTGACCGGCGGGTTCTTCCACGCCGGCACCTGGTCGTCGTTCCGGCAGCGGCATCACGGGCGGCCGGTGGACCGGCAGCGGCTGCCTGGGCACCGGTTGGTGGCCTACCTGCAGAACCATGACCAGATCGGGAACCGGGCGGTGGGTGATCGTCTTACCGCTTCCCTGTCGCCTGGGCTGTTGCGGGTGGGGGCGGTGCTGCTGCTGACCGCGCCGTTCACGCCGATGCTGTTCATGGGGGAGGAGTGGGGGGCTTCCACGCCCTGGCAGTTCTTCACGTCGCATCCGGAGCCGGAGTTGGCTGCCGCTGTCGCCACCGGGCGGCGGCGGGAGTTCGCGTCGCACGGGTGGGCCACGGACGACGTGCCGGATCCGCAGGATCCGGAGACGTTCCTTCGGTCGCGGTTGGACTGGGCGGAGCTGGACAAGCCGGAGCACCGGGAGATGTTGGAGTTCTACCGGCGGCTGATCGCGCTGCGGAAGTCGCGGGGGGATCTGTCGGATCCGCGGCTGTCTTCCGTTGACGTGCGGCATGGGGATCAGTTCGTGGTGATGCGGCGGGGGGAGTGCCTGGTGGCGGCGAACCTGGCTGGTCGGGGGCAGGGGATCTCGTTGCCGGGGGTGGTGCGGCGGGTGCTGCTGGCGACCGGGGACGGGGTCACGGTGATGCGCGACCGGATCGAGCTACCAGCGGAGACAGCGGCGATTGTGGCGCTCTAAACCGTCCCTCCTAAGATTGCGAGCGCGGTCGTCGCGTGGTTCCCGAGTTGTCAGGGCAGTTGTGGCACCGCAGACAACGCCGCTTCACTTGACCATGCGGCCTCATCCTTCGCCGGCCCTACCGGCCACTGAATGGACGGTGAGTGACGGTGAGCTGGAACCGATAGCACTGACCGCTTTTACTGAGCCACAGCGGCTTGGGCGAAGTGACCCGTAAGACGTTGGTGCGGGATCACCGGAAGGCCCGGGTCGTATTCGCTGTAATGAGTAGGGCAAACCCACAGATACTCACCGGACGCTGCGTGCACACGGCGCAGGTCCCCGAAGGAGCGGGTAGGGTCCTCCTCAAGAAGGACGACACGGAGAACGCGCAGGCCTTGGCCTTGTGCCAAGGTCAAACCCTTGGTATCTTCCAGCTCCTTTTCTTCTTCAAAATCTAAGCCCACGCGCTCAGGTAGCTTGTCGACTAGCGTATTCATCAAAGCGAACTCTTGAGATGCTAGCTCTAGGTGTTCCTTCGTAAGGGCAACGCCAACCGCTCCGGTTGCGACTGGCACCACCAACCGCAACGTCTTGAATATCAGTCTCGCGTAAGGCCCCACCTCGATCAGCCACTTCTTGGGCTTGCGCACGTTGTACGCGGCCCGAGCCCAGGGATGCCAGGCGCCCGGATGCTCACACCATAGGACAATTCGGTAACCGTCCGAGGCGAGCCGAAGGCGTTCGGGTATAGTCCGGGCCTGCGGTGAAATGGTAAACAAGCGAGGGCAATCTGTTACCTCGGTGGCGACCGCCTTAATAAGCCGGCGCACAGATCCCGCCGTCTCCGAGGCGAGAATGGAAATATGTGAAACATCCTTCGATACACGGCTCATTTCCTGGTGCAGGCGCTCAAGCTCGGGCTGCAGTTGTGTCGGTGGCGTGGCGAACCCTGTTAATAGTTGCGAGACGCTATGATCGCTTTGACATGCTAAGCAATTTTGTACAGACCCTCCGCGTTCGCGAAATGATAGCAAGCCTTTTAACGGGAACTGGGCAGGGCAGGGCGTGTTGTCTTGCAGTGCTCCTGGACACGGAATGTAAAGCTGATAGCCTAGACCGGGCCAGCGCCGCCGTATAAGGTTCTCTATGCTATCTCGCAGGACATTGAAGAACATGTCAGGTGATGGAGCGCGGACCTGTAGGAGCAGTTTGGTTTCACCAGTAAGTTCCAAGATCGCCTCAGAGTCGTAACTCTGGATAGGGTGCCGAAGGAATACACCAGATCGCCAATACTTTCCAGTGGATGCGTCATGGTGTCGGACCGTAAGCCAGGCGATTAGCCCAGGCGCTGGCTCGCTCAGTTCGCACACCAAAGTAATCGCGCGACAATCGGACGCTACGGCGGTAGTCACTTCCCACGGCAGGACTGGACGCTCGTGAGGCACGAGCTGCGCGACCAGGCTACGGTTCTCGTCCGATTCCAGTCGGTACGAAACATCGAACTTCTCCATGAGCCGGAGGAAGTACGGGTAGTACACCTGGGAATATACGATCCCGTCGTCGCGGTCGACCCCCCAGATTTCACTGAGCCGATTATGGTCGAGAATCCCCTTAGCTTCTCGCGTAACCTTGTCTTCGAGGACGTACCCGATCGCCTTGGTTAGCCACTCCGGATTGAGGACGACGACGTCTCGCAGTCCCTCATCATCGCCATAGTAGATGATCTGGCCTAAGTCGTGCATGAACTCTGCAAGGGTGACCATTTCGGACTCACGAACGCCGTGGTCCGCGCATATCTGCACAAAGTCGCTGTACGGTATTTGTGGCCGTTCTGCGGCGCGTTCCAGGATGGCGTTACGCGCTTTTACCCAACGCGTGCTCAACCGCTGTCCCATCTGTGGCAGTCTCGCCGCCTCTGCAGAGATGGCACGTCTCAGGTCGTCAAGGCCGTCCTGTGTCCGGTTGCTGATTGCGTAGTGGCCGGCGAGCACCTCCGGAAATAGCCTGTTCAATGACGGGTAATCCAGCTCAGGACGTCGTTCATCGGCATGAGTGGCAACGATGATTATCCGGGCACCGGTACCAACCCTCAACCGAATCCGCCGCAGCCAACCCTCCACCTCGTTTTGTTCTTGTCCCTCACGTGGGTTCCAAACGAGTAGATAGAGTGCGCGCTGGCTGAAGAAGAATTGATGGGTAATGCGATAGACCTCCTGCCCACCGAAGTCCCACAACCGAACGGTCATTAGGAGATCTTCCGTCGGATGGGCCATCGCATGCGAATGGATCTCAATGCCATGAGTCGTGCTTCGGCCCTCCACGAAGGGCTCTTCCTGAAGAGCTGCTACCAGGGACGTCTTGCCGACGTTTCCCTCACCGACCAGAAGGACCTTGGCCTCATAATTTGGTATTGCATCTTCCAAGCTTGACAAGTACGTGCGGAGCGCGTCCAAGCCCCGGCCGATTATCTCCGGTAACGGATCGTTCAACGGGTTGTCGTTGAGGCGGATCGTGAAGGCGGGATTGAGCAGATTTACGAGGGTGGGACCGAGTTCCGCGAGTCTGTTTTTGCGAAGATCTAAAAGACTGAGATTTTTGAGGTCGCCTATTTCCCGCGGGAGCGCGGTCAATCTGTTGTAATTTAGGTGAAGCTCGGTAAGGGCATGAAGGGCGCCGATTGCTGGGGGGATACGTTCTAGGTGGTTTCCGGTAAGGAAGAGGAGTCGAAGCTTCGTCAGAAGCCGAATCTCGTATGGAAGTTCGGTTAGCCAGTTCCAGCGAGCACTTAGTAGTTCGAGGTTGGTAAGCTGCCCAATTTCGGGCGGCAATGTAGTTAGCTTGTTGCCTGTGATGTCGAGGCGCTTGAGGTTGCGCAGCTGAGTGAGCTCCATGGGGAGGCTTGTAAGGTCATTGTCGCTTAGATCGATTACCTCTAGGTGCTTGAGTTGAACGACGTCCGGGGGAAGGCTCGTGAGTCCGCGCTTGCGCAGGCTAAGGACACGCGACCGGCTCGCATACTCTAGAGTGGCTCCATCGATGATCCGATCCGCCATGTCTCCCGCTTTCGGAAGTAGGAATGTCTGGGGTTGCTGTGCTTCGGAGACGGTAGTGCCAAATTTTTGTTGCTGTAGGCCTCGACTGGTGTGATCGGCAAGGAACACCTGAACCGTATCGGGCAAGAGTTGCGTCGGACTATGCCAGTCTGCGGCTTCGCCGTTGCGCTCCATTGAGCGTAGTACCTGCAGGCCCGGCTGTGAGGACGGCACGCACTCGCAGCGGCAACGATCTGACCAAGCGGCAGTTTGCCTTCATTGGGCGATCTCGGACGGAACAACTTAAATGCCGCCGGATATGTGAGACATTGTTTGCCTTGTCGACTTATCGGGTATGTCGCTCGAAGTGGACAGATCTCCACTGCGGAGGGTCGAGCGGTGCCAGGCGAGCCCGGAGACTCAACCGAGGGCTTGGATTGGCCTGGGACACGTACAGGAAGCTTCCCGCTTGGAGGGCTGCCGCGTGTGTGGCCGGCGATGTACCGTCCGTGGTGTGGCCCGTCGGGTGACGTCGGCGGGCTGTTGCTGAGTCCACGATAGGGGAACGGCATGACTACCCCTACGGTTGGCGATCGCCTCTCAGGGATTCGCCGTGAGTCTAGGCTGACACAGGAGCAACTTGCCGAAAGAAGTGGTGTCAGTGTTGAGGTAATCCGAAAGCTCGAGCAGGGCAGCCGAGGGGCCGCCCGACTTGACACGCTGCACGCGCTCGCTCGTGCCTTGCTGGTGCCGACGTCCGCGCTACTAGGTGACGCGTCGCAGGCGGCTGCTCGCAGGGAGCCCGATCATCGGTCGCTGTCCCTAGCCGAGATTCGCCGTGCGCTCGCCCCGATTCGAGGGCTTAGCGGCGCTCGGTTGGTTGAGCCTACGGCCGAGCCGCCGGGCCTCAATACCGTGCGTGCCAACCTGAATGCCGCCGATCAGGTCTACAACTCTGGCGACTACGCGATTTCACTTCGGGTGGTTCCCCCACTTCTGATGAATGCTCAGGCGGCGGTTGACCTCGCCACCGACGACTGCAAGGGCGAGGCGTACGACGTCCTCGCACGTGCTCAGCACTTGGCGGGTGGCCTCCTCTTGCAGTTGAGGGCCGAAGACCTCGCTCAAACTGCGCTTTCGGAGGCCCTGGATGCGGCGCAGCGGTCGGGGGATCGGGTGGTCGCAGCGACGATCATTCGCACGTCGTGCTGGTTGCTGTTGCGGCAGGGCCGGATCGCTGAGGCGGCCGGACTGGCGGTGGCGACGGCTGACGAGTTTGAACCACGATTCTCGCGGGCGACCCCAGCCGAACTTGCCGCGTGGGGATGGCTGCTTCTTGGTGCCGCCGCCGCGCACGCCCGCGACAACCGGCCGGATGAAGCGGCCGATCTCATCGCTGCTGCCGCAGCGGCAGCCGTGCGGATCGGCGAGCGTGTGCCGGCGTCTGACCACCTGATGCTGGTAGGCGGCTTCGACGCAGCGAAGGTCCAGATGCAACGAGCAGAGTCGGCGGCCGTGGCAGGAGAAGCCGGGCGCGTGCTGGAACTGTCGGAGCACGTGCCGCCGGTCCCGACCATCAGCCGGTCGGCGTGGCGGCGACACCGCCTCGATGTGGCTTGGGCCTATGCGGACCTCCGGAAGTTCGGCAAGGCAACGTCGGTTCTTATGCAGCTGCGGGACACAGCGCCCAGTTGGCTGCGGCACCAGCGGTATGCAAAGGACATCGTGGATCGAATCGCGGCCGGCCGCCGTCGAGCAATGACCGATGAGCTGGCGGAGCTGGCGGATCTCATGGGCTGCTCTCGCTGAGTAGTACGACGCGTCCGAGTTGATCTGACCTGTCGCTCAGGTAGCACCTCGCGCACCTGTGCCATTACCGATCGTAACGGCAATCTCCGTCGTGGTGATCGGCACCTTCCGTCGGTGCCGTCACCAACAGGACCATGCGGCGGTGGCTGCCTTCGAAGTGCGTCACCGCCCCTGTCGATGGAGGTGGCATGCAGGGTCGGGACGACGAGTCGGTGAGCCGAGGCGAGCAGGTCGACGCGGCTGAGCGAGAAGCCGCCAAGCGACGTCTGCTGGAGCAGGCCGAGGCGGAGCGCGTACCCGTGGAGGACATCACCCGGGCGGTGCCGGACCGGCGGTGGCGCAGTGACCACCGATGACCTGCCGATCGGTCGCCGGGTGGCGCGCTGGCGGGTACGGCGGCGGATGACCCAGCAGATGCTCGCCGACCGGCTGGGTCGGTCGAAGAGCTGGGTGGACAAGGTGGAGCGGGGTGTCCGCGCGTTGGACCGGTACCCGGTCATCCAGGAGATCGCCGAGGTGCTGCGCGTCGACCCGATGGCGCTGCTCGGCCAGCACCGCCCGCCGGCACCGGCCACCCCGCAGGCGCTGGACGGTGTGGACGGGATCCGGGCCGCCCTCGCCCGCTACGACACCACGCCGCCGAAGCCGACCGGCGAGGTACGGCGGCACGTCGAGCACGCCTGGCTGACCTACCAGCACGGGCAGTACGCGCAGCTCGTGCGGGTGCTGCCGGGGCTGCTGGACGCCACCCGCGGCGGCGAGCCGGGGTCGTTGGTGGCGGCGTACCGGATCACCTCGTCGCTGCTGGTGAAGCTCGGCGAGGCCGACCTCGCCTGGCTGGCCGCCGACCGGGCGATGGGCGCGGCGGGCGGCGATCCGTTGCTGGCCGCGTCGGCGGCCGTGTCGGTCGGGGCGGCGCTGCGCGCGCTGGGCCGGCACCGGTTGGCCCTCGCCGCGACGCTCGCCGCCGCGAGCCGCCTCGCGCCGGGGCAGGCGCCGGCCGTGCACGGGACGCTGCTGCTCCAGGCCGCCCTGGCCGTTGCCGGCAGCGGCGACGCCTGCCGGGCCGGGGAGCTGACCGACCGGGCCGCCGGGATCGCCGCGCGGGTGCGGGCCGGGGACGACCCGCACCGGACCGGATTCGGTACGGCCGCCGTCGAGCTGGCCCGGGTGGTGGTGGCGGTCGAGTCGGGGGACGCCGGTGCGGCGGTGCACCGGCACGGGAAGCTGACGTTGGGGGAGGGGTGGCGGCGGCTGCCGGCCGAGCACCGGGCCGCGTACCTGGTGGACGTCGCGCGGGCGTACCTGGCGGTCGGTGACCTGCGTGGAGCGGCCCGCGCGCTGGTCGAGGCCGACACGATCGCGCCGGCCGAGGTCCGCTGCCGCCCCTTGACGCGTACGGTGATCGCCGCGCTCCCCCATGCCCACCCGGCCCCGGCCGGCGCAGCCCGCCTGGCCACCCTGGTCGGCCTCACCCGCTGACCCGCCCCCTCCTCGGCGATCATGGAGTTGTGGTGCCAGGAAAGTGACGAGACGAGCGGTTTTGTCAGGCACCACGGCTCCATGATCGACACGGGATGGGGCGGGCGGAGTGGGCAGGAGCAGTGCCGTCGGCAGCGGGATCCTGTGCCTATGGAATTGGGTGGCCAGCCGCTCAATAAAGCGTGCCGAACTGCGGCCATACGCGGACCCGCTCGGTGACTGTGTCGCGCCCGCCGAGAGCGTCGCGCACCTCGGCCCCGAACGCGGCCCGGCCCGCTGCTGAGGGCAGCCGGTCAGGCGACATGGCGGAGAAGACGCCACCCACCATGTCGTCGACACTGAGCGGTGGCAGGGGGGCGCCGCGATCGGGTGCCCGTCGGGAGGCTAGCGCAGCGTGACGTAGAGGTCGCCGCGCCCGCGGTCGGTCTGCCTGAGGTGCGGCACGCCCTGGCCGGCTACCCGGATCCTTGTGCCGGGGTGCACTCGGGGCGGCACCCGGATCCGGAACGTCGCGCCGTCGAGCCCGACGACCGGCAGGATGCCGCCCGCCGCGAGGTCGATGGACGAGCTGTCCAGGGTGCAGTGCAGGTCATCGCCGCGACGGGTGAACCGTTCGTGTGGCAGTTCGTTGATCTCGATGTACAGGTCGCCGCAGGTCCCTCCGTAGCGTCCAGCCTCGCCCTGTTGTGCCAGCCGGATCCGCATCCCGCCCTCGACACCGGCCGGGAACTTGATGGTCAGCGTCCGGCGGGTCCTCAGCCGCCCGTCGCCTGCGCAGTCGCGGCAGTCGAACAGCGCCGGCAATTCCCCGCCGCAGGTGTTGCACGTGACGGCAGTGTCGATCGTGATCGGCGCTGTTCGGCCGAACGCCGTCTCCTCCAGGGTCAGGTCGAACCGGAGGACCGCGTCCGGCCCGCGGCTCTGCCGCAGCGCGGTGGTGGCGCTCTGCTGAGCAGCGTCCCGCCGGTCCGGCGGAATCTGCTCACGGGTGGCGCGTTGCACCAGCGCGTGCACGCGTACCTCGCTGGCGTCGTCGGTGAGCGCCACCAGGCTGAGCCGCTGCAGGCAGTGCAGCGCGTCGCGGGCGTCGGCTGCGCTGACCTGCGGTCGCGTCTGCCGCCGGGACCGCCGCAACGTTGCCAGGAACGCGGTGCGGCGCGGCGACGATCCCCGGCCCTCGTCCAGGTACCGCAGCGCGGCCAGGGTCGTGAAGACGCTGGTCGGCACACCGTTGGGGTCCAGGTGGCTGGCCAGCTCCAGCAGCGGCCGGGCCAGCCCGGCCGGGGTCATCGCGTTGGCCAGCTCGATCGACAGCGACCAGGTCGCGGCGACTGTCGCGCGGTGGCCGTCGGGCAGTGCTTGCGGCTCCGGCACGAGGTCGGCCAACTGCCGTCGCCGGTCGGCGAACCGCTTGCGGTACTCGCCGCAGGTCAGCCCCCGGTCCAAAAGGTACGCGGAAGCCTGAGCGAGGGCCAGCGGCAGATAGCCCAGGTCGGCGGCGAGCCCTGCGACGTCTTCGGCGAGGTCGGCCCGGCCGGCCAGCTTGCCACGCAGGTACTTCTCGGCCTCGGCCGGCGTGAAGACGCCCACCTCGACCGGGATCCGGCCGGAGCCCAGCAGTGCCGCGTCCCGACGGCGGGTGGTGACGACCGTCCGACCGTTCGGCGTCGACGGTGGCCACAGCCCGGTGAGATCGCCTGGCTCGGTGAGGTCGTCCAGGACCACCAGCCAGCGTCGCTGGGTGGTGGCGAGCCAGGCGAGGAACCTCTCGGCGGCCCGTTGCGGGTCCTTGTCGTCGGTCCCGCTGAGGTGGTTGCCCACGGAGGCGTACGACGACAGGACGTTCGCCCGGGACGTGGCGGTCGTCCAGACGAGCAGGTCCACCGCACCGTCGGCAAGCTCCCGCCGGGCGAGATGGGCGGCCAGTTGGGTCTTGCCGACGCCGCCGAGACCCGACAGCACCTGGCACACGACAGCGGTGCTGCCTGGCGCGGTCGCGGCGTCCAGTGCGGCCACCGCGTCCCGCAGCTGGAAGTGGTCGGCTGCCGGTGGGATCGACCCCGACTGGTACGGCCAGTCGACCTGGTTACGGCCGCCGACCGTGACCGGACCGTAGAAGGCTCCGACCGGACCGTACGCGTCGCGTAGACGTAGGTCAGGCGGTTCGGTGGTGCCGGCAGCCGTCGCCTCTACCCGGCTGCCGGCGGTGCTGGGGGGAGCTGCGTCCGTTGGTCGAAAGTGACCGGTGCGTGGAAGGAGCCGACCGCCCCGTTGACCGTGTCCACGGTGATGTTCAGCTGTGCGGCGCGGGCGGGGTCGGCGAGCGTCAACAGCTCCCGAGCTGCCGCCAGGACCTGGGGGTCGGCGACGGCGCCGGTGTCGTACAGGTCCCGGCCGATGCGGGCCTGCCACACCCCAGGCTCTGTCTCGTCAGTCGTCAACTGCTCCAGGGCGGTGTTCCGCCCGGTGAACCGGCGCCTCAGCGACGCCTTCAGCAACTGGTAGCTGTCTTTGACCGCTTCGGTGGCGGTGCCGGACACCCCGGCGGTCGCGCCGGCCGCCAGCGCCGCCACGATCACATTGATCTCATCCACCGGCACCTCCATCGATCAGGTGGCTGAACGGGGTCGTGGCCAGGCTACGAAGAGCAATGCCGCCACTGTACGGTTCGCCCGCTACTCCGCACCGGCACCAGGCCGCGTACATGGGAACGTCGCGCAGGCGTAGCTGCAGATCGACGACCTCTCTACAGTGCGGGGCATGGCAGAGATCGGGACGGATTGGCGGATGGTCGATGGCGTTGCGACGGCCTGGTTCGACGCGCCCTCAATGACCGAGGCGGCTGCGCTGGCCGGGCGCGTCGTGGGGCTGCCGGCCGACATCGCGGTCGACCTGCGCGCAACAGGCGTGCGGGTACGCCTCGACTCGGACGAGCACGCCGAGGCGGTCTCGGCGGCCGCGCGGGATCTCGGGCTGGCCGCGAACCCTGCGGCGCTGCAGCACCTGAGCGTCGTGGTCGAATCCGCGAACCCGCCAGCGGTGGAGCGGTTCTGGCAGCGCGTGCTCGACTACGCGCCCGGGGCAGACGGCGGTTTGACGGACCCGTTGCGGCGCGACCCCGCGATCCGGATCCGGCAGTCGACCGAGCCACGGCCGTTGCGCAACCGCATCCACCTCGACGTGGTACGGCCGGCCGCGGCGGTCGAGCGGGCGAGCCCCGGTGAGGCGTCGGGACCGTACGGAGTCCGGCACGCCGACCCCGACGGCAACGAGGTCGACCTGGTGCCCGGCGCGGCGCTCGGCGAGAGCACCGGAACAGCCGACTGGCAGGCGGTGTTCAGCGCGATGGCGTGCTACCGCGTCACCTCGCCGGCGCAGCAGCGTGACCTGGCCGCCGCAGCAGCGGCGCTGGCCGTCGACGCGGGCTTCCCGCTGCTGGTCGACCTGCGCCCCGGGCTCGTGATCATCGACAGCGGAAAGGACCAGTGGGAGGACGACGCCCACGGCCTCGAACTCGACTTCACCGACCTCGCCGCAAACCTCCAGACCGCTGCCCGCGAACTTGGGGCCACCGCGGATCCGGGGCTGCCGCGCTTCGCGCAGCTCGTCCTCGACGCCGCCGACGTCGCCGCGGTCCGCGCGTTCTGGGTTGCCGCGCTCGGATACACCCAAGACCGGCGAGCCGGGGTCAGCGATATTCACGATCCGCGGCGGCTGAACCCGGTGCTGGTGTTCCAAAAGCTGGACGCTTCGGAGACGGAGCGGCGCCGGCAGCACAACCGTCTCCACGTCGAACTCGCTGTGCCGCCGGACCTCGCGCAGGCGCGCCTCGCCACGATCGTCGCAGCCGGTGGCCGGCTCCTCGACGAGTCGGAGGGCCGCTGGCGGGTCGCCGACCCCGAAGGCAACGAGATGGTGATCGTCAGTGGGGCATGAGACTGCGGGGTGATCCGCTGGCGCTACGGGCCGTTCGCTGCGTCCTGTCCGACCTTGAGGGCGAGCTTGCCGACATAGTGATCGTTGAGGGCGCGGTGCGCGTCCACGACCCGCTCCAACGGGAAGGTCCGGGCGACGTGGACTTCGAAGGTGCTCGCCTCGATGATCGCGTTCAGCCGGTCGGTGGCGGTGCGGCTCCGATCCCCGTCGTAGTGGGACAGTGTCGCCTTCGGTGGCGTCACCGGCACGGGCAGGACGCCGTTCGGCCAGGCGATCCGCCCCGAGCCCTTGATCGCGCCGAGAGAGCGTTCGGCGGTCTCGCCGCCCACGGTGACCAGAGCCCCGTCGAGCCCGTCCGGCGCGAATGCGGACGCCGCAGCGAGCACATCGTCTCGGCGACCGTCGACGGCGTGGTCAGCGCCCAGCCGGCGGGCGAGGGCGACGCCGTCGTCCCCGGAGGCCACGGCCAGCACCCGGATGCCGCTGTGCCGCGCCAGCTGCACGGCCATGTGCCCGATACCTCCGCTGGCTCCGAAGACCATGAGCGTCTGGCCGGGCCGCAGGTCCAGCAGGTCGAGGCCGCTCAGTGCGGTCAGGGCGTCCCACGCCAGCGGGCCGGCCTGTTCCGTCGGCATCCGGTCGGGCACGCGCGCCACGAACTCCGCCTCGACGACGCCGTACTCGGCGTAGAAGCCGCCACGCGGCACCGGCATCGACGCGGCGTAGACCCGGTCACCCACGTCGAACCGGGTGACGTTGCGGCCGACCGCGGCCACCCTGCCCGCCGCGTCCCAGCCGAGCACGTAGGGGAAGGTCGACGCGACGCCGAAGGCGCCGTCGTAGTGCCCCTCCCGCTCGACCGCGTCCCAGGACCCGACCCCGGCGAACTCCACCCGGATGAGGACGTCGTTGTCCCCGACCGCGGGGAGCGGTATCCGGCGTGGCGAGAGTTCGTCGACGCCGCCGAACCGGTCGAGGACGATCGCGTTCATCTGCGGCGCCACGAGCGCGCCGCTCGCTGTGCGCTCGGCTCTGCTGTCCATCCGCACCCCTCCATTACTTGAGTCAATCAAGGATCATCCGATCACAGATAGTTGAGCGAATCAAGTAACTGTTCTAGGGTGGGGACCGTG
The DNA here is from genome assembly GCF_040302465.1 of Micromonospora sp. NPDC126480. Classification (NCBI taxonomy): domain Bacteria; kingdom Bacillati; phylum Actinomycetota; class Actinomycetes; order Micromonosporales; family Micromonosporaceae; genus Micromonospora; species Micromonospora sp. NPDC126480. The sequence continues at coordinate 23,329 of NZ_JBEORU010000020.1, forward strand.
GCGGTGCCGAACAGACCAGTGACCACCTCGTCCGAGGCCGAGGCTGCCTTGTTCGACCTGGTCGATGTCTACGATCGCGCCTACGAGACGGCCGCGGCCGAGCTGTCGCTCAGCCCGGCGCAGGCATGTGTGCTGGGGCGACTCGATGAGCGACGCGGCATGGGCGCCCTGGCCGAGGAACTGGGCTGTGATGCCTCCAACATCACCCAGATCGTCGCGCGACTCGAAGCGCTCGGCCTCGTGACCCGCGAACCGGATCCCCGGGACCGCCGCGCACGACTGGTCGCGCGAACCCCTCTCGGCAGCGAGATCAACGAGCGGTTCGCAACGGCCTTCACCTTCGCCCGTACAGCGGTCGGACGACTCTCACCCGACGAACAGGACCAGTTGACGGCGTTGCTGCGCAAGGCACTGGGCTGATCCGCTGCTTGCGGCCTGCCCCGCCGGGTCGCTGCGATGTGTCACCTCACCGCGGCACGACGGCGATCACGTCGATCTCCACCAGCATGCCGGGCAGCGCCAGCGCGGGCACCGGGATCAAAGTCCACGCCGGCTTCCGGTCACCCCACACGCGACCGAACTCCTCCTTCACCACCCCGAACTTCTCCTCGTCGTGGTCGACGATGAGAAGGTTGAACTTCGCCACGTCCGACATCGCGGCGCCAGCGGCCGCGAGCACGGTCTGCGTGTTCGTCAGCGCTTGCCTGAGCTGCGTCCCGAAGTCCTCCGACAGGACGCCGTCCTCGGTCTCGCCGCCCTGCCCCGCCGGGAGGATCATCCGCCAGCCGGCCGGAAACACCGCCAGATGTGAGTACGCGTTCGGCCGAGGATCATAGAGACCCTTCGGGTTGATGAACGTAAGTTCGTCAACTTCCCCTGCGCGAACGTCGCCGGCCATGTCGCTCTCGCCCCTCTGCACCCGCTGTATGGACGCCACCTTCACGACCGACACTAGTTGTCGAGAATGCCGGATTCGTGACTTCCCGTCATTGCAGTCCCTGGTGGACGTCGCACGGCGGTTGCCGGGTGGCGCAGTGGGCTGGGACGATGGCTGTCGATGTGGCGCCCGGGAGTGGGCAGCGATGACCCGAGCCGAGGGCAACGGCGCGGGAACGGATCGTTCCTGATCGACCTGTAGCTGGAAGCGACGGCAGGCGGCTCGTCCGCTGCCCGCCCGGCCGCTCGGGCTGACCCGCGCGTCCAGCTGCGCGAGGTGCCGCCACCTGCATCGCAGCGGCGGTAGAGAGGAAGCCCGATGAGGCTTGCCCATCCCGATGACGTTCCATCGTCCCGCCGGCGGCGCGGAGCCGTCGCGGTCACCGTGCTCGCCGCCGCGACGTCGCTGGTCACCGTGGCGGGAATCCTGACCGCGCCGCCCCTGCTGGCCGCGACGCCCGACCTCACCGTCGACACCGCCACGCCGTACCAGACAATCGACGGGTTCGGCGCCGCGACCCCGATCTGGGGCAGCGACCACTGGACCACCGCCGAGACACAGACCCTCGTCGGCCTGGGCCCGGGGCAGCTCGGCCTGTCGATCGTACGGACCGGGCTGTCGCCGGAGTCCAGCGAGTGGAGTTACGCCGTCAACAGCCTGCGGACGGCGAAGTCCTACGGCTCCGACGTGAAGATCCTCGCCTCGCCCTGGACGGCGCCCGCCCACTTCAAGACCAACAACAGCCGGACCAACGGCGGCAAGCTCAAACCCGACTACTACGACGACTACGCCGCCCACCTCGACAGCTATGTGCAGTACATGAAGGGTCAGGGAATCACGGTCGACGTGACCTCGGTGCAGAACGAGCCGGACTGGCACCCCGACTACGACTCCATGGACTGGACGGGCACCGAGCTGCGCGACTTCGTCCGCGACCACGGGGACAAGGTCCGGGACACCCGGCTGATGGTGGCCGAATCGCTGCGGTTCAACCGCGCGTACACCGACTCCACGCTGCAGGACGCCGCCGCGCGCAACAACATCGGGTACGTCGGCGGCCACCTGTACGACACCGAGAACAGCGGCAACCTGTCGCCGTACCCGCTGGCCGCCCAGCACGGCAAGAACCAGTGGATGACCGAGTGGAACCTGCACGCGGCCGACGGCAGCGGTTCGGCAATCTGGGGCGACCCGAGCAACACGGCCGTCTGGAACGAGACCCTCGACGACATCATGCGCACCGTCCACAAGTCGATGGAGGCGAACTGGAGCGCCTACGTCTGGTGGTACGGCCGCCGCTTCTATTCCTTCATCGGTGACGGCGAGGCGCAGTACGGGACCACCAAGGGCGCCGTCCTCAAGCGCGGCCATGCGTTCTCGCAGTACGCCAAGCACGTCCGTCCCGGTGACCGGCGGGTCGCCGTCTCGAAGAGTACGCGGGCGTCCGGCCTGGAGGTCACCGCCTACCGGGGCCGGGGCAAGGTCGTGCTGGTGCTCCTCAACAGGTCGAACAACCCGGTCGACGACGCCGTCGTCCAGGTGCCGCACGGCATCTCCGCGGCCTCGTACACCGTCACCTCGCGGACGTTGAGTGCCCAGTCGCAGGCGGTGGCCGTCAGCGGGGGACAGGCGACCGTCGACGTGCCCGCCCGGAGCATCGCCACGATCACCCTGGATGAAGGATCCGCCTCGCCGACGGCCAGCCCGACCGCCAGCCCGACCCCGACGGCAAGCCCGACCCCGACGGCCAGCCCGACCCCGACCGGCAGTGCGCCCACGGGGACGTGCCGGGTGACCAATGCGGTCAACGCGTGGAACAACGGCCTGGTCGACAACATCACCATCACCAACACCGGCACGAGCGCCGTCAACGGCTGGACGCTGAGGTTCAACCTCGCCGCTGGGCAGACCATCACCTCCGGCTGGAGTGCCACGTACTCACCGACCAGCGGCCAGGTGACCGCCACGAACGTCAGCTACAACGCCGCCATCCCAGCGGGCGGCTCGATAACCATCGGCTTCCAGGCCAGCCACAGCGGCAACGCCGCGCCGCCGAGCGGCTTCACGCTCAACGGCGTCGCCTGTAGCTGAGCGGACCGTTCCGGCCGGGTCCGGCGCTCGTCGGCCCGGCCGGAACCCGGCTCCACGAGCGGCCGGCGGGCGCGGCAGGTGACCCTGGTCAGTCCTGACCCGCTGACGAGCCCACCCCTTTGCGGGGGTAGGCCAGCGGCGCCGGCTGGGGTAGGCCAGCGGCGCCGGCTGGGGTAGGCCAGCGGCGCCGGCCGGGGAGGAGATTCGCTGTCGAGCGATATGACTGTCAGGAATATTTATGCCTGTCAGTCATATCGCTCGCGAGGAGATATGGCGTCCGGGGCGACAGGCGACAGGCGACAGGCGACAGGCGAGAGGCGAGAGGCGACCGGCGGCCACGGCGGGGCAATGGCGGCTACGGCGGCCACGGCTGTGCGTCCGGGCTACGGCTTCCACTCGCGCCGGAGCAGGCCGTAGAGGACGAAGTCGGCGAAGCCGTCGCCGTCGTACTCGCGTTCCCGCTGGGTGCCCTCGTGCGTGAAGCCGCACGCCTCCGCGGTCCGCCGCATCGCCGTGTTGCTGGCCAGCGTCTCCAGCTCCAGGCGGCGCAGGTTGCGGTTGCGGAAGCCGTACCGGCAGAGCAGGTGGATGACCTCGGTGCCGTACCCCTGGCCGCGCGCCTCGGGGACCAGCGCGATGCCGAGGTGGCCGTACCCGTTGAAGGTGTTGATCCCCCACAGCACACCGCGGCCCAGGAACGTGCCGTCGGCCACGGTCTCGGCCAGCAGCATGACCATCGTCTCGCCGTCGGCCGGCTCGACGACCTGCTTCTCCAGCCAGGCCCGCAGCTGGCCGACGTGGCGCGGCACGAACGGCTCGCCGTCGGTGATCAGATGCAGCTCGGGATCGCTCTTCAGGCGGAACAGGTTCGGCGCGTCGTCGGGTGTGGGCGGGCGCAGTCGGACCCGTTCGGTGGCGAACACGGGCCCGACGCTAACAGCCGGCCACCGCGCTCATCGACCCGATAATCCAGGTGCGCGATATGACTGGGCCGAAGAGTTGTTCCGGTCGGTCGGCTTCCAGTCGCGCCGGAGCAGGCCGTAGAGCACCAGGTCGACGAAGCCGTCGCCGTCGTACTCGCGTTCCCGCTGGGTGACCTCGTGCGTGAAGCCGCACGCCTCCGCGGTCCGCCGCATCGCCAGGTTGCTGGCCAGCATCTCCAGTTCCAGCCGGCGCAGGTTGCGGTTGCGGAAGCCGTACCGGCAGAGCAGCTGGATCACCTCGGTGCCGTACCCCTGGCCGCGCGCCTCCGGAACCAGCCTGATGCCGAGGTGGCCGTACCCGTTGAAGGAATTGACCCCCCACAGCGTGCCCCGGCCCAGGAACGTGCCGTCGGCCACCGTCTCGGCCAGCAGCGTCACCGTGGTCTCGCCGTCGCTTGGCTCGGTGACCTGCTTCTCCAACTGGGCGCGAACCTGGCCGGCATGACCCGGCAGGAACGCCTCCTCGTCGGTGAGCAGGTGCAGCTCGGGATCGCTCTGCAGGCGGAACAGGCTCGGGGCGTCGTCGGGTGTGGGCGGGCGCAGCCTGACCCGTTCGGTGGCGAACACCGCACGACGCTAACAGCATGTCCAAGATCTGGGCGGAGTTCCGCCGCGACCCGCGTCGGAGGTGAGGCGACCGCCGTCGGCGGCACGGGTCAGGCCGCCGGCAGCGCGGGTCAGATGGTGACGACGACCTTGCCGGCCGGGTGCCCGTCCCGGAAGTGGCGGATCGCGTCCGCCGCCTCGGCGAGGGGGTAGGTGCGGTCGACCGCCGGGGTGAGCGCGCCGGACTCGATGAGATCCCGTAGCTCGTCCAGGTCCTCGGCCCGCTCCACGGCGCTCACCGAGCGCAGCCGCTGGCCGACGAACAGGGACAGCAGCGGCGCGCGCACCATCTGCCGGTCGTAGCCGCTGAGCACCGGCCCCTTCGTGTACGAGCCGCCGACCAGCGCCAGCGTCCCGCGCGGGGTGAGGGCGCGGCGCAGGAGGGCGAACGGCCGGTCACCGCCGGTGTCGATGACCACGTCGTACACCGGGCCGTCGCGGTCGACCTCCTCGCTTGTGTAGTCGAGGACGTCGTCGGCGCCGAGGGAGCGTACGAAATCGGCCCTGGCCGGGGCGCACACGGCGGTGACCGTCGCCCCGTACGCCTTGGCGATCTGCACGGTGTGGGACCCGACACCGCCGGACGCGCCGATGACCAGCACCCGGTGCCCCGGCCGCACCTCGCCGGTGTCGCGGACCGCCCGTAGCGCGGTCATCCCGGAGACCGGCACGGCGGCGGCCTGCGTGAACGACACGTTGGCCGGCTTGCGGGCCAGCCGCCGCTGCGGCGCGCTCGCGAACTCGGCGTACGAGCCGCGCAGGGAGGTGCCGAACACCTCGTCGCCCGGCTGGAACCGGGTCACCCGGGTGCCGACGGCGACCACGGTCCCGGCGACGTCCCGGCCGCGCACCGGCACCCGGGGCCGGCGCAGCCCGCTGGCCAGCCGGGCCAGGTAGGGGCGGCCGGTCATGAAGATCCAGACTCCGGGGTCGACCCCGGCCGCGTGGACCTGGACGAGAACGTCGCGGTCGCCGATGGACGGCCGGTCGATGTCGCGGAGCCGGAGCACGTCCGGCGGGCCGTAGGTGTCCTGGACGATGGCCTTCACGGTGTCGCCTCCTCGGGGTACTGGAACACGTCGTCGAGCCGTACGCCGAACACGCGGGCGATCCGGAACGCCATCTCCAGCGAGGGCGAGTAGCGGCCCTGCTCGATGGCGATGACGGTCTGCCGGGTCACGCCGATCCGCTCGGCCAGCTCGGCCTGGGTCATCTCGTCGTGCGCGAAGCGCAGCGCGCGGATGTTGTTCGTGACGCGGGTCGGTTTCACCACTGCGGGACGCCCTTGCGGTAGACGATCACCTTCGCCAGGGAGCCGACCACCGCCGACAGGACGAAGCACAGGTAGATGACGTTGGCAATCCAGAACCAGTCCCACTCGGCCAACGCCATCAGCAGCGCCGACACCGCGCCGATGACGACGAACGCCTGCCCGACGTGGTCGCCGAGCCGCCCGATCTCCCGGTCGCGCGCGTCCTTGACGCGGGACGCCCGCGGGTTCACCACGCCCATCGCGATCTCGGCCACGATGGCCGCGACGATGGCGCCACCGACCGTCCACAGCAGAACCCCGGCGTACGGGGTGGCGGCGAGCGGCCCGCCGTCGACCCGGCTGAGGATGACGGCGGCGTACACGGCGTACCCGACCGCAATGACCACCAGCATGATCCAGGCGCGTTTCTCCTCGTGCGTCATGAACCGCCTCCCGTGTAAAGAATCCTTGACACGGTCAGCGTAAGGCGTCTTTGACACCGTGTCTAGAAACTTTTACATCGAGCGGCGCAGGTCCACTGCCGAGACGACGCCGTTGATCGGGGGAGACGCTGCGGATCGAATGGCCGGGGCGTAGGCGCGCGTCGGTGGCGTACCGGTCGGCCAGCTCCTTCTCCGCCGCCCGGTCGCCGCCGTCGGCGGCGAGCAGCAGCGCCGCGATCTCGTCGGCCAGCGCGAGATCCGCGTACGCGAGGTCGTCGGTCATCGCGCCGAAGGTGTCCCACAGCAGCAGCTCGTCCTTCTGCCGGTGGGCGAGTTCCTGCAGGACGTAGTTGTAGACGAACCAGGCGCCACGGATCGGCAGCCCTTCGTCGACGCCGTAGACGTCGGGGTCGACCGTTCCGGCCCGGTACGCCGTCCAGACCCGGGCCGCCGAGTCGAAGAGCCCGGCCGTCGGGTCGATGTCGTAGCCGTCGAACTGCCACTCGCCGGCGGGGTCGAGTTCCGGGTCGGCCCAGACCCAGCGTTCGCCGTTCCAGTACTCCGCCAGCACGTGGTCGTGGTGCCAGCCCGGCGTGAAGTAGGAGGCGAAGCCGACCCGGCTGCGAGCGGGGACGCCGTGTTGGCGCAGCACCGCGACCGTGAACAGCGTGTGGTCCCGACAGCAGCCCGCGACGCGGTCGGCGGCCGGACGGGTCGCGGTGAGCGGCAGCGGGAAGCGGGCCTGGTCGGTGTCGAGGATGCGGTCCAGCCAACGGTTGTTCACCTCGTCCCGCCGGTCGGCGGGCAGCTCCACGCCACCCGCCCGGTAGTGGACGATCACGTTGCGGGCGGTCGCCGCCACGGCGGCCAGGTCGGCGGGTACGGCGTCGAGAAGCGCCGCGTGCCGGCGGGGATCGCTGTAGCGGGAATGCGTGCGGTAGTCGTCGAGGTCCATGAGTTCAGCCTCGACCCTGACACCTTGGCAGGGTCAAGGCGTGGCGGGTTCAGGCGACGAGCAGGCGAAGGCCCAGCTCGGCCGCGTCGAGGTCGACGAGGTCGCGGTTGCGCTGCGCCCACCGGCCGGAGGCGAGGTCGGCGCGGAGGTCGCGCACCGCCCGCCGCTCGGCGTCCGGCCCGACCCGGGTCCAGACCGACACCCCGCGACGTACGTTCTCGTCCAGGTAGGCCTCGGGCCGGCGCCAGTACGCCTCGAAGAAGCCGTCGACGCAGTCCCAGGGTACGGGCACCGGCTCCACGCGGGCGCCGATCGCGTCGGCCAGAACGGTGAGCGACGGCCGCCCGGCGAGGAGACCGGCGACCTCCGGCAGGTAGTCGCGGGTGAGCCAGAACCGGTCGAGCCAGGCGGCGTCGCTTGTGTCGTGCGTGAACACCACCACGCGGCGGGCGACGCGCCGCAGCTCGCGCAGGCCGGCGACCGGATCCGGCCAGTGGTGGACGGTGGCGAAGGCCATCGCGGCGTCGAAGGACCGGTCCGCGAAGGGCAGGCTCTGCGCGGCGGCGGCCACGCACGGCGCCGCCTCTGCGGGGCGCTGCGCACGCATGAGCGCCGACGGCTCCACCGCGAGGACGGCCCGGTCGGTGGGCTCGTACGAGCCGGTCCCGGCCCCGACGTTCAACACCGTCCGCGCGTCGCCGAGCGCGGCCCAGACCTGCGCGGCGATCCGCGGCTCGGTGCGCCGCGTCACGGTGTAGGTGGCGCCGATGGTGTCGTACAGCTGCGTGCCGGACATGTCGCTGCCTCCCTGGCTCGTCGACCGGGTCGGCCGCGCCCGGTGACCGATTATCGCCTTGTCGGCCCGGTGGCCCGTGTCTACTGTGGGCCGATGCTCTCGCGACTGCTGTCGGTGACCTTCGATGCGCGCGATCCGGCTCGCGCGGCGCGGTTCTGGGCCGGCCTGCTCGACCGGGAGATCGTCGAGGACTCCGGTGGCCTGCTCCTGCCCGGCGACGACACCCAGGTCGGCCTCCGTTTCGCCCCGACCCGCGAAGAGCTGGTGCGGCCGAACCGCATCCACCTGCACCTGACCAGTGCCGCCCCGGACGACCAGCAGCGTACGGTGGCGACGGCGCTGCGGCTCGGCGGCAGCCACCTCGACGTCGGGCAGCGCCCCGAGGAGGGGCACGTCGTCCTGGCCGACCTCGAGGGCTACGCGTTCTGCGTGATCGAGCCGGGCAACAACTTCCTCGCCGGGTGCGGCTTCCTCGGTGAGCTGGCCTGCGACGGCACCCGCGAGGTCGGTCTGTTCTGGAGCGCGGCGCTGGGTTGGCCGCTGGTGTGGGACCAGGACGAGGAGACCGCGGTCCAGTCGCCGTACGGCGGCACGAAGGTCGCGTGGGGCGGCCCGCCGGTGGCCCCAAAGACCGGGCGGAACCGACAGCGCTTCGACCTCGCCCCGGCCGGCGGCGACCAGCGGGCGGAGGTCGACCGGCTGGTCGCTCTCGGGGCCACCCGGCTCGGGGCCGGTGCGGACGGCACCGTCGAGCTGGCCGACCCGGACGGCAACGAGTTCTGCCTGCGGGCTAGCTGAGCAGGCCGGCTCGGGGTCAGCGGCGCGTCGCGAGGACCACGCCGGCCAGGCAGAGCGCGCCGCCGAGCAGTGCCAGCGGCGCCGGCACCTCGCCCAGCAGGGTCCAGGACAGCAGGACGGTCACCGGCGGCACCAGGTAGGTCGCGGCCGTGGTGCGCCCCGCCGTCCAGCGGGACAGGACGTAGCCCCAGGCGAGGAAGCCGACCGCGGTGGGGAACACGCCCAGGTACAGCATGCCGAGGGTGGCCTCCGCCGGCGCCGCGGCGAGCTCGTCGAGCAGCGTGGGGGCGAACGGCAGCAGCGCCGCGGTCCCGGCCAGCGCGCCGAGCCAGGTCATCGTCACGGCGTCCACCCGCGCCAGCAGGCGTTTCTGGAGCAGTACGCCGAACGCGTACAGCATCGCGGAGAGCACCGCCAGCGCGACGCCGAGCTTGTCGGCGTGCCCGGTGAAGCCGCTTGCCGCGATCAGGGCGACGCCCGCGAAGGCGATCGCCACCCCGACGCCGAGCCGGCGGGTGAGGCGTTCGCCCAGGACCAGCACCGCGGCCACCGCGACAAGGATCGGCGCGACCGCCACCAGCAGTGCCGCCGTGCCGGCGTCGACCAGCCGCTCGGCGGCGTTGAGCGCCACGTTGTACCCGCCGAACCAGGCCACGCCCCACAGTGCGATCAACCCGAGGGTCCCGCCACGCGGCATCGCGGTCCGGCGCGGCGCCCGGTCGCGCCGGAGCCCGGCGGTCAGGGCCACGAACGCGCCCAGCGCGGCGGACGCCGCCGCCATCCGGCCCAGCGCCATGGCACCGGGGGAGTAGTCGTGCCCGGCGAAGCGGATGCCGACGAACGCCGACGCCCACAGCAACACCGTCGTCCCGGCGGCGGCGAGGGTCGGCCAGGACCGGGCGTACGCCGCGGGGGCGCCGTCGCCGGCCGTGCCGGCGGGCCGGCTCCGGGCGGCGGTGGGCTGCGTGAGCGTCATGGGCCGATTCTGGTGCGCCCGACTGTTCAGCACCAGTGATTATTTCTTCACAACACTTCAGTACGGCTTTACAGTTGTCGGGTGCTCGACGTCCACCGCCTCCGTGTCTTCCGTTCCGTCGTGGCCTCCGGGTCCGTCCAAGCGGCCGCCGCCAACCTGGGCTACACCCCCTCCGCGGTGAGCCAGCACCTCAGCGCGCTGCAACGCGAGACCGGCCTCACCCTCCTCGCCCGGGCGGGCCGGGGCCTGCGGCCCACCGCCGCCGGGCACGCCCTCGCCGCCGAGGCGGACCGGGTGCTCGCCCGGCTCGGTGCGGCCGAGTCGCTGATCGCGGACCTGCGCACCGGCCGCACCGGCGCACTGTCCATCGCGTACTTCGCGTCGGTGGGCGCGGCGTGGATGCCGCACGTGGTGCGGTGCGTCCTCGCCGACCACCCCGGTGTCCGGCTCGACCTGGAGCTGCGTGAACACATCCCGGACAGCGCGGAGGAACGCGCCGACCTCCAGGTGGTCGTGGCGCGGCAGGGCTTCGATCCCGGCCCGGGGTTCACCGCCCACCACCTCCTCGACGACCCGTACGTGGCGGTGCTGCCCGCCGGTCACCGTCTCGCCGGCCGGGCCGAGACGGACCTGGCCGACCTCGCCGAGGAGCGCTGGGTCGACAACGACTTCGCCCGGGGCTGGTGCCGCGCCAACCTGATCGAGGCCTGCACCGCCGCCGGATTCAGCCCCGCCTTCCGGGTCGAGGCGCACGACTACCCGACCGCGCTCGCCTTCGTCGCGGCCGGCATCGGCCTTACGGTGCTCCCCGCGCTCGGCGCGGCCCACCTTCCTGACGGGGTGACCCGCGTCCGCGTGGTCCGCCCGACGCCGGTGCGGTCGATCCACGTCGTGGTGCACGACGCGGTCGAGCACACACCGGCGGTGCGGACGGCCCTCGCCGCACTGCGTGCGACCGCCGCCCGGTAGACGCATTCCTTTACCGGCGCACTGCCGGAATTGCAATTCCCGCGCGACGGAAAGTGCCCATTCCGAGTTGTCCTCGCGGTTTTGGGATTGCACCGAAAATGTGAACGGCTTTGTGTCGAACGTTATCGGTCGCCAAGCAGTCATTGTCAATTTCCTGGCATTCGATCATGTTGCGATCACTGCAATTCCGTCGATACGTTTCGGTCGCCCAATCGGGGCACGGAGAAAAAGGGGGCAACTCTTGAAACCAACCCTGCGCTGGTCGGCGACGGCCAGCCTCGCGCTCGCGCTGGTCGTGACCGGCCCGTCGGTCGCCGAGGCGAAACCGACGACCGACCGCACCGGCAACACCACCACCGTCGCCCGCACGACCGACGGCCGGGCGATCACCAACGAGAAGATCGCCAAGGAGGTCGCCGAGTTCTGGACGCCGCAGCGCATGGCGAGCGCCGTCGACCTGGACCTGCCCAGCGCGGGCGGCGCCACCGACGCGCGGCGCCCGGCGCCGGAGCCCAAGGGGCCGGCGGGCGCGGTCGCGCCGGTGGCACCGCGGGTCGCCAGCACCGACGACAAGAGCATCCAGCTCAACGAGTCGAAGACCGTGGGCAAGGTCTACTTCACCACCCCCAGCGGCGGCACCGCCTCCTGCTCGGCCAGCACGGTGGCCAGCGGTAAGCGGCGACTGGTCATGACCGCCGGCCACTGCGTGCACCAGGGTCGCGGCGGCCAGTGGTACCGCAACTGGCAGTTCGTGCCCCGGTACCGCAGCGGGGCGCGCCCGTTCGGCACGTTCGTGGCCTACCAGCTGACGGCCCGCACCGCGTGGGTCAACAACAGCAGCTTCGACGAGGACATGGCCATCGCCATCATGCACAACGGCGGAAGCTGGGGCCTGAAGGTCGTCGAGACGGTCGGCGGCAACGGCATGCGCTGGAACTGGGGCTACAACGTGCCCCTGGTCACGGCTCTCGGGTACCCGTCCAACCTCGGCGGCGGCGAGATCCAGTACTACTGCCAGAGCGGCAGCTGGCACGCCGGTGGCCAGCAGATCCGGATGTGGTGCAACATGACGTACGGATCCAGCGGCGGACCCTGGTTGCAGGAGTACAACGACCAGAACGGTCTGGGATACATCAACAGCGTCGTCAGCCACGGCGACAATCCCGGCAACGGCCAATTCGACGGCCCGTACTTCGACAACGACATCAAGAGCTTGTACGACTTCGCCGAGGGTCTCTCGCCGGCGTAAGTCAACCGCTTCGCCGAGAATCACTTCGCACCGCAGGAGCCCCGGCCGGTGTGCCGGGGCTCCTGCCTTTGCGCGTGCATTGGCCAGCGGTATTCCGGTCCGACATATTCACGCCGGCCGCGTTCAGGACCGCCGGGTCAGCACGATCGTCGGCTTCTTCCCGTCCGGGGCGGCGAACCAGTAGGTCAGGGTGTCGCCGTCGATGACGTAGTCGGCCGTCCCGCCGAGCGCGGTCCGGAACCCCTCCACGCCGGGCAGCGGACTCGTGCGGCCGCCGATCGTCATCGTGCCGTCGCCGGTCACGTTCGACACGGTGAAGCTTCGCCCGGTGTCCGTGTACGTCCCGGCGAACCGGGCCCGAGCCTGGCCGGTCACCCGGTTCACCCGGCAGGTGGCCTCGTACCCGGCGCTGAACCGGCCGTCCGCGGTGAACGTCACCACCCAGGGCCCGCGGCAGGACGGCATCGCGCCGTACTGCGTGGACAGCATCCGCATCACGTTCGAGACGTCGGTGACCCACTCGCCGACGAGGTTGCTCGCCGCGCACTCCTGCTCGACGGTGCGGTACTCGGCGAGCACCGCGACCTCACCGGCGGTCACCGCCCCGACGGCGGCAGCGCCCTCTCCGGCCGTGACCTGCGGTACGCCCTCCAGAACCGTCCCGTCCGGGCACGCGCAACCCCCCTCGACGAGGCAGAACAGCGCACTTCCCCCGGGGTTCAGCTCCACGGTGCCGGCGCCGGGCATGGCGACCGCACCCGCCGCCCCGCCCTCCACGGCGACCCGAAGCACCTCGCCGCCGGACGCGATGAGGCGCACCGGAAGGACGCCGAAGGCGGGCACCCGCATCCGGGCCTCCCGGGACTCCCCGGCCGGAACGGTCATCTGCGCGGCCCCGCGGGCGTCGGTGATCCCCGGCCCGCTGGACTCCCACACGTCGCCGAGTTGCGGCGAGCGGACCAGGGACGTGGCGACCCGGCGTACGGCGAGGGTCGGGGGCTGACCGAACAGTGTCTCGACCGCGGGCGCGCCGCGCCGGCCGAGCATGGGCAGGGCCGTACGCCAGGGGTCGGCGCCCGCCGCGGCGGCCACCGCGTACAGGCCGATGGCGTCGTAGCTGCGCCGGGTCAGCGCCTGCGCCGGCTGCAGCAGCCACGTGTCCCAGCGCCCGGCGCTCGACGGGGAGCCGCCGACGTAGGTTTCACCCGCCCACTCGGCCTGCCCCTCGATGATCCACAGTGGGGCAACGTCGAGGCGGCGCAGCGGCACGGCGTCGTACTGGAAGCAGTGCCACACCTCGTGCGCGACGGTGCTGGTGACCGAGGCGGCGTCCTGGCCGAACAGGCCTCGGGGCAGCAGCATGCGGCAGGCGCGTACCGTGTCGCCGGCGACCATCGGGACCAGCACCGCGTCGCCGCGGGTCCGCGTGTCCGGCACCACGCGGACCCGGATCGGCAGCCGCAGCCGGTGCCCGCTGCGCTCCTCGATACCGGCGACCACGCCGGCGATCACACCGGTCAGCTCCTCCTCGGAGGGCACCGAGGCGGGCGCGGCAGTCGTCGCGCCGGTCCGGGCGCGCGCCTGGCCCGGTTGCAGGACGATCTCCTCCTCCTCGTCGGCGGCCGGCTCGGTGATCGCCTCGATCGCCTCGGCGACCGGCGGATCCAGGGTGGGCAGGGCCTGCGCGACGCGGCGCAGCGCGAGACCGGCCAGGGCCGGGGACTCGGCGCCCGCCACCGTCCACGGCTGCACGTCGGGAAGCGGCTGCACCAGGCCGGCCACCATCCGCTGGGCCTGGGCGACCGGCAGCGCGCCGTTCTCGTCGAGCAGTTCACCGAGCGCGAGCAGCGCTGGATCCGCCCGTGCCGAGCGTTTCTCGCCGCCGGACCGTTCGGGTCCCTTGTCGGCGGTGCAGGCGGCGACCGCCGCCAGGAGGACGGTGAGCAGTACCGGGGCGAGCCGACCCCGGCGGTGACGTCGGGACAAGGAAACCTCCGCGCGCTGATCCTCGGGCCGCCGCCACGCACCCCGTCCCCGGCGACCGGCGTCCGTACCACCCGCCAAGCACGGGCGCGCCCGGCATGGTACGAACCCCCCCACCACCACCCGCGATCTTGCACTTTCTGCCCCGGCATAAGGGATGTTCGGCCCGAATCGAGGGCCAGAACTGCAAGATCGACGGGATTGGGGTGAGGGCGCCGATGAGTTTGGGGTTCCCATGACGTCTTTTTCGCAAAGGTCGATCTGCTTCTGGAGGTTCGGGTGTCGGTGTCTCGGGAGGCTCTGTGGGTGCTGGCGCACGCGGAGCGTGCGGCGCTCGCCGAGGACCTCGCCGCGCTGGAGACGGCGCAGTGGGCCCAGCGTTCGCTGTGCGGGCGGTGGACGGTGGAGGAGGTCGTCGCCCACCTGACGGCGGCGGCGAGCGTCGGGCGGCTGCGCTGGACGGCCAGCGTGCTCGGCGCCCGGTTCGACTTCGACCGGCACAACGACCGGCGTCTCGCCGAGCACCGGGGCGCGACCCCGGATGAGACGCTCGCACGGTTCCGGCGCGTGATCGACAGCACGACCTCGACGTTCGGCCCGACCGAGGCGTGGCTCGGCGAGGTGATCGTGCACGCCCAGGACATTCGCCGTCCCCTCGGAATCGGGCGTACGCCCCCGGTCGAGGCCGTCAGCCCCGTCGCCCGCTTCTACGCCGGCCGTGACTTCACCGTCGCCGGCCGCAGTGCCACCGCCGGCCTGCGGGTCGAGGCGACCGACGGTCCCTTCACCGCCGGCGACGGGCCCCTGGTGCGCGGCACGACCCTGGCGCTGACCATGGCGATGGCCGGCCGGAGCGCCTACTGCGACGACCTGACCGGTCCCGGGGTGTCGACGCTGCGGGAGCGTTGCGGGCCCGCCTGATCGCGCGCCGCCGTCCACATCTCGCGGGTGATCTCGTACTCGACCTCGCCCTGCTCCGATCCGGGCAGCGGGTCGTCCCACGCCGGGTGGAAGGTGCGGACGTACCGCATGCCGACCGACTCCATGACCCGGCGGGAACCGGTGTTCACGGCCATGGTCTGCGCGATCACCCGCCGCTGCCCGACGGTGTCGAAGGCGTGCCGCAGCAGGACCCGCGACGCCTCGCTGGCCAGGCCCCGCCGCCAGTAGCGGCGGACCATGCGGTAGCCCAGTTCGGCGACGCTCGGGTCGTCCGGCTGGTCGGGACCGTTCGCGGGCGGCAGCATCAGCAGCCCGACGAAGTCGCCGGTGTCCTCGGTGGCCGGCGGCGCCGAGCCCGGCGCCCCGCCGTCGGTGCCGAACGCCATCCAGAAGCCCAGGCCGTCCACCTTGTCGGCCAGGCCCATCCGCCGCGTGTGCGCCTCGGCGACCTCGGCCCGGGACCGCGCCCGACCGTAGAGGTAGCGCAGCACCTCCGGGTCGGAGTCGAGCCGGACCTCCAGTTCCAGGTGCCGGCCGGCGAGCGGCATCAGCAGCAGGCGTTCGGTACGCAGGACCGGCTGGGGCATGCGGTCACGATCGCACGCCGGTCGCGGCGCGGCGACGTGATTTCCGGTGGCCCGACGGCGCTCAGGACACCTTCGCCAGATGCGCAGCGACAGGTCACGTCCGGAACGGTCCGGGAATGGTCACGGGCGGAACGGGAAGGCCGCTGGAGCCCGCCGGACCGACCGAGGAGGACGCGCCGTGCCGGACACCACGCGCACCGGGTCGAACAACGCCCGTGACGGCTTCGCCGTCGTGGAGCTGTTCACCTCCCAGGGCTGCAACAGCTGCCCGCCCGCCGAGGACGTGCTGTCCGAGATCGACCGGGACGCCCGGGAGCGGGGCCAGCCGGTCTTCGCGCTCGGGTTCCACGTCGACTACTGGGACCATCTGGGCTGGGCCGACCCGTACGGGAACGAGGCGCACACGCTGCGCCAGGAGGCGTACGCCCGCGCCTTCCAGGCGCGCGGCCTCTACACGCCGCAGATGGTCGTCAACGGCACCGTCGAGTTCGTCGGCTCCGACCGGCGGTCGGCGACCGACGCCGTCAAGGCGGCCCTCACCGAGCCGGCCGCGACGCCGCTCGCGGTGACGGCGGAGCCGGCCGACGGGGGGCGCCGCGTGACGGTGGACTACCAGGCCGAGCAGCCGCCGGAGCGGGCGGTGCTGAACGTGGCGGTCGTGGAACGCGGCCTGGAGAACGACGTCCCGCGGGGGGAGAACGCCGGCCGCAGGCTGCGGCAGGACGCCGTGGTGCGCGCCTTCGCCTCGGCCGACCTGAACCTGATGCGCGGGCGCGTGGACCTCGCGGTGCCACCCGACCTCGAACCCCGGCGGGCCATGGTGGTGGGCTACGTCCAGGACGACGACGACAAGTCGATCGTCGGGGCCGCGGCTGTCGAGGTGCCGGCATGACCGCGAACCTGACCGTGCAGCTTCCGCCCATCACCGTCGACCGGTGGGTGAACTCGCCGCCGCTGACCCCCGACGACCTGCGCGGCCGGGTGGTCCTGATCGACATCTGGGAGTACACCTGCGTCAACTGGATCCGCACCGCGCCGTACGTCAAGGCGCTGCACCGCCAGTACGCCGACCTGGGCCTGACCGTCGTCGGCGTGCACGCGCCCGAGTTCGGGTTCGGCCGCCGCCCGGAGAACATCGACCGGGCGGTCCGCGACCACGGGCTCACCTACCCGATCGCGATCGACGACGACTTCACCTTCTGGCGGGCACTGCGCAACGACGCCTGGCCGGCGAAGTACCTCTTCGACGCGGACGGTCGGCTGGTCGACCGCTGGGTCGGCGAGGGCGCGTACGAGCGGGTGGAGTCGGAGATCCGGCGGCTGCTGGAGGTCCGGACACCGCGCACCAGGCTGCCGCCGGTCACCCCGGAGGCGAGCGAATTCTCCGTCACCGGGGAGCCGTCCTACTTCGGCGTCACCCCGGAGACGTACCTGGGCGCCGACCGCGGGGTGCCGGGCACCTTCAGCCTGGCCGGCGAGTGGACCAACGGCGGCGAGTACCTCGAGCTGGCCGGCGACGCCGGCGAGCTGGCCCTGCCGTTCAACGCCGGCGAGGTCAACCTGGTCGCCGACCCGGGCGCCGAACCGGTCGAGGTCCAGGTGCTCCTCGACGGCGAGCCGATCGGCGCCGAGCGCGGCGCCGATGTCGGGCCGGACTCCGTCGCGTACATCGACCGCGCCCGCATGGTCCGTCTCGTCGACGGCGCGTCCCGGGTCGACCACCTGCTGACCCTCGTCCCCCACCGGCCGGGCTTCCGCGCGTACGTCTTCACCTTCGGCCCTTAGGCCACGCCAGTCGAGCACGCGAACGGGGAGGGGAGCGATGACCGACACGACCGAGAAGGCGATCCTGGCCGGCGGCTGCTTCTGGGGGATGCAGGACCTCATCCGGAAGCGGCCGGGCGTCGTCAGCACCCGCGTCGGCTACACCGGCGGGGACGTGCCGAACGCGACGTACTACAACCACGGCTCGCACGCCGAGGCCATCGAGATCGC
This sequence comes from Micromonospora sp. NPDC126480, assembly GCF_040302465.1. Taxonomy (NCBI): domain Bacteria; kingdom Bacillati; phylum Actinomycetota; class Actinomycetes; order Micromonosporales; family Micromonosporaceae; genus Micromonospora; species Micromonospora sp. NPDC126480. Next base: position 40,891 of record NZ_JBEORU010000020.1, read on the forward strand.
CTACGACCCCGACCGGCTGTCCTACCGGGACCTGCTCGAGTTCTTCTTCCAGGTGCACGACCCGACCACGAAGAACCGGCAGGGCAACGACGTGGGGGAGAGCTACCGGTCGGCCATCTTCTACGTCGACGACCAGCAGCGGAAGGTCGCCGAGGACACCATCGCCGACGTCGACGCCTCCGGTCTGTGGCCGGGGAAGGTGGTCACCGAGGTGAGCCCGGCCGGCCCGTTCTGGGAGGCCGAGCCGGAGCACCAGGACTACCTGGAACGCAACCCCGGCGGCTACACCTGCCACTTCGTCCGTCCCGACTGGAAGCTGCCCCGGCGCGGCGAGAACCCGTAGCCACGGGCCGGGCGCTCAGGACCGGTCCGCGGCGCGCAGCCGCGCGGCCAGCTCGCGCACGGCGGCGGCGAACCGCTCGTCGGACTCACCCGGCCAATGCCCGACGACGGGCGGCGGGACGGTGTGCCCCGCTGGCGGCAGCAGGTCCTCGGGGTCCCGCAGGCGGCGGTCCACCCGACCGCCCGGACCGGGGACCGTCGGTGGCTCGCCGGTCCGGTGCCCGGACAGGACCCAACCGCCCACGAAGTCGGTGTCCCGCCACAGGTTCACCCACCGCCAGCCGACCCGGTCGCCCACCGCGCGCAGCACGTCCCCGCCCAGGTACGCGGGGAACAGCCGGGCGTAGAGGCGGTTCAGCGGCGAGCCGTGCGTCAGCAGGGCCACCCGCCGGTTCACCTCGGGCGGCAGCCGCAGCACGGTCGTCGCCAGCAGCACCGAGCCGTGACTGTGCCCGGTCAGCACCACGCCGGCGTGACGCCCGGTGAGGTGGCCGATCCGGTCGGCCAGCTCCGGCACCGCGCGCTCGGCGTAGCTGGGCGGCGCGAAGGGGTGCGCCGCGCGGGGCCAGAACGTCCCCAGGTCCCAGAGCACGCCGACGTAGCGGCGGAATCCGGCCGTGCGGTACGCGAACAACCCGCCCACCACAAGCGCGACGACGACGGCCGCGGTGGCGTAGCTGCCGGCGGCCAGCCCGGCGAGCACGATCCCGGCCGGCAGGCCGAGGTGGCGTTCCGCGAACGGTACCGGCTCCACCCCCGCCGCCCCGAGCACCGCGGCGGCGAGCCCGACCGGGGCCAGGCACGCGTACGCGGCGGCCAGCGGGCCGAGCTGCTCGGTGAACCGCGCCCGGGTGATGATCCGCTCGACCCGCCGCAGCCGCCCGGCCGCGCGGGGCGGCGCCGCCGGGAAGTCCCGCGCCACCAAGCCCGCCGCCGCCCGCCGGCGACGCCGCATGGTGACCAGGGTGGACACGCCGCCGATGACCGTCGCGGCGGTCGTCGTGACGATGAAGCTGAGCACCGCCCACTGGTACGCCGGTGCCGGCGCCATCAGCTCGGCGGGACGCACCGGGAGGGGACCGGGCATGAGGACGTACGCCGTGAGGTAGACCGCCTCGGCGGAGAGCGCCGCCGCGAGGCCCGCCGCGACGGCCCCGACGACCGGCGCGCCCAGTCCGCGCCGCAGCACCGGCCGGCGGGCCCGGCCGGCGTGCCCCCACAGCACCAGCGTGCCCAGCCCGACCACCAGTGCCATCTCGGTGAGGAACAGCCCGGCGACGAGCCGGTCGTACCCGGGCAGCCCGGCCGACCGCGGCCACGGGGCCGGGTCCAGCGCGACGATCGCCAGCGTCACCACCGTCAGGCCGCCGGCGACCGCGCACAGCGCCCGGGCCAACCGGTCGGTGCGGCGGGACGCGCGGGTCAACCGGCCGGTGGCGCACAGCAGCGCCACACCCGCCGCGAGCACCGCCGCGGCGACACCGGACAGGGCGGCCGTCGCGACGGAGACGCCGGTGGCGCCACGCGCGACGAGCAGGGTCAGGTCCAGCACCGCCAGCCCGGCGGCGACGTGGACCGCCCGCAGCCGCCGTACCACCGGCATGCGGTCCCACCCGGTCAGGCTGTCGAGCCGGTCGCCCGCCGGGTCGGCCGGTCCCACCGACCGGTACGGGTGGCGGGTGCCGGCGCTCAGCGCCCGGACCAGCCCGATCGCGGCGACCGGGATGAGGGCCAGCACCGCCAGCCGTGGCCCGGGCGGGTGACCGCCCAGCCAGCCGCGGCCGGCGGCACAGCCGGTCGAACCCAGGCACCGCCAGGCGAACAGGTCCAGCGCGACGCCGGCGGCGGACAGCACGTACACCAGGGTGAGGTTGAGGGCGAGGAGCCGGCACAGCACCGGCACGCCCGACCCGCGACCGGGCGGGCGCATCCACACCGCCATGTTGCTCAACATGAACGGCAGCAGGAACACCAGCGACAGGGTCCGGCCGGCGGTCCCCGAGGGCAGGTCGCCCCACCGGTACGCCTCCGGCACCACCCCGCCCGGACCGGTCGCGTCCGGGTCCTCCGGACGGTAGAACCCGGCGCGGCGGTCCCCGGCGACCTGGTGGACCAGCGGGCGGCCCAGCACCCGCGACGGGCCGGCGCCGGCGACCCCGTGGACCCGCAGCTCCACGACGTCGCCGGACCGCCCGTCGTGATCAGGTGGTGAGGTCAAACCGGTCGAGGTTCATGACCTTGACCCACGCGGCGACGAAGTCCTGGACGAACTTCTCCTGCCCGTCGGCGGCGGCGTACACCTCCGCGATGCCGCGCAGCTGGGAGTTCGCGCCGAAGACCAGGTCGACGGCGGTGGCCGTCCACGTGACCTCGCCGGTGGCGCGATCCCGGCCCTCGTACACGTGCTCGGCCGACGGGGAGACCGTCCACTCCGTACCGATGTCGAGCAGGTTCCGGAAGAAGTCCGTCGTCAACGCCTCCGGCCGGTCGGTGAGCACGCCGTGCGGCGCCTGCCCCACGTTCGCGTTCAACGCCCGCATGCCGCCGACCAGGACGGTCATCTCGGGCGCGGTCAGCGTCAGCAGGTTGGCCCGGTCCAGCAGCAGGGTCTCCGGGGAGAGCTTCTGCCCGGCCCGCAGGTAGTTGCGGAACCCGTCGGCCCTCGGTTCGAGCACGGCGAACGACTCGACGTCGGTCTGCTCCTGCGCGGCGTCCGTACGTCCCGGCGCGAACGGCACCGTGACCTCGTGCCCGGCGTTGCGGGCCGCCTGCTCGACGGCGGCGCACCCGCCCAGCACGATCAGGTCGGCGAGGGAGATCCGCTTCCCGCCGGACTGGGCGCTGTTGAACTCCTGCTGGATCCGCTCCAGGGTGTCCAGCACCGTGGCGAGCTGGGCCGGCTCGTTGACCTCCCAGTTCCGCTGCGGCTCCAGGCGGATCCGGGCGCCGTTGGCCCCGCCGCGCATGTCGGTGCCGCGGAAGCTGGCCGCCGCCGCCCACGCGGTGCGGGCCAGCTGGGCGACGGAGAGCCCGGACGCGAGGAGCTGGCGCTTGAGGGCGGCCACGTCCTCGCCGGAGACCAGCTCGTGGTCGACCGCCGGGACCGCGTCCTGCCACAGCTGCGGCTCGGGGACCCACGGGCCGAGGTACCGGGTGACCGGGCCCATGTCGCGGTGCAGCAGCTTGTACCAGGCGCGGGCGAACGCGTCGGCGAACTGGTCCGGGTTCTCCAGGAACCGCCGCGAGATCGCCTCGTACGCCGGGTCGACACGCAACGCGATGTCCGTCGTCGCCATCATCGGCGCGTACCGGACCGACGGGTCGTGGGCGCCCGGCACGGCATCCGATCCGGCGCCGTTCTTCGGCCGCCACTGCTTCGCGCCGGCGGGGCTCTCGCAGACCTCCCACTCGAAGCCGAACAGCGTCTCGAAGTAGCTGTTGTCCCAGGCGATCGGGGTGGGGGTCCACGCACCCTCGAGGCCGCTGGTGATCGTGTCGGCGCCCTTGCCGGTGCCGTAACTGTTCTTCCAGCCCAGGCCCTGCTCCTCCAGTGACGCGCCCTCCGGCTCGGGGCCGAGGTACTCGTCGGCCCGCGCCGCGCCGTGGGTCTTGCCGAACGTGTGCCCACCGGCGATGAGCGCCACGGTCTCCTCGTCGTTCATCGCCATCCGGCGGAAGGTCTCCCGGATGTCGCGCGCGGAGGCCAGCGGGTCCGGCGTGCCGTTGGGCCCCTCCGGGTTGACGTAGATGAGGCCCATCTGCACCGCGCCGAGCGGGCCGCCGAGCTCCCGGTCGCCGCTGTAGCGCTCGTCACCGAGCCAGGTGTCCTCCGGGCCCCAGAAGATCTCCTCGGGCTCCCACACGTCCGCACGGCCGAAGCCGAAGCCGAACGTCTTGAACCCCATCGACTCCAGCGCGCAGTTGCCGGCGAAGACCAGCAGATCGGCCCAGGAGAGCTTCCGGCCGTACTTCTGCTTGACCGGCCAGAGCAGCCGGCGCGCCTTGTCGAGGTTCGCGTTGTCCGGCCAGCTGTTCAGCGGGGCGAAACGCTGGGCGCCGTCGCCGCCACCGCCGCGGCCGTCCTCGATGCGGTACGTGCCGGCGGAGTGCCAGGTCATCCGGATGAAGAGCGGCCCGTAGTGGCCGTAGTCGGCCGGCCACCAGTCCTGCGACGTCGTCATCACCTCGAAGACGTCCCGCTTCAGGGCCTCGACGTCGAGCTTCTTGAACTCCTCGGAGTAGTCGAAGGACCCGCCCATGGGGTTGGCCCGCGGCGAGTGCTGGTGGAGAACCTGGAGGTTCAGCTGGTTGGGCCACCAGTCCTGGTTGGTCCGCGGCCGCCGGGCCGGCTCCGGGCTCGGGGCGGGGATTGCCGGGTTCTCGCTCTCGCTGCCGTGCTCAGGCACGCCCTTCTCCTGTCATCTCGTACGGTTGACGGTCTGCTGCGGCGACACACTCAGGACAGACGCCCCAGTAGGTGACCTCGGCCTCGTCGATCGAGAAGCCCCGGTCGTCGGACGCGGTCAGGCAGGGCGACTCGCCGACGGCGCAGTCGACGTCGGCGATGGCGCCGCACGACCGGCACACGACGTGGTGGTGGTTGTCCCCGACCCGCGCCTCGTAGCGGGCCACCGAGCCGGCCGGCTCGATCCGCCGTACCAGGCCGGCGGCGGTGAGGGCCGCCAGCACGTCGTACACGGCCTGGTGGGACACCACCGGAAGCTCCCTGCGCACCGCACCGAAGATCGACGCGGTGTCGGCGTGCGGATGCGCGTGCACCGCTGCCAGCACCGCCAGCCGCGGCCGGGTGACCCGCAGCGCGCCACCCCGCAGCATGTGCTCGAACTCCGCCGTGGTCGCCACCCTGGGCAGTATGCGGCAGTTTCTTCTTGAATGCATCCAGACGTCCGGGGACGCGCCGAGAAGGGGCGGGTAACTCAGGACGGCGGCATGACGGCGTGGATCCGCTCGACGGTGCCGGCCTTGAGCCGTTCGGTCTCCACCACCTCCAGCCCGGCGGCCCGCACCAGCGGTAGCTGCCGGCGGGTGAAGTGCTCGCCCGCCAGGCGGATGGTGAGCCGCTCGAGCAGCCACTGCGCGGCGTGGACCGGCGGCCAGCTGCTGCCGATGTGGTCGAGCAGCAGCAGCCGGCCACCGGGGACCAGGACGCGGGCCATCTCGCCGACCGCCGCTGCCGGGTCGGGGATGCTGCACAACGACAGCGCGCACACCACGGTGTCGAACGAGCCGTCGGCGAACGGCAGGTGCTCGGCGTCGCCCTCCCGCAGGTCGACCTCGCGGCCGAGGTCGGCGGCGCGCCGCCGGGCGACGGCGAGCATCGCGGGGCTCAGGTCGATCCCGGTGACGGTCGCGTCGGCGGGGTAGTGGGGCAGGTCGCGGCCGGTGCCGACAGCCACCTCCAGGATCCGGCCGCGGGCCCGCTCGCCGAGCCACTCCCGGCCGCCGCCGAACTGGACCCGCTCGAGGAACGCGATCTGGCGGTCGTAGCTGGGGGCGGTCCTGTCCCACACCCGCTTCTGCTTGGCGGTAGGGCTCTCGGTCATGCCGACAGCCTGCCGTATCGGCGCAAACCAGCGGCGCCGGTCGCGCGTGCGGCTGACGGACCTGCCCGGCGCAGCCGGCAATCGGACCGAACCCGGTCACCTCGCGGGAATCGGGCTCACGCGCCCGGTTCTCCGCATACCGTCACGGTGGCGGAACACCGCCGGCCGTCGCCGTGGGCGGCCGCACGCCGACGCGAGGGGGCGACGCGTGGACGAGGCGGACCGGGCCCTGCTGCCCGAACTCGACGGACCGGAGCCCGTACCGGCCCTGCCCCGCGCCGTGGGGCTGCTCAGCCTCGCCGTCGGGGTCGCGGCGCTCGCCGCGCCCGAGCGCCTCGCCCGGCTGGCCGGCGTGGACGACTCGCCCGCCGCGCGCCTGGTGATCCCCGCCGTGGGCGCCCGCGAACTGGTGCACGCCGCCGGGCTGATCGGCGGGGGAGCACCCGCCGGCTGGGCGTGGAGCCGGATCGCCGGCGACACCCTCGACCTGACCCTGCTCGCCCGGGCGCACGCCGGGCGGTGCGACGAGCGGCGCCGCCGGCTCGCCGGGACCACCGCCGTCGTCGGCGTGATCACCGCCCTGGACCTGCTCGCCGTGCTGCGCGCCCGGCGCAGCCGCCGCGCCCGGGAACGCGCCATCCGCATGGAGATCGCAGTCACCGTGAACCGGTCGCCGGCCGAGGCGTACCGCTTCTGGCGGGACATGGAGAACCTGCCCCGGTTCATGACCCACCTCGAGTCGGTCCGCGCCGAGGACCTGCGCCGGTCGCACTGGGTCGCCCGCGCGCCGGCCGGCCGGCACGTCGAGTGGGACGCCGAGATCGTCGACGACCGCCCGAACCGCGCCATCGCCTGGCGGTCCCTGCCCGGCGCGCCGGTGCCCAACGCCGGCCGGGTCCGCTTCGTGCCGGCCCCCGGCGACCGCGGCACCGAGGTCCGGGTGCTGCTCCGGTACGCGCCGCCGGCCGGCGCCGTCGGCCGGGCGGTGGCGAAGCTCTTCGGGGAGGAACCCGAACAGCAGGTACGCGACGACCTGCGCCGGTTCAAGCAGGTGCTGGAGACCGGCGAGGTGGTCCGGTCCGAGGGCAGCCCGGACGGCATCTCCGTCCGGCAGCAGGTCATGCAACGCCCGGCCCAGCCGCTGGGCCGCCGCTGACCGGGGGACAGGGGAGTCCGATGAAGGCCACCGCGTGGATGGGCAGCGACACCGTCAAGGTCGTCAACGTGCCCGACCCGACCATCCTGAACGCCCGCGACGCGATCGTACGGGTCACCACCACCGCCATCTGCGGCTCCGACCTGCACCTCTACCACGGCTACATCCCGGCGATGCGCAAGGGCGACATCCTCGGGCACGAATTCATGGGCGAGGTCGTCGAGGTCGGCCCGCAGGTGCGCAACCTCAAGCCCGGCGACCGGGTGGTGGTGCCGTTCCCGATCGCCTGCGGGCACTGCACGTCCTGCCAGCGCGGGCTCTACTCGGTCTGCGAGAACTCCAACCCCAACGCCGGGGTCGCCGAGAAGGTCATGGGGCACTCGCCGGCCGGCATCTTCGGCTACTCCCATCTGCTCGGCGGGTACGCGGGCGGCCAGGCCGAGTACGTACGCGTGCCGTTCGCCGACGTCGGACCGGTCAAGGTGCCCGACGACGTGCCCGACGAGCAGGCGGTGATGCTCGCCGACGTCTTCCCGACCGGGTACATGGGCGCGGAGATGTGCGACATCAAGCCCGGCGACGTCGTCGCGGTGTGGGGCGCCGGCCCGGTCGGGCTGCTCGCCGCGGCCAGCGCCCGGCTGCTCGGCGCCGGCCGGGTCGTCGTGATCGACCGGTATCCGTACCGGCTGCGGCTGGCCGCCGAGCACGCCGGAGCGGACACGATCAACTACGCGGACACCGACGTGCTGGACGCGCTCAACGAGATGACGGCCGGCCGGGGACCGGACGCGTGCATCGACGCGGTCGGCCTGGAAGGACACCACGGCAACGCCGCGGTGTACGCGTACGACCGGGTCAAGCAGGCGGCGCGACTGGAGACCGAGCGGCCGTTCGCACTGCGCGAGGCGATCCTGGCCTGTCGCAGCGGCGGCGTCGTGTCGGTCATCGGCGCGTACGGCGGGTTCGTCGACAAGTTCCCGATGGGCGCGTTCATGAACCGTTCCCTGATCATGCGTACCGGGCAGTGTCACGTGCAGCGCTACACCCGCCCGCTGCTGAACCGCATCCAGCGGGGCGAGATCGACCCGAGCTTCATCGTCAGCCACCGGATGAAGCTGAAGGACGCCCCGAAGGGCTACCGGATCTTCCAGAAGAAGCAGGACGAGTGCACGAAGGTGGTGCTCACCGTCTGACCCCGGTCAGGGCAGCGGCCACTCGTGCACCGGCCGGTTGCTGTGCATCAGGTCCACGTAGTGGCGGACCACCTCGCGCAGCGCCGCCGGCCGGTCGAGATGGTCGGCGGACTCCAGCCGGTGCAGGGTCGCCACCTGCCAGCTCGCGCCGTTGCGGCCGGTCAGGCAGCGCTGCTCGATGATGCCGAGCAGCCGGTCCCGCTCGTCCGGGTCCACGCCCCACCGGTCCAGCCCGTGCTGGGCCAGCGGCAGCAGCCGCCGTAGCACCAGCTCGGTGACCGGCAGGTAGCCGAGGCCCGGCCAGAAGACCTGCGCGTCGATGCCGTGGCGGGCGCAGGCGGTGAAGTTCTCCTCGGCCGCGCTGAACGACATCTGCGACCACAGCGGCCGGTCGCTCTCGGCCAGCGCCCGGACCAGCCCGAAGTAGAAGGCGCCGTTGGCGATCGTGTCGACGACGGTGGGCCCGGCCGGCAGGACCCGGTTCTCCACCCGCAGGTGCGGCCGGCCCTTCAGCACGTCGTACACCGGGCGGTTCCAGCGGTAGATGGTGCCGTTGTGCAGGCGTAGCTCGGCGAGCTTCGGTACGTCACCGGCCGCGAGCGCCTCCGCCGGCTCCTCCGGGTCACAGACCGGCAGCAGCGCCGGAAAGTAGCGGACGTTCTCCTCGAACAGGTCGAACACGGTGGTGATCCAGCGTTCGCCGAACCACACCCGGGGGCGCACGCCCTGCGCTTTGATCTCCTCCGCGCGGGTGTCGGTCGCCTGCTCGAACAGCGGGATGCGGGTCTCCCGCCACAGCTCCCGGCCGAAGAACAGCGGCGCGTTCGCGCCGAGGGCCACCTGGATGCCGGCGACCGCCTGCGCCGCGTTCCAGTAGTCGGCGAACTGGTCGGGGCTGACCTGCAGGTGGAACTGGGTACTCGTGCAGGCCGCCTCCGGGGTGATGGTGTCGGCCGTGACGGCCAGCCGCTCCACGCCGTTGATGGCGATCCGCAGGTCCTCGCCCCGGGCCGCGAAGATCTGCTCGTTGAGCAGCTCGTAGCGCGGATTCGCCGACAGTGTGGCCGCGGTCAGGTGCTCCGGGCGCAGCGTCGGCAGGATACCGATCATGACCATGTGGGCGCCGACGGTCTGCGCCTTGGCCTCGGCGGCGTTGAGACTGGCGCGTACCTGCTCCTCGAACTCCGCGGTGCCGGTACCCGCCAGCCGCCGGGGCGCGACGTTGATCTCCACGTTGAACTGGCCCAGCTCGGTCTGGAAGCTCGGGTCGGCCACCGCCGCGAGCACGTCGGCGTTGCGCATCGCCGGCATCGACTCGTCGTCGACGAGATTCAGCTCGATCTCCAGGCCGGTCATCGGCCGGTCGACGTCGAACCGGGACTCCCGCAGCATCTCGGCGAAGACGTCGAGGCAGCGGCGCACCTTCTCCCGGTAGCGGGCCCGGTCCTCACGGCTGAAGGTCCGCGCGCCGACATCCTCGCCCATGGTCACCACCCTGTCACCGCTGGTCCCCCTAAAGTTCGCACGGCGTGCCGGGTGGGGGAAGACCCGTCGGTCCTCTTCTACCCAGCCGAGGTGCGGGTGATCCCCGCCGCGCGACACCCACGTCCGCGCCGGACGGCCGAGCGGGCACGGCTACCATGGCCGGGCGAAAGGGGTGGATCGTGTCGATGCGGGAACGGGTGACCCGGCTGTTCGTCGTGGCGGCGATCGCTGAGGCGATCTCCTGGGCGGCCCTGCTGGCCGGCATGGCGGTCAAGTACGGCCCGCCGGCCAACGAGCTGGGAGTGCAGATCTTCGGCCCGATCCACGGTGGGCTCTTCATCGCGTACGGCGTCCTGGTGCTGGCCGTGGCGCGGCTGCGCCGCTGGAGCCTGCTCGCGACCGGCGCGGCCCTGCTGTGCGCCGTGCCGCCGTTCGCCACCCTGGCGTTCGAGCGGTGGGCGCGCCGCCGCGGCCTGCTGACGGACGCCCCCGCGCCGGCCCGGGAGGCCACCCCGGTCGGCTGACCGCCCGCAGGCGGGATCACTCGGACAGGAACGCGGCCAGGGTCTCGGCGAGTTGCTCGGGCGCCTCCTCGGCCATGTGGTGCCCGGACTCGATCGGCGCGGCGCGTACGTCGTCGGCCCAGTCACGCCAGATCGCCGCCGGGTCGCCGTACAGGTCGACCATGTCGTCCCGGGTGGACCAGCAGAACAGCAGCGGACAGGCGATGCGCCGGCCGGCGGCCCGGTCGGCCTCGTCGGCCGCCCGGTCCGGCCCGAGCCCGGCGCGGTAGTCCTCGCACATCGCGTGCACCGTGGCCGGGTCGTGGATGGCCCGCCGGTAGTCGGCGTACGCCGACTCGCCCATCCCCTGCGGGGAGCCGCCGTACCAGGCGTCCGGGTCGGCGTTGATCACCCGCTCGGCGGGCTTGTCGAGCTGGCCGAGGAAGAACCAGTGCCACCAGCGGGCGGCGAACCGGGCGTCGGCGCGGGCCAGCGCCTCGCCGATCGGCACCCCGTCCAGGACGGCGAGCCGGTCGACCCGGTCGGGGTGGTCCAGGGCGGTACGCATCGCCACGTACGCGCCGCGGTCGTGGCCCACCACGGCCGCCCGCCGGTGGCCGAGCCGGTCGAGCAGCCCGACGAGGTCGGCGGCCATGGCCCGTTTCGAGTACGTGGTGTGGTCGGGGGTGCTCGGCGGCTTCGACGAGCCGCCGTAGCCGCGCAGGTCGGGGCAGATCACCGTGTGCCGGTCGGCGAGCAGCGGCGCGACCCGGTGCCAGGTGGCGTGGGTACGCGGGTGCCCGTGCAGCAGCACCACCGGTGGCCCGGACCCGCCGTGGCGTACCCGCAGCCGCACCGGGCCGACGTCGATCTCCTCAAGTGCGAATCCGTCGAACACGCCAGCCTGCGGTGCCCGTCCGGGCGCGGACCGAAACGTCGCGGCGCGCCGGCGGTTGATGCGGCGCGCCTGCGGTTAACAAGGGGCCCCGGTACAACGCCAGGCGTTAACAAGGGGCCCTTCCTTTCAGGTGAGGGCGGAGCAGGCGGCAAGGGTGGCGAGCAGTACGGCGCCGAGCGCGGCCTGGAGCAGCAGCGGCGGGCCGAGGTGCGACCAGAGCGTCGCCGTACGCGGGGTGAGCAGCTGCCCGGTGGTGAGGTTGACGATCCGCTCGATCTTCGGCGGCAGGTCGGCGTCGCGTTGCCGGCGCAGCGTGATCTGCACGTGGTCGGCCGGGTGCAGCGCGCTCTGCGGCAGGTGCCCGTGCAGTTCGACCTCGCAGAGCCGTCCTGCCGCGTCCCGCAGCCGGACCGGGGTGACCAGGTACTCCGGACCCTTCTTGAGGTCCTTGAACCGGCGGCGGGTGCCGCCGGAGCCCGCGGAGATCACCGCCCGGACGAGCGCCACCAGCAGCCCGGTCACGCTGGCCGCGACGAGCACCGCCACCAGCACCGGCTGGCCCACCCGCACCTCGCGCGGGTAACCGTCCAACAGCCGGACGATCCGGCCGGTGACGATATGGGCCGTCGGGTGCACGATCCGTGGGATTTGTAGGTCGCTGTCCATCTCCACCACCGAGAGTCCCGTTGCGTTCACTGATGGTATCGGCCCCATTGGTTGAACGGCGTGAATGAACGCTGGTCACGCGCTGGAACCGGGTCAGGTGACAAGCCGGGCGGCATGGGTAAGCGCAGGGCCGAGCTGGAAAGGGGTCGAGCATGCAGCTGTCCTTCCTGCGCCCGCTCTACGACCGCCCGGGCCCGTGGTGCTCGGTCTACCTGGACGCCTCCGCCGACACCGAGGACGCCCACCCGGCGCTGGACCTGCGCTGGCGCGCTCTGCGGGACCAACTTCAGCAGCAACGGGCCGATCTGGCGTCGATCGACGCGATCGAGCGGGTCGTGCGGGGGCACGACCCGATGTCGGGCGACTACGGCATCGCCGTGTTCGCCAGCCGCGGCCGCGTGGCGCTGTCGGAGTACCTGTCCGCCCCGCCGATGCGGGACCTGGCCGCGTTCGGGCCGCTGCCCCACGTCATGCCGCTGCTGGCGCAGCGCGGCGAGCAGGTCGCCTGGGTGCGGGTGATCGCCGACCGGGCCGGCGCGGACGCGATGGCGGTCAGCGCCGGCGGCGTTCCGCGCCGTGCCCACGTCACCGGACGGGAGGACTTCCAGTTGCGCCGGGTGCAGCCCGGCGGGTGGTCCCAGTCCCGGTACCAACGGGCGGCGATGGAGGCGTGGCACCACAACGCGGGCGACGTCGCCGCGGCCACCACCGAGCTGGCCGAGAAGGTGGGCGCCGACGTGGTGGTGGTGGCCGGCGACGTGCGGGCGACCGGGATGATCGCCGCGCAGATCCCGCAGCGCTGGCAGGACGTGCTGGTCCGCACCGACGCGGGTAAGCGTGCCGGCGGCGCGGACCAGACCCTGCTGGACGACCTGACCGTGCAGACCATCGCCGACGTGGCCGACCAGCGGATCAGCGCCACCCTGGACCGGTTCGGGATGCAGGAGGACGTCGGGGCCGGACTGGACGCGGTGGTCTCCGCGCTGCAACGCAACCAGGTCGAGAACATGATCATCGTCGACGACCCGTCGGCCACCGGCGAGCTGTGGATCGGGCCGGAGCCCACTGAGATCGCCACCGACCCCGGGCAGCTGTCCGCGATGTCGGTACGCGACCCGGAGAAGGTCCGCGCGGACGCCGCCCTGGTGCGGGCGCTGGTGGGGACCGACGCGGAGCTGACCGTACTGGGCCCGGACGAGGCGCCGGAGCTGACCGACGGGGTGGGCGCGGTGCTGCGCTACGTCGACGCCGCCACCCCCGGGCGGGGTTGAGCCCACGGTCGAACGCCCACCGGCCCCGGACCCGGGAGTGGCCGCGGGGGCCCGGGTCGACGGATGGACGTCCGCCGAGCCGGGCCCCCGCCTCGACGTCGCGTACCGCCCTGCGCGGCCGGCGTCGAAGGGGTGGATGACGCCTGCGGCCGGTACCGGCCCGCGACGGCGGTCCGCCAGAGATCTTCGGATTACTCCCGATGGGCGCGTGATGCCCCGTTTGAACCCCATCGGGGCGGGAAGCCGAGCCGCGTGGTGAGCGAACGAGGCAAGGTGGGGCCGGTGCACAAGGTGCGCGAGGGGCTGACGGCCGACGGCGCCGGGCTGGCCGGCGACCGGGTCGTGGCGGCCGGCAGCGCGGCCCGGATCCTGGTCGCGGCCACGGCGCGGGCCCTGCGCGGCGCCGACTGCGCCGACCTGGGCCACCCCGGCCCGCTGTCGCGCTTCACCGGCGCGCCCGAACCGGTGCGACGCGCGGCGGCGACCCGGGCCGCCGGCCGGGTCGCGCTGACCGCCGGCCAGACCGCCGAGGTCGACGCCGACCGGGTCGCGCGCTGGTTCGCCGACCAGTACCCGCGCCGCCGCTACCCGGGGGCGCTGCTCGGCTCCCCGCACGGCGCGGCGGCCCACCTGGCGGTGCTGCTCGGCGTGCCCTGGCTGCCCGCCGGCTTCGAGTTGAGCGTGCACTGGCCGCAGGGCGCGGTGGACCGGCCGCAGGCCGCGCTCGACCACGGGGCCGCGCTGGCCGCGCGGCTGCTCGCCGGAAATCCCGACCTGCACGTACGGCAGGTGCACTGCCCGGCCAGCCGCGGCGTGCTGGCCGGCGCGACGGTCGCGCTGTCCGCCCGCTGGCGGCGGCTGCCCGCCGCGTACCTCCGGTTCCTGGCCGACCGCCTGGAACCCGGCGCTCCGGTGCTGGTGCTCGGCGACGCCCGCACCTGGCCGGTGCTGGACTCCGCCCCCGGGCACAGCTTCCAGGTCGGCTGCCCGGGCAGCGGGCTGGACCCGGTGGACTTCCACCCGGACAGCCACGCGCTGCGCCAGGTGCTCCGCTCGGCCGGCGGCGACGGCGTGCGGTGGAGCCCGCCGGAGGTGACCGAGCCGCCCCGCGCGGCCGAGCACGGCATCGAGCCCGGTTTCGACCAGGCGCTGCAGGAATGGGCGGGCGTGCGACGGCACCCGCTGCACCGGGTGCTCGCGCCCGAACCGGCGGCGCTGAGCGCGGCGACGGCCGACCTGTACCGGCACTGGCTGCGCGCGGCCGGCAAGACCGGCAACCGCCTGGTCGTCGAGTGCGGCCGGCTGCTCGACCCGTGGCAGGTGGTGCGGGCCGGCATGGTGCCCTACTGGTGCGAGAACGCGACCCGGCGCAGCGTGGAGGGGGTGGAGTGGTGGCTCGCCGGGAGCGAGCCGTTCAGCTCGGTGGACGTGTTGCCGGAGCCACCCGGGCTGCGCTCGCCGGCCCTGGCCGGGCTTCCGCAGTGGCTGGCCGTGGCCGGCTTCGGTCGCCGCCGGCGGGCCCTGGACCGGTCGGCGGCCCGGGGGTACCCGGTCACCTCGGTGCCCACCCGCCGGGCCACTGAGGTGCTGCGGGCGCAGCCGTACGACCTGCCCACACCGCCGCCGATGACCGTGCCGGCGGCTCTGGAAGCGCTCCGCGACAGCGGCTCCCACCAGGGATTACTGGTCTGCTGAGACCGGCACACCGAAACATCCTCGCGAACCCGGGGTCCCGTGATTGAGTACCTACGGAGCGGGAACACCGCTGGCTGCGACGGCCTGATCACGCCGTGCAGCGCGGCGCCGTCGCCCGCTGGCGTCCCAGTCACGTAACCACTTCCGGCCCGGTGCGTGGTGCCACCACGCGCACGACCGGTTTCCCAAATCCGGGCGGGGGACCTTCCTGAGGGAGGCGCGGATGTTCGGACAGACCACCACAAGTACACCGCCACCCACCGAACGGGGCCTCGAGGACCTCGACGCGGCGGCCCTGGCGTACGCGGCACGGATCGAGGGGCTGCCACCCGAGCGGTGCCAGGAGGCACGCGACGACCTGGTCCGCTTCGCGCTGCCGTTCGCCGGGCGGCTGGCCCGCCGGTACCGGGGACGCGGCGAGCCGCTGGAGGACCTGGAGCAGGTCGCCCGGCTCGGCCTGGTCAACGCGGTCGACCGGTACGACCCGGAGCGCGGGTCGTTCACCGCGTACGCGGCGATCACCATCGTCGGCGAGATCAAACGGCACTTCCGGGACCGCACCTGGGGCGTGCACGTGCCCCGCCGGCTGCGTGACCTCATCCTCGAGGTCGGCCAGGCCACGGCGGCGCTGACCAGCGAGCTGTCCCGGGCGCCGACGGTGGCCGAGCTGGCCGCGCGGCTGGAGACGCCGGAGGAGGAGATCCTGGCGGCGCTGGAGTCGGCCGCCGGTTACAGCCCGGCGTCGCTGAACGCGCCGGTCGGCGGGGAGAGCTCGGCGGAGTTCGGTGACCTGGTGGGCGAGTCCGACAACGCCCTGGAGTCGGTGGACGACCGGGTGACCGTCAGCGGCCTGCTGCACCGGCTGCCCTGGCGGGAGCGGCGGATCCTCGCCATGCGCTTCTACGGCAACCAGACCCAGGCCGAGATCGCGGCCCGCTTCGGCATCTCCCAGATGCACGTCTCCCGCCTGCTGTCGCGGGCGCTGACCTGGCTGCGGCAGGCGATGCTCGCCGACGCCCCGCCGCCCTGGCAGAACGGCGCCGCCGAGTCCGACACCACAAAGGCCAAGATCTCGGTGAAGCAGAACGGTGACCGGGTGGTCGTCGAGGTCGGCGGCGACGTCGACCGGGACGGCGCCGACCAGCTGCGCAGGGCGATGCTGGAGGCGGTCACCGGGCAGCCGTCCGAGGTCGTCGTCGACCTGGTCGGTGCGGGCGGCTTCGACGCCGGCGGGATCGCCGCGCTGGTGGCCGGCCGCGAGGCGGCGGCGCGCACCGGCGTGCCGCTGCGGTTGACCCGGGTGCAGCCCGCCGTCCGCCGCTCCCTGACCGCCGCCGGCCTGACGTAAGGAAGGGCCCCTTCTTAACGCCTCCGGTAGTGGAAGGGCCCCCTGTTAACGCGTCCGCGCCGCCGACCCCGATGCTGGGGGGGGCGGCGCTGACGCGTACGGGATCGATCAGTTCTCGGGGGTGTCGCCGTGGCCGCGTGGGTGACGCCAGCGGTCGTTCTCCTGCGGCGCGCGCTGGGCGCCCAGGATGGTCTCCTCGGGCTCGTCGGTCTCCTCGAAGCTGGGCCGGCGCACCTCGTCCGGCTCCGGCACCTCCACCGGCCGCGCCCCCGACTGGGGAGCCGGCTCGTACGCGACCGCCTCGCGTGCGCCGGTCGCGCCGTGCTCGCTCGGCGACTCGGGCAGGTGCCGCTCGTGGCGAAGCTCGTCCCGGAAGTCCTGCGGCGGCTTGACGGTGCGTTGCGGCAGGTCCCGGCCGAGGTCGGAGACGAGCGGACCGTACTTGGCGTCGAAGGCGGGCCGCTCGGAGCGGATCCGGGGCATCCGGTCGAAGTTGCGCAGCGGCGGCGGGCAGGTGGTCGCCCATTCGAGGGAGTTGCCGAAGCCCCAGGGGTCGTCGACGGTGACCTGCGCGCCGATCCGCCAGGACTTCCAGGCGTTCCAGATGAAGAACAGGGTGGACGCGCCGAGCACGAAGGCGAAGATGCTGGAGATGGTGTTCAGAGTGGTGAACCCGTCGGTGGGCAGGTAGTCGGCGTAGCGGCGGGGCATGCCCTCGGTGCCCAGCCAGTGGTGCACCAGGAAGGTGCCGTGGAAGCCGATGAACATGGTCCAGAAGTGCGCCTTGCCGAGTCGCTCGTCGAGCAGCCGCCCGGTCATCTTCGGCCACCAGAAGTAGAAGCCGCCGAACAGCGCGAACACCACGGTGCCGAAGACGACGTAGTGGAAGTGCGCGACGACGAAGTAGGTGTCGGTGACGTGAAAGTCCACCGGTGGGCTGGCCAGCAGCACCCCGGTCAGCCCGCCGAGCAGGAAGGTCACCAGGAAGCCGATGGCGAACAGCATCGGCGTCTCGAAGGTGAGCTGCCCCTTCCACATCGTGCCGATCCAGTTGAAGAACTTCACCCCGGTCGGTACGGCGATCAGGTAGCTGAGGATGCTGAAGAACGGCAGCAGCACCTGGCCGGTGCCGTACATGTGGTGTGCCCAGACGGTCATCGACAGAATGGTGATCGCGATGGTGGCGAGGACCAGACCGGTGTAGCCGAAGATCGGCTTGCGGGCGAAGACCGGGATGATCTCGGTGATGATCCCGAAGAACGGCAGCGCGATGATGTAGACCTCGGGGTGCCCGAAGAACCAGAACAGGTGCTGCCAGAGCATCGGCCCGTTGTTGGTCGGGGTGTAGATCTGGGCGTTGAGCAGCCGGTCCGCCGCCAGCGCCAGCAGCGCGGCGGCCAGCAGCGGGAAGACCAGGATCACCAGCACGCTTGTGAAGAGCATGTTCCAGGTGAAGATCGGCATCCGGAACATCGTCATGCCGGGCGCGCGCAGGGTCAGGATCGTGGCGATCAGGTTGACCGCGCCGAGGATGGTGCCCAGACCGGAGATCACCAGGCCGATGATCCACATGTTGGCCCCGGCGCCGGGGGAGTGCTCGGCGCTGCTCAGCGGGGTGTACGCGAACCAGCCGAAGTCGGCCGAGCCGCCGGGGGTGAGGAAGCCGCCGATGACCATCAGCCCGCCGAACAGGTAGAGCCAGTAGGCCAGCGCGTTCAGCCGGGGGAACGACACGTCCGGCGCGCCGATCTGGATCGGCACGATGTAGTTGGCGAAGCCGAAGGCCGCGGGGGTGGCGAACAGCAGCAGCATCACCGCGCCGTGCGAGGTGAACAGCTGGTTGTACTGCTCGGAGGAGAGGAACTGCAGCCCGGGCCGGGCCAGCTCGGCCCGGATGAGCATCGCCTGCAGGCCGGCGACCAGGAAGAACCCGAACGAGGTGAGCAGGTAGAGCAGGCCGATCTGCTTGTGGTCGGTGGTGGCCAGGAACCGCACCAGCTTGCCGCCGGGCAGCGCGGACCGCCGCGGCCCCGGGTACCCACCGAAGCGGGCCGGTGCCAGGATCGCCGGACCCCGGTCGCGTGGTTCCGTGGTGACCCGCTTGGGCATGGACTATCACCCCGCCTGACGACAGATGGAACGGGCGTGGCTACCCGTCCCTCCGACCATGTAACCAGGCGACGGCGACTATTCAGGCTAGAGCGGTAATTTCGGTCAATTGGCGGGCACGGCGGCCCAGACGACCTTCCCCTCGCCGGCCGGCACGCACCCCCACCGCTGCGCCACCTCGCGGACCAGCAGCAGCCCCCGGCCGCCCTCGTCCCGCAGGTCCGGACGGACCGCCCGGGCCCGGGCCCGGCTGCCGTCCTCCACCGCCACGTGCAGGTACGGCCGGCGCAGGGTCAGCGTCACGTTCATCGGGGTACGCGCGTGCCGGACCACGTTGCCGACAAGTTCGCTCAGCACCAGCGACGCCGGTCCCGCCGCCTCCGGCACGTTCCACCGCGCACACGCGTCGCCCACCAGGTCCCGGGCCCGCCGGCAGGCCTCCGCCACCGGCTCCAGCCGGGCCCGCAGCCGCGGCGCGGCAGCCCTCCGGGCGGCCTGGGTCGCCTCGGCGCAGTCCCGCCGCACCGGCAGCACCCGGGCGGCGCTCGACCGGGCCAGCCACGCCGCCGCCTCCGGCGGCGGGGCGCACAGGACCACCGGCACGGCCGGCCAGTCCGCGGCGCGGCGGGCCGTGGCAGCGAAGATCGACAGGGCCAGCTGGTCCCGGACGGTGACCTCGGCCAGGTCGACCACGAGCGCGTCGGGCTGCGCGGACAGGCAGCGGTCGAGCACCCGCCGCACCGCGCGCATGGTGCCGAGGTCGAGGTCCCCGTACAACCGCACCACCGTCACCGGGGCCCAGTCGCGTACCTCGCAGGTGATCCGGCTCGGCATCAGCGGCCCTCACCTCTCGTCGTCGGGAAACTGCCAACTACCCGGCCCTGAGCAGGGCGAAACCGGACCGCGACGGGCGTCACGGGCGGGCGCGGCCGGCGGTCAGCACCCCCAGGGCGACCATCCCGGCGCCGAACGCGAGGTGCAGCCAGTCGTCGCCGCCGTTGGTCGGCAGGAAGTTCGCCGCGCTGTCGTGCGCCACGGCCAAGCCGAACAACCAGAGCACCAGATAGATCGCCCCGCCACCGATCAGGTACGCGCGGGCCGCGGTGGCCCGGCGCGCCGCGACCAGGCCCACCACGCCGAACAGCAGGTGCAGCAGGTTGTGCAGGACGGAGACCGTGAAGGCGCCGAACAGCCGGGCCCCGGACTGGTGGCCGGCGCTCCGCAGGTCGGCGAAGTCGCTGGTGACCCCCGGTACGAAGCCCAACAGGCCCACGATCAGGAACAGCACGGCGACCGCGAAGGCGGCTCGGCGTACCGGCGGCTGCCCGTCCGCCGGATCGCGTCGTGCGCGCGCGTGGGCGGGCGGGACGGTCACGCTGCGCCGTACCCGCGCCGTCCGGCACGAAACGTGACCCGGCCGCCCCCGCCGGGACGGCCGGGCACCGTGCTCAGGCGGCCTGCAGGCGGGGCGCGGCGGCGAGCTGGCCGACCCGCTCGTACAACGCCACGTACCGCTCGGCCATCACGGCCGGGGTGAACCGGGTGGCCGCGGTACGCCGGCACTCACCCTCGTCGAGGAGGCTCGCGGCCAGCAGCAGCTCACCCAGCTCCTCCTCGTCGCTTGTGAGCAGCCCGGTCCGGCCATGCTCGACCAGCTCCGGCAGGCACCCCCGGGCGGTCGACACGACCGGCGTGCCGAGCGCGAGGGACTCGACCACGGCCGTACCGCCGGGCTCCTCCCAGCGCAGCGGGAAGAGCGTGGCCCGGGCGCCGGCGACCAGGTCGTCGCGTTCCCGACCGGCGACCGTGCCGACCCACCGGACCAGGTCGCCGTCGACGTGCGGCGCGACCTGCTCGAGGAAGAACCGCGCGTCGGGGTTCTGCCGGGCCTCCTCGCCGGCGGCCGCGAGGTCCTCCGGCCGGTGGTACGGCCCGACCGGCCCCGCCAGGACCAGCGGTACGCCCACCCGCTGCGCCACCCGGGCACCCAGGTCCTGCCCCTTGCCCGGGTTGATCCGGCCCAGCACGACCGCGTAGTCGCCCTTGGCGGCGCGGCGGCGCCGGTGGGCGTCCACGGCGAGCGGGGTGGACAGGTGCACGTGCCCGACGGAGTGCGCCCGCAGCGCCCCGGGCGCGCGGGCCAGCTGCGAGGCGGAGACGCCGTTGACCCGGACCCGGTGGCCGCCGTCGAGGTTGCCGTACAGCTCCGGGTGCTTGGCGAGGTCCCAGTGCAGGGTGTGCAGCACCGGCGGCGCGTCCGGGCCCATCGCGGTGAGGGTGGCCAGCCCGACCGCCTCCACGTGGTCGTGCACCAGGTCGATGTCGTCCCGGGAGTGCAGCTGCCGCACCACCCCGTTGAGGTGCGCCTGGGAGATCCCGCAGACCTGGTTGTACGGCCGTTGCAATGCGGCGAACTGCCCGTCCGGGAAGACCGAGATCTTCTCGTCGACCGGGAGCGTGCTGCTGTCGACCGAGGCGAGGATCACCTTCACGCCGAGCCGGCGCAGCTCCGGCACCAGGGTCGCGATCACGTTCTCGATGCCGCCGTAACCGGGCGGCGGCACCGACAGCCACGGCCCGGCGTTCATCAGGACGGTGAGGCTCATCGCGCGCCGCCCCTTCCGCCGCTCACGCCGCGGCCACCCGGCGGCGGGGCACCCGGTGCCGCAGCTCGGCCAGGGGCGGACGCTCCTGGATGGCGATGTCGGTGACGACGATCTCGCGTTCCAGGTTGGGCAGCGTGTCCGAGCCGCCGCGGCGGAACTGGGTGAGCAGGGGGACGGGGAACTCACCCGGGGCCGCCCAGCCGCGGCGCTGCAGGCGGGACCACGCGGTGAGCATGATCTGCGCCGACATCCGGCCCAGCGCCGCGGTGTCCTGGTGCCGGTGCTTGCGCTCGCCGAGGTCCACCTGGGCCAGCGCGTCCAGGCCGACCAGGTCGAGCAGGTCGATGAGCAGGGCGGTCTCGACCCCGTAGCCGGAGACGAAGGGCACCTGCTCCAGCACCTCGCGGCGGCCCGCGTACTCGCCGGCCAGGGGCTGGACGAAGCCGGCCAGCTCCGGCCAGAACAGGTTCAGCAGCGGGCGGGCCATCAGCTCGGTCACCCGGCCGCCCCCGTCCGCCTCGACGCTTGTCGCGCCGACCAGCGGGCGGTGGTAGAAGCCCTTGACGAAGTCGACCGACGGGTCGGTGAGCAGCGGGCCGATCAGCCCGGTCACGAAGTGCGGGCGGAACTCCCGCAGGTCGGCGTCGACGAACGCGACCACGTCCCCGTCGGCCGCGGCCAGTCCGGCCCAGAGCGCGTCGCCCTTGCCGGTCAGTTGCGGCAGGCCGCGGGTCATGACGTCCTGGCTGACGACCTCGGCGCCGGCCGCGCGGGCGACCTGGGCGGTCCGGTCGGTGGACCGGGAGTCCACCACGATCAGCTCGTCCACCAGCGGTACCCGGTCCATGAGGTGCTCGCGGATCGTCGACACGATCGCGCCGACGGTGGCCTCCTCGTTGTGGGCGGGCAGCACGACGCTGACCCGGCTTCCCCCCTTGGCGCGCAGCAGGCGCCGTACCGGCCAGTCGGCCGCCGACGTCGTCCGGTAGGTGGCCCACGCCTCCACCACCGGCGAGACCGTCGATTCCGTATTCCGCACAGGCACCCCCTGATCGTGGCGGAAAAACCCAGACCCGGTTTTCCCACTACCCAGCTCGCGCTAACCGGATCATCCCTGACACTTTGATCACGAAGGTGACACCGGGGCGTTCCCCGCCGGTGAACGTTTGATTGCGCCCACCCGGGGGGAGTGCTCACGCCGGAGGCGAAAGCACTGCGGGAAGGCGGTCGGGATGCGCAGGTGCCGGGTGGGGCTGATCGGAGCCGGCGGGGTGGCGCAGCGCCACGCCCGGGTGCTGAGCGGCTTCGACGACGTCGAACTTGTCGGGGTGACCGACGTGGTGCCGGAGGCGGCGCGGGCGCTGGCCGACACGTACCGGACGGTGGCCTGTCCGGGGGTCGAGGAGGTGCTGGCGGCGGGACCGGACGCGGTGTACGTGTGCGTCCCGCCGTTCGCCCACGGACCCGCCGAGGAGGCGGTGGTCGCGGCGGGGCTGCCGCTGTTCGTGGAGAAGCCGGTGGCGGTGGACCTCGCCACGGCGGAACGGATCGCCGCGCTCGTCGCCGAGCGGGGGCTGCTGACCGCCGTCGGACACCACTGGCGGTACCTGCCGATCGTCGAGCAGGCCCGCGACCTGCTCGACGGCCGCCCGGTGCGGATGGTCGCCGGAAGCTGGCTGGACAAGGTGCCGCCGGTGGCGTGGTGGTCGCGGCGGGACCGCTCCGGCGGGCCGGTCGTCGAGCAGGCCGCCCACGTGCTGGACCTGATCCGCGTCCTGGTCGGCGAGGCCACCGAGGTGACCGCGTACGGCGACGGGAGCCCACCGCCGGTCGACGGCGCCGACATCGACTCGGTGACCACCGCGGCGCTGCGGTTCGCCGGCGGTGCCGTCGGGACGCTCAGCGCCGCCTGCGTCCTCGGCTGGAAGCACCGGGCCGGGCTGGAGATCCTGGCCGACGGGATGGCGCTGTCGTTGACCGAGGAGGGGATGACGGTCTGCGACGCGGACGGCGAGCGGTCCTACCCGGCCGACCCGGACGCCGCCCGGGTCGCGGTGGACCGGGCGTTCGTCGACGCGGTCCGCGGGATCGGCGACGACGTGCGGGTCCCGTACGCCGAGGCACTCGGCACCCACCGGCTGGCCCTCGCGCTCGCCGACTCCGCCCGCACCGGCCGGAGCGTGCGCCCGGCCGACCGCGGCGCCCCGTCGACCGTGGGGGTGACCGTCGATGCGTGACCGGATCGTGGCGGTCACCGGGCCCGGCCGGGTGGAGCTGATCGAGCAGGACGCCGCACCGCTGACCGAGGGCACGTTCCGGGTCGAGACGCTCTACAGCGGCGTCTCGGCCGGCACCGAACTGAGCTTCGTCAAGGGCACCAACCCGTACCTCAACGTCGCCTGGAACGCGGATCTCGGCCTGTTCCAGCCGGGGGCGGCGAGCACCCCGTACCCGGTCACCCGGCTCGGCTACATGCAGGTCGGCCGGGTGGTGGAGAGCGCCACCCCGGCCGTCGCCGTGGGCACGGTCGGCGCCATGACGTACGGCCACCGCACCGGCTACCTCGCCGACCCGCTGACGGAGCGGTTCGTGCCGCTGCCCGACGACCTGGACCCGGTGCTCGGCGTGTACGCGGCGCACATGGGCCCGATCTGCGCCAACGGCGTCCTGCACGCCGCCGCGGACCTGTACGGCGCGGACGTCCGGTCGCTCGGTGACGGGGTGCGCGGCCGCCGGGTGGCGGTCGTCGGCAGCGGTGTGGTGGCGCTGCTGACGGCGCTGTTCGCCCAGCGGCACGGCGCCGCGTCGGTGGTGGTGCTCGACCCCACGCCGCAGCGCCGGGCGGTCGCCGAGGCGCTGGGCCTGCAGACCCTCGACCCGGAGGCTGACGACCCGGCGGTGGTGCTCAAGACCCGGTGGGCGCACGCGCCGGGGGACCGGGGCGCCGACGTGGTGTTCCAGTGCCGGGGGCAGGCCTGGGCGATGCACCTGGCGCTGCGCCTGCTGCGGCCCCAGGGCACGGTGATCGACCTCGCCTTTTACCAGGCCGGCGCGGACGCCGTCCGGTTCGGCGAGGAGTTCCACCACAACGGGCTGTCGGTGCGCTGCGCGCAGATCGGCCGGGTGCCCCGCGGGCTCGCCCCGACCTGGGACCGGGAGCGGCTGAGCGCCGAGACGATCGACCTGCTCCACGCGTACGGCGAGCTGATCCGCAAGCACCTGATCACCGCACTGGTCCCGCTGGACGACGCCCCGGACCTGCTGACCGACCTGGCCACCCGCCGCCGCCAGGAACTCCAGGTCGTCCTGACCTGCTGACCCGTCCGCGGCGGCCCGCCGGGAGGTGGCGCGCGCGGGCGGGTGGGACGTTCAAGATCGGTCCGGTCGCGTACCGTTGCGGCTCATGGGTGTGTCGCAACGGTTGAAGACCAGGTTCCGGCGGTTTCTTCAGCGCCCGGGCACGACGGTGGACCTCGCGCCGTTGGAGAAGCTGCTGCCCGCCGTCGAGGCGCGCGAGGAGGAGCTGCGGGCGCTCGACGACGCCGAGCTGACCGAGGCCGCCGGCCGGGCCGAGGGCTACGAGGAGATCTGCGCGATCGGGCGCGAGGCCGCCCGCCGTGGCCTCGACCAGCGGCCGTACGACGTGCAGCTGCTCGGCGCGATGGCCCTGCTGTCCGGCAAGGTCGCCGAGATGGCCACCGGCGAGGGCAAGACCCTGACCGCGACGATCGCCGCGTACGGGCACGTCCGGGTCGGTAACGGTCCGGTGCACGTGCTCACCGTCAACGACTACCTGGCCCGCCGGGACGCCCGGTGGATGGAGCCCGTCTACAAGCTGCTCGGCCTGTCCGTGGGCTGGGTCAACGAGGCGTCCACCCCGCAGGAGCGGCGCGACGCGTACGCCTGTGACGTCACCTACGTGTCGGTCAGCGAGGCCGGCTTCGACTACCTGCGCGACCAGCTCGTCACCGACGTCGCCGACCGGGTGCAGCCGGCGCTGCGCACCGCGATCGTCGACGAGGCCGACTCGATCCTCATCGACGAGGCCCGGGTGCCGATGGTCCTGGCCGGCGCGGTCCCCGGCGAGCAGGACCCGGTGCACACCGCCGCCGCGCTGGTCCGCGGCCTGCGCAAGGGCAAGCACTACACGGTCGCCGAGGACGGCCGCAGCGTCGCGTTCACCGCCGCCGGCCTCGCCGCCGTCGAGGCCAAGCTCGGCATCGACCTGTACGACGAGGAGAACGTCGCCCAGCTCTCCGCGGTGAACGTGGCGCTGCACGCGCACGCCCTGCTGCACCGCGACGTGGACTACATCGTCCGGGACGGCACGGTCGAGCTGATCGACGAGATGCGCGGCCGGGTGGCGCAGCGCCGCCGCTGGCCGGACGGCCTCCAAGCGGCGGTCGAGGCCAAGGAGGGCCTGGACGCGACCGCCGAGGGCGAGGTGCTCGGCACGATCGCCGTCCAGGCGTACATCGGTCTCTACCCGACCGTCTGCGGCATGACGGCCACCGCGGTGCTGGTCGGCGACCAGCTGCGCGAGTTCTTCGGTCTCGAGGTGGCGGTGATCCCGCCGAACACGCCGTGCATCCGCGAGGACGAGCCGGACCGCATCTACGCCACCCGGGCGGAGAAGGAGGAGGCGCTTGTCGACGAGATCAAGCGCAACCACGAGCGCGGCCGGCCGGTGCTGGTCGGCACCCTGGACGTCAAGGAGTCCGAGGGGCTGGCCGCGGCGCTCAACGCCGCCGGGGTGCCGAGCGTCGTGCTCAACGCGAAGAACGACGACGAGGAGGCGGCGATCATCGCCGAGGCCGGCGCGTACGGCGCGGTGACCGTCTCCACCCAGATGGCCGGCCGGGGTGTCGACATCCGCCTCGGCGGCAGCGACCAGGCCGACCGTGACCGGGTGGCCGAGCTGGGCGGCCTGTACCTGATCGGCAGCGGCCGGCACGACAGTCGCCGCGTCGACGACCAGCTGCGCGGGCGGGCCGGCCGGCAGGGCGACCCGGGTGGCTCGGTCTTCTTCGTCAGCCTGGAGGACGACCTGGTCGTCCGGCACGCCGGGGACACCGTGCCGGCGTCGCCCCGGATGAACGCCGACGGCCTCGTCACCGACCCGCAGGTGGACTACGCCGTGGAGCACGCCCAGCGGGTCGCCGAGGGCGTCAATCACGAGATCCACCGCAACACCTGGCGCTACAGCGTGGTGATCGAGCAGCAGCGCAAGGCGCTCGCGGAGCGCCGGGAGCGGCTGCTGACCAGCGACGTGGCCGCCCTGATGCTGCTGGACAAGGTGCCCGACAAGGCGGGCGAGATGGACGAGGACCTGCTGGCCCGGGTCGCCCGGTCGATCGCGCTGTTCCACCTCGACCGGCTGTGGGCCGAGCACCTCGCCGAGCTGTCCGAGGTGCGCGAGGGCGTGCACCTGCGGGCGCTGGGCCGGCTGGACCCGCTCGACGAGTTCCACCGGGCCGCGGTGCCCGCGTTCAACGACCTGGTGCCGGAGATCGAGCGGCGCACCATCGAGACCTTCACCGAGACCGAGTTCGACGAGACCTGGGAGCCGGACGAGGCCAAGCTGATCCGGCCGAGCGCCACCTGGACGTACCTGGTCCACGACAACCCGTTCGGGTCGGAGCTCGACCGGCTCATCGCCTCGGTGGGCCGCCGGCTCAGCTCCGGCTCCCGCTGACACCGCCGTGCGCCCCTTCCGGTAGCCTTCGGCACCGGAAGGGGCCCCTTTTTGTGCCGTTTCGACCCCTCTTCACGGGGTAGTAGCCCGGGTCCGGAGAGTCGGGAGAGATCAGGAACATGGAACAGGGGACGGGCCCGGTGGGGCGCACGGTGAAGGCGGAACACCGGTGAACCTGGAGATGCGGGAGCCGGTCGCGGAGACGCTTGGCGTCCTGGAGACCGCCGCGTTGCTGCGGGAGCTGACCGCCGGGCTGATCGGCGTGACGGACTTCGACGAGGCGCTGGCCGCGCTCGTCCGGATCGCCCGCGACGCGGTGGCCGGCGTGCGCTGGTGCGGGTTCACCTCGCTGCGGGCGGGGGAGCCGGCCGGCGTGGCGGCCTCCGACGACCGGTTCGCCGGCCTCGACGACCTGCGGCACGGCCCGGACTCGCCGGCCATGGAGGCGATCCGGCGGCGGGAGATGGTGGTCGCCGAGCAGCTGGACCGCGAGGCGCGCTGGCCGGAGTGGACGCCGCGGGCCCGCGAACTCGGCGTCCGTGGCGTGATCTCCGCGCCGGTCGACATCGACGAGCAGGTGATCGGGGCGCTCAACCTCTACGCCGGCGCCGGTGACGTCCTCACCCCCGGGCACCAGCTCACCGCGATGCTGGTCGCCGAGCACGCCGGGCTGCTGCTCGCCGCCGTACGGGACCGGGCCCGGTCGGCCGCGGAGGCCGGCCAGGTCGACGCGGCGCTGCTCGACGGCGTCGTCGGGCAGGCGGTGGGCGTCATCATGACCCAGCGCGGCTGCCGCCCCGAGGAGGCGCTGGAGGTGCTGCGCAGCGCCGCGACCTCGCTCGCCATCCCGCTGCGTGAGGTGGCCGAGCGGCTGGTCAGCACGGTGGCCCGACCCCGCGACAGCTGACCTGCGCCGTTTCGCCCCGGATGCACCCGGGTAGCACCCAGGACTGGTGACCGGACGCGACCTGGGGGAGAAGCGATGCAGAGCCGGCTGCGGGTGCAGGGGCATCCCATCCAACCGATGCTTGTGACGTTCCCGTTCGGGCTCTTCGTGAGCGCGACGGTGTTCGACCTGACCGACGTGGTTGGAGGGCCCGCGTTCCTCGGGGAGGTGGGGTACTGGACCGCCGTGGCGGCGCTTGTCGCCGCCGCGCTCGCCGCCGTCGCCGGAATGGTCGACCTCTGGGACGTACCGGCGGGCGGGACACGTCAGACGGCGGTCACGTTCAACCTCGTCAACGCGGGGATGGCCGGTCTGTTCCTGGTCGGCTGCCTGATCCGCGCCGACGCGCCGCAGCAGGGCGCCACGGTGGTGCTGCTCCTGATCGAAGTGGTGGCGCTCGGCGTCGGTGGGTACGGCGTGGCCCTGGGCGCCCGGCTGATGCGTCAGTTCGACCCCGCGGCCCGCGCCGAGCCCACGAGTCTCGACGCCCTCGGCGGCGTGGCCGGCTCCACGGTGGAGATCGCCCGCCCGCGCCCGTGACGGGTCCGGGCCACGGAACTCCGTTGCTCCACGCCGGGGCCGTCGGACACCCTGACCACGTGGGGACGGACCGGCGATTCGACGAGCTGATCGCGGAGGGCGCGGCGGCGCCGGTGGACGGCTGGGGTTTCGACTGGCTCAGCGGCCGGGCCACCGAGGAGCGCCCACCCTGGGGCTACGCCCGCCTCGTCGCGGACCGGATGGCGCGCGTCGCGGCGGCGCTGGACGTCGACACCGGCGGGGGCGAGGTCCTCGCCGAGGTGCCCACCGGCCCCCGTCTGCTCGTCGCCACCGAGGGCTGGCCGCCGAACGTGCCGGTCGCCGCCCGCAATCTGCGCCGGGTCGGCGCCACGGTGGTGGCGGTGACGCCGGACGCCGGCCTGCCGTTCCGCGACGCCGCGTTCGACCTGGTGGTCAGCCGGCATCCGGTCCGGACCGACTGGGCGGAGACCGCCCGGGTGCTGCGCCCGGGCGGGACGTTCCTGTCCCAGCAGATCGGCCCCGGCACCGTACGCGAGCTGAGCGAGGCGATCCTCGGCCCGCTGCCGCCGCCGGCCACGCGCCACCCTGGGCAGGCGGTGGCCGGGGCCACGGCCGCCGGCCTGCGGGTCGTGCAGCTGCGAAAGGCGACCCTGCGGACCGTCTTCCACGACATCGGCGCGGTGGTCTGGTTCCTGCGCAAGGTGGTCTGGACCGTGCCGGGCTTCACCGTCGACGGGCACCGGCCCGCGCTGGCGCGACTGCACCGGCGGATCGAGGCCGAGGGCCCGTTCGTCGCCCACGCCCGCCGCTTCCTCATCGAGGCGACGAAGCCGGCGTGAGCCCCCTCAGTGGGCGTCCCGGTGGTGGGCCGCCAGGACGTCCGCGCCGAAGTCGCTGGCTGGCCGGCGGAGCACCGTGTGCGCGTGGTTGGCGTCGTCGGTGGTGTTGTCGTACTCGATCAGCAGGTCGTCGCCCTGCACCCGGTAGTAGTGGCGCTGCCCCGGGCGGGTCGGACCGGCCCACGCGAAGTGCAGCGGCGACCCGGCGAGCCGGCGGGCCTCCCGGATCGCCAGCTCCGGTGGGAGCCGGTCCAGGTAGAGGGCGACCAGCTGGTCCAGCAGGGACCGGCCGGTGGGTCCGAGCCGGTCGGCCGGCACGCCGAGCGGTTCCACCGGCGCGTCGACGCGGGGTCGGGTCGCGCTGACGATGTCGGCGGGCGCCTCGTCGGCCACGATCGCCGCCGCCCGGCCGGCGGGGCCGATCGCATCGAGCAGGGCCCGGCCGAGGTCCTCCTCGGGCCCGAGCGGACGGGAGACCGGGTGGCCGGCCCACCGGACGGCGGCGGGGTTCGCGCCGAAGAAGACCGGAGCGGGGGAGACCTGGTCGGCGACCACCGTCATGCTCACCGACAGGTGGTGCCCCTCGACCCGCCACGCCCACGCGTCGTCGCGGGCCGGGTCGCCGAACACCGCCACCCAGTAGTCCGCGCTGTGCCGGCCCCGGCGCCATCCCTCGGCCCGGTCGAGCACCTCCTCGAGCGCGATGATCGCCATCGCCTGCGCGTACGCCGGCGGGCTCAGCGCGCTCGCCAGGAGCCGGTGCGCGGCCTTGCGGGCCGCGCGGTCCAGGTCGGCGAGACAGACGCCGGGTCGGGGCCGCGGACGGTACTCGAGCCAGTGCCGCGCCTCGAGGTCGTCGAACCGGTGCGCCGCCCGGGCATGGCCGGGCTCGTCGAGCGCGGCGAGCAGCCCCGTGGCGGCGGCGCGCATCTGCTCGGGCAGCGGATCCTCCACCGACCCTGTATACCGGGCGCAGCCGGCTCGTGCCGGCCGACCGCCCGGCATCGCCCGCCCCGATCGGACGACGGGCGGCCGGGCGACCCTTGCGGCAGATGTTTTGTACGGAAACCTTCCCGATCGCGGCGGGCGTGAAGCGGCGCGTCGCGGGGGTTGTCGTTGTCACGCGCCCGATACGTTCAGTGTCCACATGGGAGCGTATCCAGCCGCCTGACCTCCACGTGAATCACGCTCGTCAACCACGCTCCGTACGCGACCCGGGCGAATGTGAACCGGGCGGGCACCCCCCGTATCGGGTCATCTCGGCGGCTCTGCTGTAATCATCAGGCCTCGTACGCAGAGCGAGCATTTGGCTCCGATGTGTTCGTCAATTGTCACATTCATGCAACGCAGTCGCCCCTTGACCCTCGCACGGGCGCCGGGAAGCATCGATGAAGCGGCGTCCCGGGCCGTGGGGAGATACCCGGACCAGCCAAGGAGGACCATGTCGGTCAGCCCCGCTTCGTCGCGCGCCGGATGGCATACGTCCCAGCCCGCTGTTCCCGGTCGACCCCCGGGCGGCCAGCGCCGTCCCGCGAACACCGCCGCTACCGTGTTGACGGTGACCCTCTCGATTCCGCTTGCCAACGAGGAGGCGCTCACGCCGCCGGCGCGCCGCCTGCTGGAGGCCGCCCGCGAGCTGCTGGAGCGCGGTGAGGGCACCATCACCACAAGCGGCAACGGCGCGGTGGAGCGGCGCGCGGAGCCGGTCCCGGCCGGCCGTGCGCCGGCCCGGCCGATCGCCCCGACCCTCCCCACCCTGCACATCCTCGCCTCCTCCCGGTCCGTGCTGCGCGACGGCGAGCCGCTGCCGCTGACCCGCCTGGAGTTCGACCTCCTGCTGCACCTGGTGGCCCACCCCCGGCGGGTCTTCACGCGGCTGCAACTGCTCAACGCGGTGTGGGGCTACGAGCACGCCGGCGTGCGCACGGTGGACGTGCACGTCCGCCGGCTGCGCGGCAAGGTCGGTGTGGACGTCCCACTGGTCACCACCGTCTACGGGGTCGGCTACCGGCTGGCCGACGACGCCCGGGTCACCATCGACCGCAGCGGCTGACCGGCCGCGCGGGTCAGCCGGCGGCCGCCCGGCCGGACCGGGCACCATGGTCGGCGTGCGCGTCCGTCCGATCTCGCCCGAACTGCTCGTCGCCGAGCTGGCCGACCGGCTCGCCGGCACGGCGGCCGGGAACCGGCTGCGGGTGGCCGTGGACGGCCCACCCGCAGCCGGCCCCGACGCCCTGGCCGGCGCGCTGGTCGATCCCCTGCGTGCCCGGGGGCGACCGGCGCTGCACGTCCGCGCGGCGGACTTCCTCCGCCCGGCCTCGGTCCGGCTCGAACACGGCCGCACCAACCCGGACGCCTACTACGAGGGCTGGGTGGACGAGGCCGGACTGCGCCGGGAGGTGCTCGACCCCGCCGGGCCGGGCGGCACGGGGCAGATCCTCCCGTCGCTCTGGGACGCCGCCGCCGACCGGGCCAGCCGCGCCGCGTACGTGCGGCTGCCGGACCGCGGGGTGCTGCTGGTCAGCGGGGCGCTGCTGCTCGGCGGCGCGCTGCCGTTCGACCTCACCGTCCACCTGATGCTCACCCCGGCCGCGCTGCGCCGCCGGACCGGCGCCGACGAGCGCTGGACGCTGCCGGCGTTCGCGCGCTACGCGGCCGAGGTCGATCCGGCGTCCTTTGCCGACGTGGTGGTGCGGGCGGACGACCCGCGCCACCCCGCGCTTGTCGAGGCCGCCTGACGGCGGGCGGAAATCGCCGGTTTGATCCGCGGGAGGGCGGGGTATTCGCCCGGCTCACAGAGCACGGGTGATCGCCCGCGCAGCGACGACAAGCGCCGGGGCCACGGCCCCGGTGGACCGTGAGGCCCTCAGAAAGGCAGGCAGCGATGCTCGTCCACGACCCGGTCGGCACGGCCCGATCTCAGGCGGAGGTCGACCAGATCCGCCAGTCCCTGCAGGCCCGCTACGACGAGCTCTCCGCGGAGTACGAGCAGGCCGTGCTGCAGAGCCAGGTGTTGCGTCTGGTGGAGGTGGGGGACACCGCCGGCGACGACCAGGCCGACAGCGGCACCAAGACCGCGGAGCGGGACACCGCGCAGTCCCTGCTGCGGACGATCCTCGACCGCCGGGCCCAGTACGAGCACGCGCTGACCCGGCTGGACGAGGGCACCTACGGGTTCTGCGAGGGGTGCTCGGCGCCCATCCCGGTGGAGCGGCTGGAGATCTTCCCCTCGGCGACGACCTGCGTGACCTGCAAGCAGACCCGGGAACGCCGGGCGGCCTGACCACGAGCGGTTGCCGGTCGGTCCGGAGCGCGGTGGACTCCACCCATGGGTGACATCAAGGTGGGCACCGCGTCCTGGACCGACCGTACGCTGCTCGACTCGGGGTGGTACCCGCAGACCGCGGACACGCCGGAGAAACGCCTGGCGTACTACGCGCGGCAGTTCCCCCTCGTCGAGGTGGACGCCACGTACTACTCGCCGCCGGCCGAGCGCACCGCCCGGCTCTGGGCCGAGCGCACCCCGGCCGGCTTCACCTTCAACATCAAGGCGTTCAGCCTGCTCACCGGCCACCCGACGAAGGTGAGCTCGCTCTACAAGGACCTGCGGCCACAGACCGACAAGCGCAACGTCTACCCGGACGCCCTCACCCCGCAGGCGTACGAGGAGGTCTGGACCCGGTTTCTCAGCGCGCTGGACCCGCTGGTCGAGGCGGGCAAGCTCGGCGCCCTGCTGTTCCAGTTCCCGCCGTGGTTCACCATCAAGCGGGACAACAAGCAGTACCTGCGGGAGGTGGCGTCGCGCTGCGCGCCGCTGCGGCCGGTGTTCGAGTTCCGGCACGCCTCCTGGTTCGACGGTGCCAACGCCGACGAGACGCTCGCGTTCCTGCGCCAGCACCGGCTCCCGTTCGTCTGCGTGGACATGCCACAGGGACACCGCTCGTCGGTGCCCCCGGTGCTGGCCGCCACGGCGGATCTCGCGGTGGTGCGCTTCCACGGACACAGCGACAAGTGGACCAGCACCGACATCCACGAGAAGTTCGGCTACCGCTACTCCGACCGGGAGCTCAAGGACTGGGCCCCGAAGCTGCGCGAGTTGGCCGGCGAGACCGGGCAGACCCACGTGCTGATGAACAACTGCTACCGGGACTACGCGCAGACCAACGCCGCCACCCTCGCCCGGCTCCTCGACGCCTGATTCATCCCTACCGGGTGAGCCCGCCTCACCCCGCCCGGAGCGAGCATGGGAGACGCCTCGTGGTCGTCGGCCTGGG
The DNA here is from genome assembly GCF_040302465.1 of Micromonospora sp. NPDC126480. Classification (NCBI taxonomy): domain Bacteria; kingdom Bacillati; phylum Actinomycetota; class Actinomycetes; order Micromonosporales; family Micromonosporaceae; genus Micromonospora; species Micromonospora sp. NPDC126480. The sequence continues at coordinate 74,003 of NZ_JBEORU010000020.1, forward strand.
CGACCGCGGATCCGACACGGAGGTGGCTTCATGACCACACGGGTGGTACCGGACCGGCGACGTGGGGCCGTACTGCACGTCGTCGGTGCGACCGGCGACACCCGGCGTCCGCCGCGGTCCGGCCGGTCCAGCCCGGTGCGGCAGTGGCGGGGCCCGGCGGGGCCGCCACGGCGGGACGACGACCGACGGTGGGATACCGACACACGGGGGTGGAGAGATGGCTGAGCAGCTGCAATCCGCGATCGAGTCCTCGATGCAGAAGACCAACGAGATGCTGCGGGACATCGAGCAGGCCTACGGCTGGCCGAAGGCGCAGCGCAACCAGTCGTACTGCGCGCTGCGTACTGTGCTGCACCTGCTGCGCGACCGGATGCCGGTGCAGGAGAGCGTGCAGTTCGCCGCGCAGTTGCCGGTGGTGGTGCGGGGCATCTACTTCGACGGCTGGAAGCCGATGGACGTGCCGGTCAAGCTGAACCGGGACGACTTCCTCCTCGAGGTGCGGCAGCGCTTCCCGTACGACGTCGAGGGCGGCCCGGAGCGGGTCGTGCAGGTGGTGCTGGACACCCTGCGCCGGCACGTCACCCAGGGCGAGTGGCAGGACGTCAAGGGCACCATGCCCAAGGACATGGCCCGGATGATCCCGTGACCGCCACCGCGACGACGGCTCGCTCCACCCGGTGGGGCGGGCCGCCTCGCGGGTTCAGGCGCCGGTAGCCTCCGCCGCCGTCGGAGCGCGGGTCACCCGGTGGCCGGCCCGGGCCGCCAGGCGGGCGAACGTGACCGCGTCGACCACGGCCGCTCCGCCGGGGTCGTTGTTGAAGAAGACGTACGCCGGCTGCCGGTCGCCGAAGGCGTCGGCCAGCCGGCGCACCCACGCCGCGAGGGCAGCGCGCCCGTACCGGGGCCACGGCCGGGCCCGCCCCTCGTGCAGCCGCAGGTAACCGAAGTCGGTGGTGCGCCACAGCGGGGTCACCGGCCGGCTGAGCCGGTCGGCCCACACCAGCGCCGCCCGCCGCCGTTCCAGCACCGTACGCGTGGCGGCGGTCCACCAGGACGGGTGCCGTGGCTCGACGGCGACCCGCACGTCCCCGGGGAACAGCCGCAGCGTGGCGTCCAGCGCGTCCGGGTCGGCGGGCAGGGTCGGCGGGAGCTGGAGCAGCACCGGCCCGAGGCGGTCGCCGAGCGCGGCGGCCCGGCCGAGGAACCGGGCGACCGGCTCGGCGGGGTCGCGCAGCCGCTTGACGTGGGTCAGGTAGCGGCTCATCTTCACCGCCACACAGAAGTCGTCCGGCGTCCGTGCCCGCCAGGCGGCGAAGGTGTCCCGCTCGGGCAGCCGGTAGAAGGCGTTGTTCACCTCGACGGTGGCGAAGCGCGCGGCGTAGTGCTCCAGCCAGAGCCGCTGCGGCAGCCCGGCGGGGTAGAGGCGGCCCCGCCAGTCCCGGTACTGCCAGCCCGACGTCCCGAGCAGGATCATCGCGGCCCCTACCAGAGGTCGAAGCGGAACACCTCGAACGCGGCCCCGTAACGGACGCCGAGCCGGGTGCCGGTGGGGCGGCTCAGCCCTTCCAGGAACTCCTCGGCGTCGAAACTGCCGTCGCCGAGCCCGGTCAGGTACGCCGCGTGGGCCTCGAGCGACGCGACGCCCCGCGCGAAGGTGTCGGTGACGTCGACGCCGTGCGCGGCCAGCGGCGAGGCGGCGGCCCACACCTGCCGGACGCCGTTCCACGGCTGCACCCCGTCGGTCAGCTGCTCGGGGAAGACCCACCGGTTCCCGGCGTCCCGGACCGCGTCCAGCACCGCCCGCCCGGTGGCGATGTGGTCGGCCTGGTTCAGCGCGTACGCGCCGTCCCAGGTGTCGCGGAAGTTGTTGGTGAGGACGATCTCCGGGCGGTGCCGGCGGATCACCTTCGTCAGCTCCCGGCGCAGTGGCACCCCGTACTCGAGGATGCCGTCGGGCCGGCCGAGGAACTCGACGGTGTCCACGCCGACCAGGGCGGCGGACTGCCGTTGCTCCTCCTCGCGAACCACCCGGGCCCGTTCGGGCGGCATCCCGTCGATGCCGGCCTCGCCGCTGGTGACCAGGCAGTAGACGATCCGCTTGCCCTGGTCGGTCCAGCGCGCCACCGCCGCGGCGGCGCCGAACTCCAGGTCGTCGGGGTGGGCCACGATGGCCAGCGCCCGCTCCCACTGCTCGTCGAGCGGCTCCAGCGCCGGCACGCCGGTCGGGTCGGTCATCAACACCTCCGTCGGTCGCGTTCCGCCCATCCTGTCACCGGGAGCGGTGGCGCGCCGAACGCGGGGCTGACCGACGAACCGCCCGTGTCGGACAGTTCGGACGTCTACCGTGTGGTGTTAGAGAAGATCGGGCGTGGGGTACCACCCGCTGCACGACGGACCCCGGCGTACGGCGGGGCGGCACATCCGAGGGAGCACCCATGGCACTCAACGACGACGACATGACGACCACCGGCGGTGGCGGCCTCGAGGGCCCGGCCGACGGCGGTGCGACCCCCGGCCAGCAGGACGGTGGCGCCGACGGTGCCGCCGACCGCGGCGTCGAGCGGGGGGCCGACCAGGGTGCCGACACGGGCGCCGAGGGCCCGGCCGACGGCGGCGCGACGCCCGGCCAGCACGACGGCGGCGCCGACGGCAGCGCCTGAGCAGTACGCCATGACGCACATCGACCCGCCGGGCGGCCACGGCCGCCCGGCGGTTCCGTCCACCGCCGCCCTGGCCCGCTGCGTCTCGGTCGAGCCGGCGAAGTTCGCCGCCGCCCACTGGGGACGCACGCCGCTGCTGTCCCGCGCCGACGAGCTGCCCAACCCGAACGGCTTCACCGACCTGCTCAGCCCCGCCGACGCCGACGAACTGCTCAGCCGGCGCGGCCTGCGTACCCCGTTCCTGCGGGTGGCCAAGGACGGCGCGCTGGTGCCCGCGGCGCGGTACACCGGCGGTGGCGGCGCGGGCGCCGAGATCGGCGACCAGGTCCTCGACGAGAAGGTCCTCGACCTGTACGCCGGTGGCGCCACCCTGGTGCTGCAGGGCCTGCACCGCACCTGGCCGGCGCTTGTCGACTTCACCCGCGACCTCGGCTCGGCGGTGGGGCAGCCGCTGCAGGTCAACGCCTACCTGACGCCCGCCGGCAGTCAGGGCTTCGCCACCCACTACGACACCCACGACGTGTTCGTCCTGCAGGTCGACGGCCGCAAGCACTGGCGGATCCACCCGCCGGTGCTGCCCGACCCGCTGGAGAAGCAGCCGTGGGGTGGCCGGGCCGACGAGGTGTCCGCCACCGCGGCGGGCGCACCGGCGCTGGACGTGGTGCTCGCCCCCGGCGACGCGCTCTACCTGCCGCGCGGCTGGCTGCACAGCGCTCAGGCGCAGGAGTCCAGCTCGTTGCACCTGACCGTGGGTGTCCGGGCGCTGACCCGGTACGCGCTGGTCGAGGAACTGCTCGCCCTCGCCGCCGAGGACCAGCGGCTGCGGGCCACCCTGCCGTTCGGGGTCGACGTGGTTGACCCGGACGCGATCGAGCCGGAGCTGACCGAGACGGTCGAGGCGCTGCGGGACTGGCTGCTGCGCGCCGAGCCGGCGGCGGTGGCCGCCCGGCTGCGCGGACGGGCGTGGCCCGCCGCCCGACCCGCCCCGATCCGGCCCCTGGCCCAGGCCGCCGCACTCGCGGCGCTCGGCCCGGACGACCGGGTCGGCCCCCGTGCCGGCCTGCGCTGGCAGCTCAGCCCGGCGGGGGAGAAGGTGGCGCTGCGGATCTTCGACCGCACGGTCACCTTCCCCGGCACCTGTGAGCCGGCGCTGCGGGCCCTGCTGTCCGGTGAGGTCACCCGGGTCGGTGACCTGCCCGGCCTGGACGACGACGCCGACCGGGTCACGCTGGCCCGCCGCCTGCTGCGCGAGGCGGTGCTCGTGCCCGCCGGCTCAGCGGGGAACGGTAAGCAGTAGGACGGTGGTGGCCAGGCCGGCCACCACGACGATCGCGGCGGGGCGGGGACCGAGGACCGCGTGCCGGCGGTCGGCCACGAGCTTCGCGGGCACCAGGCCGACCAGGGGCCCGAGCAGGGTCACCACCAGGGCCAGCACCGGCATGCCGACCGCCAGGTCCCCGCCGTACCGGTCGCCCGCCGTCCGGGCCGCGGTGCCCAGGGCGTACGCGACCGCGGCGCCGACGACGCCGCAGAGCACCAGCAGCGGGTTCACCGAACCCGGCAGTTCCCCGGGCTGGCCGGTGCGGGCGAGCAGGTCCCGCACCGCCGCCAGCATCGGCAGCGGGTCCCCGGTGGCACCCCCGACCGGGCCGGGCGGCCCGCCCGCCCGCCGTCCCGCCGACCCGAGCCGGCCCCGCAGCTCCTGCCACAGCAGCCGGACCTCCGCGTCGACCCGCTCCTGCAGCTCCCGCGCCGCCGCCAGCTCCCGCTCGGCGCGGCGCACCTGGTCCCCGGCGTCGGCCACCGCCCGGCGCGCGGCCGAGCACTGCTGGTCGTACCAGGTGTGCGCCTCGGCGCGCTGGGCGGACACGCGCTCGGTCAGGTCGGCCAGTCGTCGCACCTGCGCCGCGTACGACTCGCTCGTCACCGGTTCGTTCACCGCTCCGGTCCGTAGGGGATGATCGTCTGCCCGGTGCGGTGCACCGCCCGGTCGAAGAAGAGGCCCCGCCACGGGCGGGGGTACCAGTCCGGCCCGCCGGTGCCCGGGTACAGCGACGAGCCCAGCTCCCCGCCGTGCGTGTCCAGTGCCACCCAGGCGCCGATCTGGTCGGTGCGCGCCGCCGGCCCGCCCAGGTCGGCGCGCATCCGGGCGACGCCCCGCCACCAGGCCAGCACGTGCGTGCGTCGCTCCGGCCCGTCGTGCAGGACGCGGCGCAGCTGCTCCAGCCCGGTGCGCCCGCCGACCCGGGTGGTGAGGGCACCGGCCGCCGCGTCGACCGCGAACAGCAGCAGGTAGTGCGGGCTCCCGCTGCCGGGGGCGCCCAGCCCGGCGGCGGTCTCGGCCATCAGTTCGGTCACGCTCTCCTCGTCGTACCAGGCGGCGTCGTCGGCGAGATCCTCGTAGAGGGCCCGGGCGGCGGGGTCGGCGTCCGGGTCCAGGCAGGCGATGGAGAACCGGGCGGTGCCCGGGCGATGCTGCCGGGCGAGCGACCGCGCGGCGGCGTCGAGCACGGCGCACGCCTCGTCCACCCGGGTGCCCAGCACGGCGAGGTTGCGCCCGGGCGCCCGGGGCAGCCGCAGCGCCGCCGAGCGGGCCTGCACGTCGATGATCTCGCCGAGCAGCGCCACCGGCGCCCGCAACGTCCCCGTCTCCGGCGCGGCGAGCGCCCGGAAGTCCGGTGCGTCGGCCAGCCGGGGGATCGCGTCGCCGTCGAACAGCCGCGCCGGGGCGGCGTCCGGCGGGCGCATCCGCCACAGCCGGTGCTGCAGCTCGCTCCACGTCTCCCAGTCGCCGGCCGACGGGATCCGGGCGATCTCGTTCCCCTCGGTCAGCCCCGACTCGGCGTTGACGACGGCGTGGTGGCGGGGCAGCGACTGGGCGGCGTCGTTGCGCTCGGCGAGGATCCGCAGCGCCTTCGGCAGGGCGATCCGCAGGGTGAACTGGGCGACCAGGGCGGGCCGCCCCCACAGCGCCTCGATGCCGCGGACGTCCTGGGAGGCGAGCACCAGATGGATGCCCTGTGAGCGGCCCCGCCGGGCCAGGTCCTCGAGCAGGTCGGCGGCCTCCCGGGCGACCGCGTCCCGGCCGGCGAGCAGCATCTGGAACTCGTCGACCACCGCGACGATCCGCGGCCAGTGCCCGGTCGGGTCGACCGTACGCAACTCGGCGAGCTTGGTGACCTCGTGCTTCTTCGCCGCGTCGGCGCGCCGGCGCAGCTCCTCGGCGAGGAAGCGCAGCAACGCGAGCCCGAACTCGCGATCGGTGTTGACGTTGATCCCGACCAGCCGCATGTGCGGCAGCCAGCTCGGGTCGCGGCGGCCCTGCGCGAACCGCGCGAACGACACGCCCTCCTTGAAGTCCAGCAGGTAGAACTCCAGCTCGGCCGGCGAGTAGCGGGCGGCGAGCGCGCCGATCCAGGCGAAGATCAGGTTGGTCTTGCCGGTGCCGGACGGGCCGCCGATCAGGGCGTGCGGCGGGTAGTCGCCGAGCGTGAGCAGCACCGGCCGCCCGTGCGGGCCCTCGCCGATCGGCGCGGTCAGCCCGGTGGACGAGTCCTCCCGCCACATCCGGTCCGGCGGTGGCAGCAGGTCGTTGAACGGTGTCGGCGCCGGGCCGGCGTTGACCCGGGCGGCCAGCTCGCGGCACGTCTCGGTGACGAGTGCCGCCGGGGGCGGCGGGTCCAGGTCGACCGGCGGTGCCCCGACCAGGTGGGCGCGGCCCGGCTCGACGCGGAGGCGGGTGACCGTCGGATGCTCCGGCAGCTCCAGGCCGCGTACCACCAGGTGCACCCCGCACGCCGCGCCGGTCCGCACGACCCGGTCGAGTTGGCCGCGCTCGTGCCGGGACGGCTCCTCGCCGCCGAGCAGCACCGCCACCCGCCACGGTTCCGGCCGGCGCCCGGTGGCGGCGGCCAGCTCGCGCAGCGACGCGTGCTCGCCGGCGAGGACCGTGGAGTTGATCCGGCGGATCTGCTCCACCAGGTCGTCGAGCAGCCGGCCCAGCCCGCCCGGGCCGACGAACGTGAGCAGCCCGGCGGTGCCCAGCGGCGCGAAGCCGGCCAGCCCGCCGCCCAGGTGCTCCGGGTCGTACCCGGTCAACCGGACCGCGCCCGGGTCGGCGCGGCCCAGCGCGCGCAGCAGCAGCGCCGACACCACCGCCTCGCCCGCCGGCCGGTCGGCCCCGACCAGCTCGACGTGCCCGGCGTCGAGCAGCGGCACCAGCGCGGGCACCGCGTCGGCGCCCGGCACGGCGAGCGTCCCGACGCGCAGCGCGCCCGGCGGCTCCCCCCGGCCGGCGGGCGTGGGACGCCACCCCGGCCACCCCGCCGACGCGGCACCGGGCGATTCCCGCCGTGCCGCGTCGGCGGCCCGCTGGGCCAGCTCGGCGATCCGGGCGGCGTGCCGCTTGTCGATCTCGGCGAGCCGCCGGTCCCGTTCCGCACCGACCCGGTCGGGTACCGCCGCGGCGGCCCGCCGGACCCGGTCCAGCCGGTCCCGCTCGGCGGCCAGCTCGGTGCGGGCCGCGCCGACCCGGGTCCGGGTGGCGCCGAGCGCCTCGCCGAGCGTCCGCCGGACCTGGGCCGCGAGGCGTGCCCGCCGGTCAGCCATCGGCGTCCCGCCGGTACGGCGTCCGCCACGCGGGGCTGCCCGCCGCGGTGGCTCCGGGGGTGTCCCGGCGCGCCTCGGTCGGGCCGCCCGAGGCGGCGGGGCGATCGTCCCCGGGGCGCGCGCCACGGCGTACCTCGGCCGAGTGGCGCGAAGCGGCGGCCACCCGGGCCCGGGCGGCGTCGGCCTCCCGCCGGGCCGCCGCCGTACGGCGCTCCCACTCGGCGTCGGCGGCCCGGTTCCGCTCCGCGGCGGCGCGCCGCCGCTCCTCGGCCTCGGCCTGCGCCGCCCGGCCGTCGGCGGCCCGGCGCTCCCGCTCGTCGGCGGTCGGCAGCTCCCGACCGAGCCGGTCGAGCAGGACGCCGGCCAGTACGCCGGCGGTGACGGCCGGGTCGGCGGCGTGCGGCTGCTCGGCGTCGCCGCGGCGCGGCGGCGGCATCCGGCAGACCCGGGACAGCAGCGTCTCCAGCACCGGTGCGGGCAGGCCCGGCAGCAGGTCGCGGACGCGGCCGGCCAGGTCGCGGCGCAGCCGGGGCAGATCCTCGGCCCGGGGCGGGTGCCCGAGCAGCTCGCCGGCCAGCTCGCGCAGCAGGGGCGGCGCCACCGCCGCCAGCCCCAGCCCGACGTCGGCGTGCGCGCGGCCCAGCTCGGCGCGCAGTCGGTCCCGATCGCCGGAGCGGACCTCCCGCACGACGCGGCGCAGCAGCTCGCCGGAGTCGGCGACCGCCCCGTCCGGGCGCGGCGGCGTCGTCCCACCGCCGGTCAGCTCGGCGACCCGCACCGCCCACCAGCGGGGCGCGGGGGCGTCGGCGGGCGGCTCCGGGGCGCCGCTCACGGCGGGAGCGGTGCGGGGCGCGTCGTGCGCCGGCCGGCGCTGGTCCGGAGCGGTACGCGGGGCGGGCGCCCCGTCGGCGGCCAGCCCGATCGCGGCCAGGTACGCCGACAGCTGCTCCTGGGCCACGCGCAGCGCGTACCCGGCGGTTTCGGCGTGCTCGACGGCGCTGGACAGCTCCGGGACCCCCATCGGGTCGGCGGACTCCTGGCGCACCCAGCGCAGCCGCTCGGCGGCCAGCCCGAAGCGCTCCAGCGCCACGGCGAGCTGGCCCAGCGGCAGGTCATCGGCGGCGGCGCGCACCTGCGCGCCGAGATCCTCGACGATGGACACGACGGCGCTCAGAGGGTCGCGACGTACAGCTGAGCCTGTTCGACCGCGAGGAGGGTCGCGGCGAGGCACTCCTCCAGCTCCTGGCTGGCCTGCGTCAACGAGGCCTGTGCCGCCTCCACGGTCTCGTGCCCGCTGCCCTCCAGAGCGCCGGCGAGGATCTGCTGCGCCTCGGCCAGTTTCTCACCGGCCGCCTGCACGGCGCTCTGGCCGTCGCCGATCTGTTGGAGCGCGACATCGATGGCTGCCTTGAGCTCGGCGACGCTCGCCACGGCGGAACCTCCTGGGGGCGGGGGAGGTCTCCATTAGAGCCTATCGGCAGCGGGGAGAGAACATCCGCCCTGTCAGTATTCTGCCCTACTGACCGGTTGCCGCCCGGAAGCGCCGGGAGTCCGATTAATGGGACTCCCGGCGCTGGGCCTCCCGGCCGGTCAACCACCGCGGGCCGTACACCTCGGCGCCCCGCCGCGTCACGCGTTCCCGCAGCTCACGGTCGGCGGTGACGACCAGCCGGCGGCGGTGCCCGGCACCGGCGACCAGGTCGACGATCGCGTCGTCGCCGGACCGCTCGGCCGCCACCACCCGGATCCCCGGCACCGGACCCACGCCACGGGCGGCCCCCTCGACCACAAGCACCACCTCCACGGGCGGCGGCAGCTCCGGCGGAACCCCGGAATCCGCCAGCGGCGCGAGGGCGTCCCGCAGCCGGGCCGTCGCGCCGGCCCGGTCCCGCCACCACCCGTCCGGCCGGGACCCGACCACGTTGGCGGCGTCCACGATGAGCAGCGGTGTCGCGTCCATGCCGCCAGCCTCCCACCCGGGGCACCCCGCCCCGCGGACCCCGCGCGTGGCGCGGCGGCGGCGTTTGTCCGGGCGACCGCCGGGTAGCCCCTGGCGACCGTGCCGCGCCGAGCAGCGGAGGACAGACATGATGGGACCCGGCGACTTCGGCTCCGACCCCTGGGACGAGTTCCTGGCCCGGTACTTCGGTCGGGGCGAGGGCGGGCGCCGGCCCGCGCACCGGGTCGACATCACCCGGCTGATGACCGCCGACGCCCGGGAGATGCTCGCCGACGCGGCCCGCCGGGCGGCCCAGAAGCACAGCAACGACCTGGACACCGACCACCTGCTCTGGGCGGCCCTGCAACGCGAGCCGCTGCGCGACCTGGTCCGGCGGGCCGGCGCCGACCCGGACACCCTGCTCAACGCGCTTGGCGGGCGCGGCGACGGCGCCCCGCGCGGCGAGGTGCCGCCGAACCTCTCGCTCACCCCCGCGGCGAAGCGGGCGCTGCTCGACGCCCACCAGCTCTCCCGGGCCATGGGCGCGAACTACATCGGCCCCGAGCACATCCTGATGGCGTTGCCGCTGAACCCGGAGTCGCCGGCCGGCCGGATGCTCGCCGCCGGCCGCATCCAACCGGAGTCGCTGCAGGCGGCCAGCGCCGAGCGGGGGCCGATGGCCGGCCCCAAGCCCGACCGCGGCACCCCCACCCTCGACCAGTACGGGCAGGACCTGACGGACCTGGCCCGCAACGACCAGATCGACCCGGTGATCGGCCGGGCCGACGAGATCGAGCAGGCGGTGGAGATCCTGTCCCGCCGGACCAAGAACAACCCGGTCCTGATCGGCGAGGCCGGCGTCGGCAAGACCGCGATCGTGGAGGGCCTCGCGGAACGGATCTGCGACGGCGACGTGCCGCAGACCCTGCTCGGCAAGCGCGTGATCCAGCTCGACCTGGCCGGCCTGGTCGCCGGCACCCGCTACCGGGGCGACTTCGAGGAACGCCTGAAGAAGGTCATCGACGAGATCCGCTCCCACCGCGAGGAGCTGATCGTCTTCCTCGACGAGATCCACACCCTGGTCGGCGCGGGCGGCGCCGGCAGCGAGGGCGGCATGGACGCGTCGAACATGCTCAAGCCGGCGCTGGCCCGTGGCGAACTGCGGGTGATCGGCGCGACCACCCTGGACGAGTTCCGCAAGAGCATCGAGAAGGACGCCGCGCTGGCCCGCCGCTTCCAGCCGGTCTTCGTGCCCGAGCCGGGCGTCGAGGACACCGTGGCCATCCTGCGCGGTCTGCGCGACCGCTACGAGGCCCACCACCAGGTCCGCTTCACCGACGAGGCCATCGTCGCCGCCGCCGAGCTGTCCGACCGGTACATCACCGACCGCTACCTGCCGGACAAGGCCATCGACCTCATCGACCAGGCCGGCGCCCGGGTGCGGCTGCGCACCCGCACCCCCGCCGCCGACGTGCGCGAGCTGGAGCAGCAGCTCGACGAGGTACGCCGGGACAAGGAGCAGGCCGTCGCCGACGAGCAGTACGAGAAGGCGTCCACCCTGCGCGACCGGATCGCCGAGTTGGAGGCGCAGATCCGGCGCGCCAGCGGCGACGACGGGTCCACCGGCAACGTGCCGGAGGTCGGGCCGCAGGAGATCGCCGAGGTGGTGTCCCGGGCCACCGGCATCCCCGTCCAGCAGCTCACCGAGGAGGAGCGGGACCGGCTGCTACGGCTGGAGGGGCACCTGCACGAGAAGGTCATCGGGCAGGACGACGCGGTCAGCGCGGTCGCCGAGGCGGTGCGCCGCTCCCGTACCGGCCTGGCCGACCCGCAGCGGCCGATGGGCAGCTTCCTGTTCCTGGGCCCCACCGGCGTCGGCAAGACCGAGCTGGCCCGGGCCCTGGCCGAGGCGCTGTTCGGCGAGGCCGACCGGATGGTGCGCGTCGACATGAGCGAGTTCCAGGAACGGCACACCGTCAGCCGGCTGGTCGGCGCCCCGCCCGGCTACGTCGGGTACGAGGAGGCGGGGCAGCTCACCGAGGCGGTCCGGCGGCGCCCGTACGCGGTGGTGCTGCTCGACGAGATCGAGAAGGCGCACCCGGATGTGTTCAACATCCTGCTCCAGGTGCTCGACGACGGCCGGCTCACCGACAGCCAGGGCCGCACGGTGAACTTCAAGAACACCGTACTGATCATGACGAGCAACCTCGGCTCGGAGCTGATCACCGGCACCCAGCGCGCGGTGGGCTTCGGCGCCGGCGAGCCGGGCGGCGCGCGGGAGTCCGACGAGCTGCGCGAACGCCTGATGCGCCGGCTCCAGGAGAACTTCCGCCCGGAGTTCCTCAACCGCATCGACGAGGTCATCATCTTCCGCCGGCTCGAGGCCGAGCAGCTGCGCCAGATCACCGGGCTGATGCTCGAGGAGACCCGCCGGCGGCTGCACGCCCAGCACATCGACGTGGACTTCACCACCGCCGGCGTCGACTGGCTCGCCGAGCACGGCTACCAGCCGGAGTTCGGCGCCCGCCCGCTGCGCCGGGTGATCCAGCGGGAGGTGGACAACCACCTGTCGCGGATGCTGCTCGAGTCGGCGGTGTCGCCCGGCCAGAAGGTCACCGTGGACGCCCGCAATGGGCAGCTCACCTTCGACGTCACCGAGGGCGAGCGCGGCTACTCGGCCGCCGCGACCACGCACCCCCGGTGACCGGGGAGGCCGCGATGACCGAACCCGAGGAGACCCAGGAGAACGCCGAACGGACCGATCCGATCGTGGCGCCGCCGACGGCGAACCCCGCGCGGGTGCAGGTGCCGCCGGAAGGCCTGGGCCAGCAGAGCGACGAGCCGGACCCGGCGGCGGCCGACCGTCGCCGGCGAGAGGAGGGCTGATGGTACGCGAGCAGCGGCTCGACCCGGAGGTGGAGGAGCTGTGGGACAGCTTCCACGAGCGGGTGAACGTGCCGTCCGAGAAGCTGCGGCAGTGGCTGCTCACCCGGGGCTCCGGCGAGGAGTCCTTCGGACCGGACCCCGACCTCGGCCTGCCCGAGCCCGGCCGGCACGTCCTGCGCGTGCTCACCAAGCGCAAGGTCGACCTGACCCGCGACGACATCGAGACGATGCGGGACACGATCGGCGAGATCGAGAACCTCCTCGACGCGAAACCACCACGCGGAAACGCCGACGACGAGTGGCGGCACGCCCTTCTGGACCTGGGCCACGACGTGCTCGTGGAGCGCTGACCCAGCGGCACGGCGGCGCCCGGCGACCCGGGCGCCGCCGCGGCGTGCTCAGCCCTGGTCGGACTCCAGGCTGGCGATGGTCAGGCCGGCCGCGTCGACGGCCGCCTCCCGGTCGGCCCGGGTCTGCTCCTCCCGGGTGAGCAGGTTGGCGTACTCGGTGACGTCGGCCGGACCGGGCACGTCCGGCAGGCGCCGCAGGAACGCCTCCACGTCCCGGACGGCGGCGGTGTGCGCGGCGGCGGCCTGCCGCAGGAGCTCGCGGTCGTCGGCGGCGGGGTACAGATCGGTCATGCCCGCCTGATACCCGGCGTCACGCCGTTCGCACCCCGTGGACCGGTCCGGCCGCGCTCGGGCCGCCCCGCGCCCCGAAACCCGGGTTGCGCAACAGCCAGGCCAGGTACGCCGGGTGCGCCGCCAACGAGTCGGCGTACGCGGCCAGCGCGGTCTCCAGCACCCGGTCGGCGACCCGGGCGGCGGGCGCGTCGGGGTGCCAGCCGAGCATCAGCCGCCACCGCAGCGGTATCCCGGCCAGCCGCCGGGTCACCAGGCCGGCGATCGGACGGAAGGTGGCCTGGCACAGCGCGATCGCCTCGCCCGCGTCCACCAGGTCCAGGCAGCCGCGCACGTCCGCCTCGTACACCTTGCGCGGGGTGAAGCCGGCGCGGGCGCAGGCGGCCGCGAAGCAGTCCCCGAAGCAGCCGTCGCCCGGCGCCGCCACCCACTGCTCGTGCCGCAGGTCCGCCAGCCGGACCTCGTCCCGGTCGGCCAGGGGATGGGCCTCCGGCAGCAGCACGTGCACCGGGTCGATCGACACCTCCCGCCAGCACAGCCCGAACTCGCCCGACGGGCTGGCGTCACCGCAGACGCCGCTGAGCGCGAAGTCCAGCCGGCCGCCGGCGACGAGCTGGGCCAGCTCGTCCGCCGACCAGGACGCGTACGTGGTGATCTGCGCGTGCGGCTGCTCGGCGGCGAGCCGGTGCACCATCCGGCCGAGGATGGGGCTGTTCACCCCGCCGAACCGGTAGCGGCGCGGGGCGTCCCCGGCGCCGGCCAGCCGGGCCGCCTCGTCCTGCAGGCCCTTCATCGCGGGCAGCAGCACGCGGGCCCGGGCGAGCACCAGCTCGCCCAGCGCGGTGGGGCGGGCGCCCCGCCGGTCGCGCTCGAACAGCGGGCCACCGAGGGTGCGTTCGATGCGCTGGAGCTGGGCGGTCAGCGCCGGCTGGGCCAGGCCCAGTGTCGAGGCCGCCTTGGTCACGCTGCCCGTCTCGGCGATCGCGCAGACCACCCGGAGGTGGCGGAGCTCCAGGTTCATAGACCGACGGTAGGGCCGGGCGGCGGCCGGGGGAAGGGTTCGGACGGATCAACGATTGACGATGTGTGCAGGACCACTCAGGCAGGCGGTCGTTCGGTCAGATCGGACAGCCGCGTCGGCCGGCCGGCCACCGCGTCGCGCAGCTTGTCGACCACGCCCACGGCCGGTTCGACGATCTTGTTCCAGGGCGGCGTGGCCGGGGTGCCCGGGTGCGGCCGGGTCGGCGCCGCCTCCTCGGCGATCTCCAGGCGGTTGCCCAGCCGGATCAGCTCCTCGGCGGTGGCCACCTCCCGCAGGTCCCGTACCAGCTCGCCGACCGCCGCCACGTGCCGCCGGACGCGCTGCGCGACGTCCGGCAGCCGGTCAGGGGTCAACTCCGTCAGGGCGGCAAGCAGCTCCCGGTCCGCGTCGAGCGCCCGGTCGACCCGGCCGGCGTCCTCCGGACGGGCGGCCCGCACCGCCGGCAGCAGGTACTGCTCCTCGGCGGACAGGTGCCGCGACAGCGCCGCGGTGAGCACCTCCAGGCCGCCCTCCGGCCGCGGGTCCGCGCCGGTCAACCGGTCGACCAGCCCGCACAGCTCGCGGTGCTCCGCGTCGACGATGTCGGCGATGCTGCGCCCACCCGGCCGGTAGTGCTCGTCCTCGCCGGTGGGCGGCAGCGGGGGCAGGGGAACGGTCACGGCGCGCTCCTGACGGTACGGCCGGCGGTGCCCGGGCGGGCGTCCGGCGGTGTCGCGAGCGGCGGTACCCGAACCCGCTCGCGACGAAACCGCGCCCCGACCGGCCGGGGGGAGCCGACGGATCACCCGGCTGGTATGAAGGGGCAATGACGAGCGCCTCCGCCCACCGCGCGCCCACCGACGAGGTCGTCGACCTCTGCCGGGACCTGCTGCGCATCGACACCACCAACACCGGCGACAACGACACGAGCGCCGGTGAGCGCCGCGCCGCCGAGTACGTGGCGGAGAAGCTCGCCGAGGTCGGCGTCGAGTCGGCGATCCGCGAGTCGGCCCCCGGCCGGGCCAACGTGGTCGCCCGCATCCCCGGCACCGACCCCGCCCGGCCCGCCCTGCTCGTGCACGGCCACCTCGACGTCGTGCCCGCCGACGCCGACGAGTGGTCGGTGCATCCCTTCTCCGGTGAGCTGCGCGACGGCTACCTCTGGGGCCGGGGCGCCATCGACATGAAGGACTTCGACGCGATGGTGCTCGCCGTGGTGCGGCACTGGCAGCGCACCGGCGTCCGACCGCCCCGGGACATCGTCCTCGCGTACACCGCCGACGAGGAGGCCGGCAGCGACTACGGCGCGCACTTCCTCGTGTCGCGCCACCCGGACCTCTTCGAGGGCTGCACCGAGGCCATCGGCGAGGTCGGCGGATTCTCGTACACCGTCGACGACACCCGGCGGCTCTACCTCATCGAGACCGCCCAGAAGGGCATCGACTGGCTGCGCCTGCACGCCAAGGGGCGCCCCGGGCACGGCTCGATGATCCACGACGACAACGCCGTCACCGCCCTCGCCGAGGCGGTCGCCCGGGTCGGCCGGCACCGCTTCCCGATCGTCATGACCGACACCGTGCGGGCGTTCCTGGAGCAGGTGTCGGACGTGCTCGGCATCGGGCTGGACCCGGACGACCCGGAGACCGCGATCGCGAAGCTCGGCCCGATCGCCAACATCGTCGGCGCGACCGTTCGCAACACCGCCAACCCGACCCGCCTCGCCGCCGGGTACAAGGACAACGTGATCCCGGGGCGGGCCACCGCCACCATCGACTGCCGCAGCCTGCCCGGGCAGTCGGAGCTGCTGGAGCAGCAGGTGCGCGAGCTGGTCGGCCCGGACATCGCCATCGAGTACGTGCAGCGCCAGCCGGCCCTCGAGACCACCTTCGACGGTGACCTCGTCGAGGCGATGTCCGCCGCGCTGCGCGCCGAGGACCCGGGCGCCCGCCCGGTGCCGTACATGCTCTCCGGCGGCACCGACGCGAAGGCGTTCTCCCAGCTCGGCATCCGCTGTTTCGGCTTCGCGCCGCTGCGACTGCCCGCCGACCTGAACTTCTCCGCGCTGTTCCACGGCATCGACGAGCGGGTTCCGGTGGACGGACTACAGTTCGGCGTGCGGGTTCTCGACCGTTTCCTCCGTACCTGCTGAGCCGCGTCCGATTTCCGGCGCGGCACCTCCCGAACACCGAAGGGACGCCTCACATGACCGACCAGCACGGTGAGCTGGACGCCGCCCTCGAACGCGTGATCGAGGCGGCCCGCCACCACCTGGCCGCCGTACGCGCCGCGCAGGGCCGCATCGACGACGACGACGTCTGGCAGGCGTACGTGGCGTTGAACAACGCGTCGTACGCCTACGACGAGCAACTGATGGACGCCTTCGGCGAGGTCACCCCCTGGGACGTGCAGGCGATCGACCCGGACGAGGCCGACCGGCGCTTCGGTGGGCTCGACGAGGTGGAGGCCACCGACCCGCACCCACGGGTGATCTCGGTGCGGCAGCGCCGCGACTACCGGGTGCCCAGCATCGCGGCGCTCATCCGCGCCGCCGAGGCGGCCCGTCGCGAGGGCACCCCCGCGGAGGACGAGCCGGCGCCCGTCGAGGGGGTCGGCGAGGCGGTGCTGGAGCTGCTGCAGAGCGGCGACGGCTCGCTCGCCGCGTTGGACGTCCCGGAGCTGGAACCGCTCGACGGCGTCGTGATGGTCAGCGAGGTCGGCACCCCGGTCGACCTGGAGTCGTTCGACGACGACGACCCGGTCGGGCCGTTCCAGCCCGCTCCCGACGACCGGCTGGTCGGCCGCCTCGACGAGCACCCGTTCCTCGAACTCGACGACGAGGAGCACGACCACGCCCACTAGGGCCGTCACCCGCGCACCCGTGCGCAGCAGGCTTCCCGGGGCCGGCCAGGCCGGTCGGCTCCCGGGGACGCCGGACCTAGTACGACAGGCCGGGCTGGGGCTGGTTGACCCGGCGGCGACGCAACATCACCTGCCGCGTCCCGTCCCGGAACAACCGGACCCGGGCCAACTCCCACCCGGAGAACTCCGCCTGGATCGCCAGCTGCGCCGCGGCGGTCAACCGGTCGACATTCGGTGGCAACCGCAGCGGCGCGTATTCGTAGTCCATGTGCCCTATGCTGCCCAGCCCGGCGGCCCCGGCGCCACCCCCGCGGTGGTGAGTCGCGCCGCTGCCCGCGTACCGCCGGATCGGTGCCGCCCGCGCGGCGCCGGCCCAGGTCGGACGGGACGTCAGAAGTCGCGCTCCGGGTAGCCGACCGGGACGGCGGAGACGTCGTCGAGCGCCGTGGTGATCTCCTCCGGCAGCGTCATCCGCTCCACCTGGAGCGCACCGAGCAGCTGCCCCACCGTCCGCGCCCCCAGGATCGGCGCGACGACGCCCGGCCGGTCGCGGACCCAGGCCAGCGCCACCTCCAGCGGGGAGACACCGAGACCGCCCGCGGCGGTGGCGACCGCCTCGACGATGGCCGAGCAGCGCGGCTCCAGGTAGGTGGCGACGAACCGCTCGAAGTGCGGCGAGGCCGCCCGGGAGTCGGCCGGACGGCCGTGCCGGTACTTGCCGGTGAGCACCCCCCGGCCCAGCGGCGACCAGGGCAGCACCCCGAGCCCCAGGGCCTCGCAGGCCGGCAGCACCTCCCGCTCGATGCCGCGCTCCAGCAGCGAGTACTCCACCTGGGCGGCCACCACCGGAGCCCGGCCCGGCCAGGCCGTCTGCCAGGCGGCCGCCCGGGCCGTCTGCCAGCCGGAGAAGTTCGACACCCCGACGTAGCGGACCCGCCCGCTGGCCACCGCGTGGTCCAACGCCGCCAGGGTCTCCTCCAGCGGCGTGTCCGGGTCGTAGCCGTGCACCTGGAACAGGTCGACGTGGTCGGTGCCGAGCCGGCGCAGTGAGGCGTCCAGCGTGCGCAGCAGGTGCCCCCGGGAGCCGTCGCGGCGCCGGCCGCTGCCCGGGCGCAGTCCCGCCTTCGTGGCGATCAGCAACTCCTCGCGCGGGACGAGCGTGCCCAGCAGTGACCCGATGACCGACTCGGCGTCGCCGTCACCGTAGACGTCGGCGGTGTCGATCAGGTTGCCGCCCGCGTCCAGGTAACTCTTCAGCTGGGCCGCCGCGTCGTCGGCGTCGGTGTCCCGGCCCCAGGTCATGGTGCCGAGCGCGAGCCGCGAAACCGCCAGCCCGCTTCGGCCGAGCGGTCGCTGTTGCATGGCTGAACCTTATTTCCAACGGGGGCCGCACCGATATCCTCGCTGCCGCCAAGTCTGCCGGCCAGCCCGCCGATCCGCTCGCCCGGGTCGTCGCCGTCGCGCTCCCGCCGGTTTTGCGTGAGCCGGTGATCGGGTGCGGCCACGGCATTGCGTAACCTGATGCGACCTGTGCTGCGAATGGGGGAGGACCTAGTGCGACTCGGGCTCAGCCTCGGATACCAGACGGCGTGGAGCACGCCGGCCGACCACCTGGCCCTCGCCCAGGAGGCCGACCGGCTCGGCTACTCGGTGGTGTGGGCCGCGGAGGCCTACGGCTCCGACTCGCCGAGCATGCTCGCCTGGATGGCTGGCCAGACCGAACGGATCGACCTCGGCAGCGCCGTGATGCAGATCCCCGGGCGTACGCCGGCGATGACCGCGATGACCGCCGCGACCATCGACGCGCTCTCCGGCGGCCGGTTCCGGCTCGGCCTCGGCGTGTCCGGGCCGCAGGTCTCCGAGGGCTGGCACGGCGTGCGGTTCGGCAAGCCCCTCGCCCGGACCCGCGAGTTCGTCGACATCGTGAAGCTGGCGATCGGCCGCAAGGAGGTCAGCTACGACGGCGAGTTCTACACGCTGCCGCTGCCCGACGGGCCGGGCAAGGCGCTGCGCCTCGGCTTCCATCCCCCACGCGAGCACATCCCGATCTACCTCGCCGCCGTCGGCCCGAAGAACCTGGAACTCGCCGGCGAGATCGCCGACGGCTGGCTGGCGGTCTTCTACGCCCCCGAGTTCGCCGAGGAGCAACTCGCCAGCGTCCGCGCCGGCCGGGCCAGGGCCGGCAAGGAACTCGCCGGCTTCGACGTGGTGCCGTCGGTGCCGGTCGTCGTCGGTGACGACATCGCCTCCTGCGCCGAACTGGTCCGCTGGTACGCGGCCCTCTACGTGGGCGGCATGGGCAGCCGGCAGCAGAACTTCTACAACCAGCTCGCCACTCGCATGGGGTACGGCGACGCGGCCCGCGAGGTGCAGGACCTCTACCTCGCCAAGCGGCAGCGCGACGCCGCCGCGGCCGTGCCGATGGAGTTCATCGACCGCACGTCGCTGCTGGGCCCCAAGGAGCGCATCGCCGAGCGGATGCGGGAGTACGCCGCCGCCGGCGTCACCACCCTGTCGGTGACCCTGTTCGCCGCCGACCGGGACAGCGGCGTGCAGACCCTGCGTACCGTCGCCGAGGCGCTCGACCTTGCGGGAGTCGGGGAGTGACCTGGGTCGAAGCCATCGTCCTGGGCATCGTGCAGGGGCTCACCGAGTTCCTGCCGATCAGCTCCTCCGGGCACCTGCGGATCACCTCGGCGATCTTCTTCGAACGCGACGCCGGGGCGTCCTTCACCGCCGTCACGCAGCTCGGCACCGAGGCGGCGGTGCTGCTCTACTTCGCCAAGGACATCTGGCGGATCACCCGTACCTGGATCGTCGGCATCTGGGACCGCTCGGTACGCGGCAGCCTCGACTACCGGATGGGCTGGTACGTCATCGTCGGCTCGCTCCCGATCGGCGTGTTCGGGTTCCTGTTCAAGGACCAGATCCGGGAGACCGCCCGTAACCTGTGGCTGGTCGCCACCACCCTGATCGTGTTCGCGTTCGTCCTGGCGTTCGCCGAGTACTGGGGCCGGCAGACCCGCACCCTGGAGAACTTCCGGATGCGCGACGGCGTCGTCATGGGCTTCGCCCAGGCGATGGCGCTGATCCCCGGGGTGTCCCGGTCCGGCGGTACGCTCACCGCCGGCCTGCTGCTCAACCTGACCCGGGAGACGGCGGCCCGGTACTCGTTCCTGCTGGCCATCCCGGCCGTGGTCATGTCCGGCATCTTCAGCATCGGTGACGTCTTCGCGCCGGCCGCGCCGGGCACGTCGGTTCCGAGCGGCGCCCAGATGATCGTGGCCACGATCATCGCGTTCGGGGTCGGGTACGCCGCCATCGCCTGGCTGCTGCGCTTCGTCGCCCACCACACCCTGTACGTCTTCGTGCTGTACCGGGTGGCCCTCGGCACGCTTGTGCTCGCCCTGCTGATGACCGGCACGATCAGCGCCACCTGAGGAACGCCGGCAGTGGCTCCTCGGGGCGCCGGGAAGCCATGATCAGATGATGCCGGGCCGGTCTGTTCGGCTGTTGGAGACCGGCACAGCATCATCTGATCAGCGAGCCGTCCGCCGCCGATCGGCCGCGAGCCGACCCGACGCCTACGCTGGTCACCGTGGCGACCCTTCTGCTTCTGCGACACGGCCGGACGACCGCGAACGCGGACGGAGGGCTGGCCGGGCGGCAGCCGGTCGAGTTGGACGAGACCGGCCGTGCCCAGGCCGCCGCGGTCGGCGACCGGCTGAAGCCGGTTCCCCTGGCGGCGGTGGTGACCAGTCCGCTGATCCGCTGCCGGCAGACGCTGGACCTGGCGCTGCCGGAGGCCGCCGCGGCGGTCGAGGAGGGGCTGATCGAGTGCGGGTACGGCAGCTGGGAGGGACAGCCGCTGAAGAAGCTGGCGAAGGAGCCGCTCTGGCCGGTCGTGCAGCAGCATCCCAGCGCCGCCGTCTTCCCGGGCGGGGAGGCGATGGCGGCCATGGCGGCGCGAGCGGTCGCCGCGGTGCGTACCTGGGACGCCCGGGTGACCGCCGAGCACGGTCCGGAGGCGGTGTGGCTGGCCTGCACCCACGGCGACGTGATCAAGGCGATCGTGGCGGACGCGCTCGGCGTACACCTGGATCTCTTTCAGCGCATCGTCGCGGACCCGGCGTCGATCACGGCGATCCGTTACACGCCGCTGCGGCCGTTCCTGATGCGGCTCAACGACACCGGCGGCGACCTGGCGGCGCTGGTCCCGCCGCCGCCGAAGCGGCGCCGGCGGGCCGGCCGCGCGGCCGACTCGGACGCGGCGGTCGGCGGCGGCGCGGGATCGGCGGTCCGGTGACGCCGAGCGGGTGCGGCGGCGGCCGGTGCGTGCGGTGTGCCGGGAGCGGCGATTCGGGTCGGTGGGGTGCGCGCTGCGTGGGTACGCCGGATAGGGTCGAGGCATGACCCACCAGGTGCACGCGTTCGAGCCGCCGGAGCGGTTCGTCGCCGGGACCGTCGGGCCGCCGGGGGATCGCACGTTCTTCCTCCAGGCGCGCGGCGGCGGCCGGCTGGTCAGCGTCGCGCTGGAGAAGGTCCAGGTCTCGCTGCTGGCGGAGAAGCTCGAGGAGCTGCTCGCCGAGGCGCAGCGCCGGTTCGGGGTGAAGGTGCCCGAGCCGAGCGTGTCCGTCGGCGACAACGACCCGCTGGACACGCCTGTCGACGAGGAGTTCCGGGTCGGCACGCTGGGGCTGGCCTTCGACGTCGACACCGAGACGGTCGTGATCGAGGCGATCGCCGTCGGTGAGACGGAGGCCGAGGTCGAGCTGGGCGAGCCGGACGACGAGGAGCCCGACGAGGAGCCGGACGACGACCTGGACCGGCTCCGGGTGCGGCTGACGCCGGAGGCGACCCGGGAGTTCATCGAGCGGGCCCGGCGGGTGGTCAACGCCGGCCGTCCGCCGTGCCCGCTGTGCGGCCAGCCACTGGACCCGGCCGGTCACCTCTGCCCGCGCCACAACGGCTATCACCGGTGACCTCGTCCGACCTGCAACCCCGCCAGGACGGCGACGCGGCGCTCCGGCTGCTCCGGGACGGCACGCTGGACCTGGAGGGGCGGCTGGTCGACGCCTCCAACACCACCCTGCGGGGCGTGCTGACCCTGGACGGGGTGACCGCCCGGTGTGTCTACAAGCCGGTCCGGGGGGAGCGACCCCTGTGGGACTTCCCGGACGGCACGCTCGCCGGGCGGGAGGTCGCCGCGTACCTGGTGTCCCGGGCCACCGGGTGGGACCTGGTGCCGCCGACGGTGCTGCGTGACGGGCCGTTCGGTCCGGGTTCCTGCCAGCTCTGGATCGACGAGCCGGCCGGGTCGGAGCCGCTGATCGGGTTCGTGCCGGCCTCGGCGCTGCCACCCCGGTGGTTTCCGGTCGCGGCGGCCCGGGACGACGACGGCACCCCGTACGCGCTCGCCCACGCCGACGACCCGCGGCTGGCCCGGCTCGCCGTGCTCGACGCGGTCATCAACAACGCCGACCGCAAGGGCGGGCACGTGCTGGTCGGCCCGGACGACCGGATCTACGGCGTGGACCACGGCGTGAGCTTCCACGTGGAGGAGAAGCTGCGCACGGTCCTGTGGGGCTGGGCGGGCCGGGAGCTGCCGCCGGACGCGGTGGAGATGCTCGACGCGCTCACCGGGCGGCTCGCCGGCGACCTCGGCGAGGAGCTGGCCGACCACCTGACGCTCGGTGAGATCGGCGAGCTGGCGGCCCGGGTCGAGCGGCTGCGCGGCGGTGGGCGGTTCCCGCTGCCCCCGCAGGAGTGGCCGGCGGTGCCCTGGCCGCCCATGTGAGCGTTGTCGCGTTGATCACCCGTGGCGTGGCCCGGAGGCGTCCGCCGGCTGGTTAGGCTGGCGGTCATGGAGTCTTGGGCGGGGCATGAGGTGCCGCGGCTGCCGGGTCGGGGCCGGCCGCTGGTGTTGTTCGACTCGGCGCGGCAGGGCAGGGCCCCCAGCACGCCGGCCGGCAGGGGCACGATGTACGTCTGCGGCATCACGCCGTACGACGCCACGCACCTCGGGCACGCCGCCACGATGATCACGTTCGACCTGTTGCAGCGGGTGTGGCGGGACGCCGGGCTGGACGTGACGTACGTGCAGAACGTCACGGACATCGACGATCCGCTGCTGGAGCGCGCGGCCCGCGACGGCGAGGACTGGAAGGTCCTGGCGATGCGGGAGACCGCCCTGTTCCGGGAGGACATGGAGGTGCTGCGGATCATCCCGCCGGCGCACTACGTCGGTGCGGTGGAGTCGATCCCGGACATCGCCGAGAAGGTCCTCGTGCTGTTGAAGGACGGCGCCGCGTACCGGCTGGACGACGGCACGGGCGACGTCTACTTCGACATCTCCGCCGCGCCGCGCTTCGGCTACGAGTCGAACCTCAGCCGGGAGCAGATGCTGGAGATCTTCCCGGAGCGCGGCGGTGACCCGGGCCGCGCCGGCAAGCGTGACCCGCTCGACCCGTTGCTGTGGCGGGGTGCCCGCGAGGACGAGCCGTCCTGGCCCGGCGGGGACCTGGGCCCGGGCCGTCCCGGCTGGCACATCGAGTGTGCGGTGATCGCGCTGAACCTGCTCGGCGACCGCGTCGACGTGCAGGGCGGCGGCAACGACCTGCTCTACCCGCACCACGAGTGCTCCGCGGCGCACGCCGAGCGGCTGACCGGGCAGGCGCCGTTCGCCGGCCACTACGTCCACGCCGGCATGATCGGCCTGGACGGCGAGAAGATGTCGAAGTCCCGGGGGAACCTGGTCTTCGTGTCCCGGCTGCGGGCCGACCGGGTGGACCCGATGGCGGTCCGGCTGGCCCTGATGAGCGGGCACTACCGCGACGACCGTTCGTGGACCGACGACCTGTTGACGGGCGCGCAGGAGCGGCTGGGCCGCTGGCGGCTGGCCGCCGCCGCCCCGGCCGGGCCGTCGGGCGAGGCGTTGCTGGCGGGGGTACGCGAGCGCCTCGCCGACGACCTCGACTCCCCGGGCGCCCTGGCGGTGGTCGACGCCTGGGTCGAGCGCGCCCTCGCCGGCGTCGCCGACGACCCGGCCGCCCCGAAGCTCTTCGCCGACACGGTCGACGCGCTTCTCGGCATCCGCCTCTGATCCCTGGCCCGGCCCGCGACGCGGCGCCGCCGCCCCGGCTCAGCCGGGGCGGCGGGCCCGCACCTGCCGGCGCGCCACGTTCCAGAGCCGCCGGCCCAGCCGGCTCTTCTTGATCCACTGCGTGCGGCTCACCAGCTTCGACCGCACGGTGGGGGCCTTCGGCGGTGCGGTGACCCGGCGGTAGGTGGCCGACGTGGCGGGTCGGACGGTGGCCGGTTCGAGCTCATGGGAGGCCATCGCCAGGCAGGCGAAGTGCTGCAGGGTGCGCTCGTCGGCCTGGGTGGCCTGGTCGCGAGCCGCTCTGGTCAGCGCCCGCACCACCTCGTCGCGCCGGATGAGCTGGGTGATCGGGCCGTGCGCCGTGTCGACCAGCTCGGCGATCGCCTCGATGCCGTCGCCCTGCCACACCTTGGCGGCGGTCGACTCGCGCGAGTAGGCGGTGGCGAACGGAACGCCGGACCACTCGGGCACCAGCCGCTCGATCAACCCGGTGTGCACCAGGCGGTCGTACTTCTGCTGCGGAGTCAGCGCGAAGGTGGCGGTGACGAAACCGGGGGTGAGGAACGGGGTGACCATGCCGACCGTGTAGGCGGAGCTGTACCAGCGGCGTACCCGCTCGACGAGGTAGAGGTAGTCGGCCAGGTGCAGGTCGTGCACCCCGATGCCCTTCGCGTGATCGAGGATCCCGGTGATCCGGGCGCGCTCGGCGTCGAGGACGCCCTCGCCGAACGCGCGGGCCGGGATCGCGCTGAGCAGGTTCGCGGCGGCCGACTCCTCGGGAGTGCGGTCCTGGCCGGCCGGGGGATACCAGTAGCCGACGGCGAGCTCACCGCCGGCACCGCTGAACGTCGCCGGGCTGATCGCGTCCGGCAGCCACTCCGCAACGGCCTGGCGCGGCAGGTACGTGGACGGGTACTGGAAGTCGAAGCGGTGCTGCATCCGCCGGACGCGTTCCTGGACGCCGATCTTGACCACCTGCGCCGGGACGCTCTTCAGCCGAAGGTCGTGACTCGGTGCGAGCCCGCGCTTGTCCCGCAGCAGCCGCAGGAGCTCCGTGGCGACGTCGGCCTCGGCCTGGATGTCGCGGTTGGTGAAGAACCGGGGCAGCCGGCCGGCGGCGACGAGTGACGCCGCGATCAGGCGGGAGTCCTTGCCGCCGGAGAGCCCCAGGTCGACCTCGGCGTCGTACAGATCGTGGAAGCTGCTCGTGGTGTGGGTGATCGCCTCGGCCGCCAGATCAAGCGCCTCGGCCGTCCGTCCCTGGGCGTCGAAACCGGCCATGACCACGTCGTCCACGCCGTACCGCACCTCGGCGTTGATCGACCAGCCCCCGCCGTCGCGGCGCTGCCCCGTCAGCCGCTCCCCGGCCCGCAGCAGCCGCGCGCCGTGCACCGGAGACAGCTCGGCGCCGAAGTGGCTGCAGACGGTGTACGACCGCCAGCCGTCGAGGTCGGGCTCGGCCCGGCCGTGCAGGAAAGCGGCCACCAGGCTCGGCCGGCTGGACAACACGGTGAGCCCGTCGGCCGCGCCGGTGAAGAGTCGGCACATGCCGAGCCAGTCCTGCTGCACGGCGAAGCGGCGGTCCGCGTCGAGCGCGAGGAGGCCGAACGGGGGAACCACGGTCCGCTGGATGTCCTCGCCGGCGAGCAGCCGGCGGGCCAGCGCGGCGGGACCACCGGCCGGGTCCACCCCGACGGGGATCCCGAGCGACACGGCCGTGACCGGACCGTCCGTGGCGACCGTGGGCCAGCGGTAGGGGGCCTGGTCGGCGACGTGCAGCACGGTCACGCCCCAGTCGTCGCCGCCGACCTCGTGCCGTACGTAGCTCTTCGGCGCGACGGTGGCCAGCGCCGCCTCGACCCGGTCTCGCGCGGCAAGCCGCGCCTCCGGCGAAATCAACCGCTCACCGAACCACGCGAGGACCACGTACATTCCGCCGCCTGCCTAACATGAACTGTTCACGGACTTCTCGTCCGGGCAAGCTAGCAGAAGGGACCGGGCCGGCGATGCCCCGGACGCCGTCCACTTGGGCGGACTCCCCGCGCGGATCGGCGACGGGAGGCAGCCCCTCAGCCGAGGACCAGCCCCGGGTCGGGGTCCTGCTCCGGCGCCGGGGCGGGGATCCGGTACTCCTCGGTGAGGGTGGTCATCGGGCCGGGCCAGGTGGCCTGGGCCACCTCGATCGGCTTGCGGTGCCCGTCGTACGCGACGTGCAGCAGGTGCAGCACCGGCGTGTCGGGGCGGATCTGGAGGATCTCCGCCTCCTCCCGGCTGGGCTGCCGGGCGCTGATCGTGTCGGTCGCGGTGACGTACCGCCGGCCGGTGGCCTCCTCGGCCTCCTGGTAGAGCGGGCGGCCGAACGCCTCGGCGCGCTCCAGCGAGGTGCCGGCGGTGTCGGCGGGCAGGAACCAGGAGGCGCCCACCTCGACCGGGGAGTCCTCGGTGCGCACCAGGTGTCGGCGGCAGAGCAGCTCGGTGCCGTCGGGGACGCCGAACGCGTCGGCGACCTCGGGCGGGGCGGGGGCACGCCCGACCGAGACGAGCTGTTGCCGGTACCGGGCGGCCAGGTCGGTGTGGTACCCGCGGAAGCCGCCGTACCGCCCCCGGGAGAGGCGGTTGAGGCGGCGCCGGGTGCCGCGGACGTACGTCCCGGAACCGGGTTTGGTGATCAGGATGCCCTCGACCCGCAGCTGGTCGACGGCGCGCTGCACGGTCTGCTTGGCGACGCCGAACATCTCGGCGATGGCCGGGATGGACGGCAGCCGCTCGCCCGGCCCCCAGTCGCCGCGGCGCACCTGGGCCTTGAGCTGCGCGGCGATCTGCCGGTGCGGGAACTCGGCCGCGCCCGGGTTGATCTGCATGCCCGCCTCCTCGATCACAGCTAGGTTCCTAGGATGCCCTAGCGGATGTGACCGTCCGCGCGTGACACGCGCAGCGGCGTGAAACGAAACGGGCCCCGGAAGAAGCCGGGGCCCGATCAGCGAACGAACATCACCAGGAGCCGGCGGTCGGGCCGGCGGAGCCGCCCCGGCGGCGCAGGTACTTCTCGAACTCCTGGGCGATCTCGTCCCCGGTCAGCGGGGTGATGCCCGCGTCGCCGACCCGCTCCTCGAGCTCCCGGACGTACTCGCCCAGCTCGGCGTCCTGCTCGGCGGCGCTGCGCACCCGCTGCTCCCACTCGGCCGCCTCCTCGGCGAGGTCGGCCATCGGCACCGGCAGGTCGAGCACCTCCTCGACGCGGTGCAGCAGGGCCAGGGTCGCCTTGGGGCAGGGCGGGTTGTTGGCGTAGTGCGGCACGTGCACCCAGAACGACACCGCGTCCACCTCGGCCCGGGTGCAGGCGTCGTGCAGCACCCCGACGATGCCGGTGGGGCCGTCGTAACGGGTGGGAGTGAGCTGGTAGCGCTGCGCGGCGTCCTTGTCCGACGCGCTGCCGCTGATCGGCAGCGGCCGCGTGTACGGAACGTCGGCCAGCAGCGCGCCGAGCAGCACGACCCGCTCGACCTCGAGGCTGTGGCAGATCTCAAGCACCTGCTCGCAGAAGGTCCGCCACCGCATGCTCGGCTCGATGCCGCGGATCAGCACCACGTCCCGCTCGGTGCCGGCCGGGCTGGCGACCATGAAGCGGGTGGTCGGCCATTCCACCCTGCGCGTCTCCCCGTCGGACATGGTGATCGTGGGGCGACTGACCTGGAAGTCGTAGAAGTCCTCCGGGTCCAGCTCCGTGATCGGCCGGGCCTGCCACACCTGCTCCAGGTGCTCGACGGCGGCGGTCGACGCGTCGGCGGCGTCGTTCCAGCCCTCGAATGCGGCGATCGCCACGGGGGACCGCAGCACCGGCAGTCCGTCGAACTCGGTCACGCCGCCACCTCGCTCCGCTCGTCGGGGACGGCGCCGGGGCGGTCCCCGACCGGCCGCCCGCGGTGCACCGCGGTGTCGCTGTAGTCCCTCACGTCTGCCAGCCTACGTGCCGGGGCGGGACGCGGCCCGCCGGCCGCGCCGGTCACGCCCCGGGCCGGCCGGCCATACCACGTGAACCGGACAGGGTGATCCGGGTGACAGAATGTGGGACCCGCCAGCCGGTGTCGACCGAGGCGCGAGCGACCGCACTAACCTGAAGCCGTGGAGATCTCTGTGCTCGACGCGCTGGCGGACCGGATCCTCATCGCCGACGGGGCGATGGGGACGATGCTCCAGGCGGCCGACCTGACCCTCGACGACTTCGACGGTCTCGACGGCTGCAACGAGATCCTCAACGTGACCCGTCCGGACGTCGTCCGCGGGGTGCACGAGGCCTACCTGGCGGCGGGCGCGGACTGCGTGGAGACCAACACGTTCGGCGCGAACCTGCCCAACCTCGCCGAGTACGGCATCGAAGGGCGCATCCGTGAGCTGTCCGAGGCGGGCGCCCGGCTGGCCCGTGCGGCCGCCGACGCGTACGCGACGCCGGAGCAGCCGCGTTTCGTCCTCGGCTCGATCGGGCCCGGCACCAAGCTGCCCACCCTGGGCCACGCCTCGTACGCCTCGCTGCGGGACGCGTACCGGGAGAACGCCGCCGGCCTGATCGCCGGCGGTTCGGACGCGCTGATCATCGAGACCTGCCAGGACCTGCTCCAGGTCAAGGCCGCGGTTACCGGGTCGAAGCGGGCGATGGCCGAGCTGGGCCGGCGGGTGCCGATCATCTGCCACGTGGCCGTCGAGACCACCGGCACCATGCTGCTCGGCAGCGAGATCGGCGCCGCGCTGACCGCGATCGAGCCGCTCGGCGTCGACCTGATCGGGCTGAACTGCTCGACCGGCCCGGCCGAGATGGGCGAGCACCTGCGCTACCTGGCCCAGCACTCGCGGATCCCGCTGTCGGTCATGCCGAACGCCGGACTGCCGGTGCTGACCTCCGAGGGGGCGTACTTCCCGCTGACCCCTGCCGAGATGGCCGACGCGCTGGACCAGTTCGTCACCGACTACGGCGTCTCGCTCGTCGGCGGCTGCTGCGGCAGCACCCCGGAGCACATCCGGATGCTTGTGGAGCGGCTGCGCGGCCGGCGACCGGTGGCGCGGGAGCCGCGCCCGGAGCCGGGGGTCTCGTCGATCTACCATCACGTGCCGTTCGCCCAGGACGCGAGCGTCCTGATGGTGGGGGAGCGGACCAACGCCAACGGCTCGAAGGCGTTCCGTGAGGCGATGCTCGCCGGGGACTGGCAGGCCTGCGTGGAGATCGCCCGCAGCCAGGCCCGCGACGGCTCGCACCTGCTGGACCTCTGCGTGGACTACGTGGGCCGCGACGGCACCCGGGACATGCGCGAGCTGGCCGCGCGGTTCGCCACCGCCTCCACGCTGCCGATCATGCTGGACTCGACCGAGCCGGCGGTGATCGAGGCGGGCCTGGAGATGCTGGGCGGCCGGTGCGTGGTCAACTCGGTCAACTTCGAGGACGGTGACGGCCCCGACTCCCGCTACGCCCGGGTGATGCCGGTGGTCAGGGAGCACGGCGCCGCGGTGGTGGCGCTGCTCATCGACGAGGAGGGCCAGGCCCGCACCCGGGACTGGAAGGTACGCGTCGCGAGCCGGCTGATCGACGACCTGACCGGCCGCTGGGGGCTGTCCCGGTCGGACATCCTCATCGACGCGCTGACCTTCCCGATCGCCACCGGCCAGGAGGAGACCCGCCGCGACGGCATCGAGACGATCGAGGCGATCCGTGAGATCGCCGCCCGGTACCCGGGGGTCAACTTCACCCTGGGCATCTCCAACGTGTCGTTCGGCCTCAACCCGGCGGCCCGGCAGGTGCTCAACTCGGTGTTCCTGCACGAGTGCGTGCAGGCCGGGCTGACCTCGGCGATCGTGCACGCCAGCAAGATCCTGCCGATGGCGAAGATCCCGGAGGAGCAGCGGGAGGTCGCGCTCGACCTGATCTACGACCGGCGCCGGGACGGCTACGACCCGGTGCAGCGGTTCATCGAGGTGTTCGAGGGCGTCGACGCGGCCTCGGCGCGGGCCAGCCGGGCCGAGGAACTGGCGGCGCTACCGCTGAACGAGCGGCTCAAGCGGCGGATCATCGACGGCGAGCGCAACGGCCTGGAGGCCGACCTGGACGCGGCGATGGCCGCCGGAACGCCGCCGCTGGCGATCATCAACGACATCCTGCTGGACGGCATGAAGGTGGTCGGCGAGCTGTTCGGCTCCGGCCAGATGCAGCTGCCGTTCGTGCTCCAGTCCGCCGAGGTGATGAAGACCGCGGTGGCGTACCTGGAACCGCACATGGAGAAGGCCGACGACGGCGGCAAGGGCCGCATCGTGCTTGCCACGGTCAAGGGCGACGTGCACGACATCGGCAAGAACCTGGTCGACATCATCCTGTCCAACAACGGCTACGAGGTGGTCAACATCGGCATCAAGCAGCCGATCAACGCCATCCTGGAGGCCGCCGAGCAGCACCGCGCCGACGCGATCGGCATGTCCGGGCTGCTGGTGAAGAGCACGGTCATCATGAAGGAGAACCTGGCCGAGATGGCCTCGCGCGGCGTCGCGGAGCGCTGGCCGGTCCTGCTCGGCGGCGCGGCGCTGACCCGGGCGTACGTTGAGGACGACCTGCGGTCGATGTTCCCCGGGCAGGTGCACTACGCGCGCGACGCCTTCGAAGGTCTGTCCCTGATGGACCGGGTGATGACCGCGAAGCGCGGTGGGGCGCCGGTCGTCGACGCGGAGCGGGAGGCCGCGCTGGCCGCCCGCCGGGCGCGCCGGGAGCGGCAGCGCGCCGTCGTCACCGAGTCGCTGCCGGAGCTGCACGACGCGTCGGTGCGCTCCGACGTGGCCACCGACGTGGACGTGCCCGCCCCGCCGTTCTTCGGCACCCGGGTGGTCAAGGGCGTGCCGCTGGCGGACTACGCGGCGCTGCTCGACGAGCGGGCCACGTTCCTCGGGCAGTGGGGGCTGCGCGGCGCCCGGGGCGGCAAGGGCCCGACGTACGAGGAGCTGGTGGAGACGGAGGGCCGGCCGCGGCTGCGCTACTGGCTGGACCGGCTGATCGCCGACCAGGTGCTGGAGGCGGCCGTCGTGTACGGGTACTTCCCGGCGTACTCGGAGGGCAACGACCTGGTCGTGCTCGACGAGAACGGGCACGCCGAGCGGGCGCGGTTCTCGTTCCCACGGCAGCGCCAGGAGCGGCGCCTGTGCCTGGCCGACTTCTTCCGCCCCCGTGGCGAGGAACTGGACGTCGTGGCGTTGCAGTTGGTCACCGTGGGCCAGCCGATCAGCGAGTACACCGCGAAGCTGTTCGCCCGCAACGAGTACCGGGACTATCTCGAAGTGCACGGCCTGTCGGTGCAGCTCACCGAGGCGCTCGCCGAGTACTGGCACCGGCGGGTCCGCGCCGAGCTGACCCTGCCCGGCGGCCGTACGGTGGCCGACGACGACCCGGCCGACCTGGCGGGGCTGCTGCGCACCGACTACCGGGGCTGCCGGTACGCGTTCGGCTACCCGGCCTGCCCTGATCTGGAGGACCGGGCGAAGATCGTGGAGCTGCTGGGGGCGGAGCGGATCGGCGTGCAGCTGTCGGAGGAGTTCCAGCTGGTCCCGGAGCAGGCCACCGACGCGATCGTCGTGCACCACCCGGAGGCGAGCTACTTCAACGCCAAATAGGCGCAGCGGGCGGGGAACGCGGTCTGACCTGCATCACCGTAGATCAACCTCCGAAGCTTGGGCACCTGGTGGGCACATCAGCCCTTGAGGTACGCCTCGATCTCGTCGAGCGTCATGCCCTGCTCGGGCGTCTCCAGGGCGCTGGTGTGCGTGTCGGCTAGCCAGTACATCCCGTAGTCGGTCGCCCGCGGGTCGCGCCGCCGCGACTTGACCAGTGTGAGCCCTTGCCGCTGGGCCATCCGACGGAGCCGGTTCTCCCGGACCTTCTCGGCATCGGCCGCCCGACCCGCCTCTCGCCGGCGCTCGTTGATGATCTCTGTGGCTAGCTCGCGTTTCTGCGCGTCTGCCTCGCGGCTCGCCTCGCGGCGTAGCTCGTTGAACGCTTCCCTATCCATGCTGGGAAGTGTACCGGAAGTGATGCCAGAGTCAATGCCGGAAGCTATGCGCTACGGCGGAAAGCGTCGTCGATCGCCTGCCGGGTCTTGTCGTCGTCGTCCGGCCAGAGGTGCGCGTACACCCGCAACGTCATCGCCGGGTCAGCGTGGCCCAACCGTTCCGCTACCGCCTTCGGGTTGTGGCCGGCACCGATCAGGACGCTCGCGTAGAAGTGCCGGAGATCGTGGAACGTGACCTCGGGCAGCCGGGCAGCATCCCGTGCCGGCGCCCACACCTCCTTGTTAAACCGGGTACGGGACAGCGGCCGGCCGTCCCCGTCCCGGAAGATCCACTGAGTGCCGGTCGCCTTGTACTCCGCCAGGTGCCCGGCGAGCGCGTCGACCACCACCCGCCCCACCGGGACCACCCGGTAGCTCGACCGGTTCTTGAGCGGGCACTCCTCGACGACGCCGCCCGTCCCCGGCTGGACCTGCCGCTCAACGGTGACCGCGCGGCGCAGAAAGTCGACGTCGGCCACCTGCAACCCGAACGCCTCGCCCTGGCGCAGCCCGACCCCGGCGCCGACCACGACCAGCGCCCGATACCGGGCCGGCATCGCCGCGGCGAGCGCGTCGACCTGCTCGACCGAGAGCGGAGTGATCTGCTGGCGCGGTAGCTCGGGAAGCTTGATCCGGTCGGCCGGGTCGTACGGGATTAACCGGTCCCGCACCGCGGCGGAGAGGATCGCCCGCACGGTCGCCCACACGGGCCGTACCGAGCTGGGGGAGAGCTTCAACCCGGTCACGAAGGCCTGTAGCTCGCTGGCCCGGATCTGCGCCAGCGGCCGGGAGCCGAGCACCGGGTAGGCGTGTCGCGTGAGCTGCGAGCGGGTACGCGCCGCGGTGTTGGGCCGGTGCGGCTGCATCGCCCGCCACTGCTCGGCGTACGCCTCGAACGTGACCTTCCCGGCCTTCGGGTCCACGTACTGCCCGGTGTGAAGCTTGTGCTCGACCTCGGCGCGGTAGCGGTCAGCGTCGAGCTTCCGCGTGAATCCGCGCTTGCGTTGCCGGCCGGCCTCGTCCCGCCACCGCACCACGTACGGTGTCTTCCGTCGCGACGGGTCCCGCTCAACCGTCGCCACGACCGGACTCCACGGCCGCCCGCGCCGCGCGCTCCGCCTCGACGACGCCTGTCCAGTACGTGTCGGAGTCGATCTCGCCCGACCGCAGTCGGTCCCCGTTCTTCCGGTGGTACTGAATCCTGGCGCTCTCCGCCGCGACGTCGGCGGCCGACCACTGCGCGCCGTCCCGCTCTTCCGGCGGTACCTCGCTGAAGTACGGCCGCGGATCCTGCCCGGCGGCCGGCTCCTTCCCGCGGACCCACTCGCGGACGTCTCGTAGCGGCATCCCGACGTTGGGCACCATCGCGTAGAAGCGTTCCTCACCCGAGCTCGCGACGGGCGGGATCAGAAGGTGAACAGGCGCTACGTCGAGCACGTACGCGAGCGCCAACATCTCCTCGACGGAGACGCCGGCCCGCCGGCCGTTCTCCAGCTTGGTCACGATCATCCGCTCCCACGGCACGCCCACCTTCGCCATCTCGTCGGCCAGCCTCTGGGCCGACCAGCCGCGCGCCTTCCGCAGCTGCTTGACGCGCTCAACAAGGGTCTCGTGGGGCCGGAGCACTACTGGTGACTGGTCCATGACGGACCACTTTACGGACCTTCTTGACTCTTGACAACGCTTCGTGAATGATCCCAACAAGTCCAAGGTTTGGTCCGTGGAGGTACCAGAAATGAGCCAGAGCAGACCGCTCGCGACGTCGGCGGAAGTCGCCGACTACCTCGGCGTGCCCGTCGCCACCCTCGATCAGTGGTCGTACCGGGGAACCGGGCCGCGGTTCTCGAAGGTCGGACGGCACCGCCGCTACCGGTGGGCGGACGTGGAGAAGTGGCTCGATAACCAGGCCAGCAGCAAGGCGGCTGCCTGATCATGCCGCAGACGACGAACGCCCGCCCCGTGGCTGGTAACTCCGGGGCGGGCGCCAAGACGGCCGGCGAGCACGTCCCCGACAGCGTAACCGACCTCGCCGACATCACCCCGGCAGACGTGCTGAGTCTGACCACTCCGCCCGCCTGGCTGTACCGCCGCGGCGGCGACCCGGTAACCGCCCGCCGACGTGCCGCCGCCCGCCTCGGCGACCTGCTCGACGCTTCCCGCCTCCGGGAAGCGGAGCCGTACGCCGCCGGCGGCATGACCCTCGGCGTTCCGGAACGCGAGGCCGCCGCCGACGCTCCGCTGGTGTGTGCCGCATGAGCGAGGTTTACGGGGCAGGCCGCATAAAGCGGCGTCGGGCGAGCCGGCACGAGATGGAAGCCCGCTTCGAAGCGGTCTACGAGATCGTCCGGGAGAACCAGCCGACCGGCATCAGGTTCACCTACTACACGGCCACGACCCGGGGGATCGTCGAGAAGACGCAGTCCGGCTACGAGAAGATCCAACGCGCGGTGCTGCACCTACGCCGGACCGGCCGGATCCCGTGGTCATGGATCGTCGACACCAACCGGTGGATGCGCAAGCCGACCACCTACGGCTCCATCGACGAGCTGCTCGACACCGCCGCCGCCTCCTATCGGCGCGACCTCTGGCGCACGTCAAAGGTCGCGGTGGAGGTCTGGTGTGAGTCCGAGTCCATCGCCGGCGTGCTCTACCCGGTCACCTCCAAGTGGGACGTCCCGCTCTACCCGATCAAGGGACAGACGTCCGACTCGTTCGCCTACGGCGCCGGAGAGCAGTACCGGCGCGACCCGCGCTCGGTGGTCGTCTACTACGTCGGCGACCACGACCCGCACGGCTACGAGATCGAGTCCAACCTCAAGGCCAAGCTGATCGAGTTCTCCGGCCGCTCGATCGCCTGGTGCCGCCTGGCCGTGGACGCCGACGACGTGGCCCGGCTGAGCCTGCCTGGTACGGAGCCGAAGAAGCCCAGCTACCGGGACGCGCTGACCGGCGAGCGGGTGCCGTGGCGCGGTCCGTCCGTCGAGATCGAGGCGGTGCCGCCGCCGACCTTGCGGCAGTGGCTCGACGCCACGATCGAGCAGCACGTCGACCCGGAGGCCCTGCGGTTGACCCGGATCGCCGAGGAGTCCGAGCGGGAGATCCTGCTCGCCATGAAGGGGCACACCGCGTGACCGACATCCGTGACTGTCCCGTGTGCGGGGTGGGGCTCGACCCGGACGGCTCCTGCTGGAACTGCCCACCGGCCCCGGCGCCGATCCATTCCGGCCCCGTTCCTGCCATTGCTGCCAGCACTCCGAGTCCTGGCACGAACGGCCGGAATGAGGCCGCGGTGGCCGGAACGGCCGGACGGGAAGTGTTCGTCACCCTCGCCAGCGCCTACCGGCCCCGCCCCGTCCGGTGGCTCTGGCCCGACCGCGTACCCGCCGGGTCGCTGACCCTGCTCGCCGGCCGCGAGGGCATCGGCAAGAGCCTCATCACGGTCAACCTGGCCGCGCACCTCACCCGCGGCACGCTGCCCGGCTCCCGCCACGGCACCCCCTCGAAGGTGCTGTTCGCCACCGCCGAGGACGCGTGGGAGTTCACCATGACGCCCCGGCTGATCGCCGCCGCCGCCGACCTCAACGCGATCGGCCGGGTGCAGGCCACCGAGGACGGCATCGTGACCGGGCTGACGCTGCCGCTCGACGTGCAGGGGCTCAAGGCGTACATCACCCGCCATGACGTCGCCCTGCTGGTGCTCGATCCGCTCACCAGCGTCATCGACGGCCGGCTCGACCACCACCGCGACCGGGAGGTCCGGCTCGCCCTCGAACCTCTCGCCAAGCTGGCCGAGGACACCGGCTGTGCCGTCATCGGCCTTGTGCACCTCGGCAAAGCGCAGGGCACCGACCCGGTGAACCTGATCCTCGGTAGCCGCGCGTTCTCCGCCGTCGCCCGGCTCGCCCTGGTGGCCGCCCGCGACCCGGACGCCGAGGACGGCTCGTGCGTCCTGTCGGTGGAGAAGAGCAACCTTGGTCGGCTCGACGTGCCCGCCCTGACGTACCGGGTCGACGGCGTCCAGGTCGACACCGACGAGGGACCGGCCGGCACCGGGCACCTGACGTGGACCGGCACGAGTGACCGCAACGTGCGGGACATCCTCGCCGGCCCGGTGGACGAGGAGCGCGGCGAGACCGACGCCGCGGTCAAGTGGCTACGCGGCTACCTCGCCGACAACGGCGGGCAGGCCGCCGCTAAGGACGTGGTGGCCGCCGCCCGGAAGTACGACTTCGCCGAGCGCACGATCCGCCGCGCCCGCTCGCGGGCCGGCATCGTCAGCGACCGGCAGGGTTTCGGCGGTGGCGCCGTGTGGGTGCTGCCCGAGGACATCAGGAGCGACACATGACTGACGACACGTACGTGATCGTTGGCGACGACGGGCAGCCGCTCGGCGTGACCAACATGACCATGATCACCGACGAGGGCACGAAGCTGGCGTTCGCGTTCGCCGCCCACTGCGACGACGCGGCCGCCCTCGACCGCATCCAGACCGACACCCTCACCCGCGTCGGACCCGACACCTTCGGCTACGTCTGCGCCAACGCTCTACGCACCCTCGCCGAGCACATCCTCAGCCCATCGTTCGACGTCGCCCAGGCGCACGGCACCGACCTCCGGGCCGGCATGCGCGCCATCGCCCAGGGCGAGCAGCCATGACCGGGGGCACACCACAAAGGGGGTGGGCAGGGTGACCCGCCCCCGCCCCGCCGGTGCGGGCAACCCGTACGGCTGGCCCCACCAGCAGGCACGAGCCCGAGCCCTACGCAACCTCAAGCCCGGCTCGCCCTGCCCGTTCTGCGGTGAACCGATGTACCGAGACATGCTGCTCGACTACGACCACCACCCACCCCTAGCCCTCACCGGTGGTGTCGGTGGTGAGCGTCGCCTCTCCCATCGAGCGTGCAACCGTCGTGCTGGACAAGCCCTTGCACAGCAACGCATCCGCGCTCGCAAGCAGCAGACCGAACCACGGTCGAGAGTGAGCCGGCAGTGGTGACCCAGGGCGAGGGAAGGGGGGCGTACCGGACACGGCCGGCAAGATCACCTGACCCAGCTCAGTTCCGTCAGGCGTCTCCGACCGGACGACCTGAAACCATCGAGACGAACGGAGATCAACTGTGAGCGCTCCAGCCGCACCGAGGGGGCTAGGTACCGCCGGCCGCCGGCTATGGAAGGCGGTTGTCGAGGAGTTCGACCTCACCGAGCAGGAGTTGGCCCTTCTGCGGCAGGCGGCGCGTACCGCTGACCTCTGCGACCGGCTGCAGGCGGTCGTCGACGAGGAGGGGCCGATGGTTGCGGCGAAGGATGACGGCACGCGGGCGCATCCGGCGCTGGTGGAGCTGCGGCAGCAGCGGATCACGCTCGCGCGGCTGCTGGTGGCGCTGCGGGTGCCGATCGGTGAGGACGAGGAGCCGGCGCGTACGCAGCGGCGGGGTATCCGGGGTGTGTATCGGGGTGCGGCGTGAGGCGCCGGAAGGACACGAGCGCGCGGGAGCCGTTCCCGGCCGCTCTGCTCGACGAGGATTTGCCGTCGACTGATCCGCGGGTGCGTGCGGCGTTGGATGCGGCCGGATGGTCGGTGCTGGCCTACTTGCGGGCGAAGGTGCAGCGGAAGCGGGCGCGGTTGGGATGGCGCGGTGACCAGCCGCCGGCCGACCCGGAGGGGGACCGATGATCGTGATTACGTGGACGGATCCGGAGTCGGGTCGTCGGGAGATGCGTACCTTCGCCGCTGCTGAGGGCACGGCGAGGCTGCGCCGCCGACTCAAGCGGCGGCGGATCCCGTTCTCTACGGGATGGGTGCGGGACGCGACGGTGGTGGGGACGGTGCGGCCGACGTCGCTTTCCTGGACGCCGGATCCGCGGGTGTGGGAGTCGTTCCGCCGGCCGAAGGACGGCGATGCGGCGTAACCCGGATTCCGTGGAACCCGTACATCCTGCGAGCGCCCTACGTGCTGGGGGTCGCGGGATGCCCATGATCACGTGCTTGACCCCCGCCCCTACCCGTTGAGAGGGACCGAGATGACCGCAGAGCAGGAGCGAGACGAAGTGATGGGCGCCGCAGTGGCGTTCCTGGCAGCGATGGCGCGCGACGACGAAGCCGGCGGCGAGGCGGTGCTGGCGACGGTCAACCTTGTGGTGCTGGCTGTCTTCTTCGCCGGGATGATCGACCAGATCGGGCCGGTGGCGTTCGGTGGCCGCGAGCGGTATCTGGAGATCCTGGCGGCGTGGCAGCCGGGGCAACGTCTCGGCGATGTCGTCGAGTGACTTATGATCGATCTGCCACCGGGCCGCGCCCGGGGCCGGCGCCGCGGGCCGCGAAAGCCTCCCGCCCCGTCGACCAGTACCGGCGCGAGCATCCGACCAGGGCCGCCCGTTCGGGCCTCCCTCGGAGCAACGGCGATCCATTCACCGTGCCTTTCCGAGGGAGTAGCAATGGCACGAGCAATCAGCATCATCAGGGCCGAGCTGGACGAGGCGCGGGCGAAGCGGTCCCGCATCGAGGCGGACATGGCCGAGCTGGACAAGACGATCGGTGAGAGCACCCCGACCGCCGGTCAGTCGGAGCGGTGGGAGCGGCTGTCCGCCGGCCAGCAGAAGGCACGCGCCGACGTCGACCGCCTGGACGACGAGATGCGCGACGCGGTGTCGGCGCTGGCCGCCGGCGGCAGCGTGATCGGCGGTGACGGCGCCCGCCAAGACGGCGGGGACAGCGCCCGGACCGGGGTGAAGCGCGACAAGGCGCTGCGGTTCATCGAGGCCGCCGAGCGCTCCGGCGAACTGCCCACCCACAGCGCGGACAAGGTGGACCGGCTGCTCCGTACCGGCACCACCGACGAGCGTTCCAACGCCGCCCGGTGGGCGGAGGCCGCCGGGGACCCCGACTACCTGCGGGCGTTCGGGAAGCTGCTCGCCGACCCCGCCCGCGGGCACCTGACGTGGGACGCCCGCGAGTCGGAGGCGTACCGGCGGGCGCGGGCGCTCGGCGACGAGATGCGGGCGGCGATGTCGACGGGGAACAACGCCGGCCAGGAGCTGATCCCACTCAGCCTCGATCCGAGTATCCTGCTCACGAACGACGGCAGTATCAACCCGATCCGCCGCAACTCGCGGGTGGTGCAGACGGCCACGAATCAGCACCGGGTGGTGACGTCCGCCGGCGCAACGGCCGAGTGGAAGACCGAAGCGGCAGAAGCGGCGGACGGGTCGCCGGCGCTGGCCGAGGTGGACATTCCGCTGTTCCTCGCCGACTGCAACGTGATCTACAGCTACGAGCTGGCGTGGTCGACCCGGGACCTGGTCGCCGAGCTGCAGCCGGTCGTCATGGACGCCGTCGACCAGCTCGAGGCCACCGCGTTCACGACCGGCAACGGCACCAGCGCCCCGCAGGGTCTGATCACGGGACTCGCCGGCACCTCTTCGGAGATCAACGGCACCGGCACGGAAGCGCTGATCGCCGCCGACATCTACGCCCTTCAGAACGCGCTGCCGCCGCGGTTCTCCGAGGGCGCCGCCTGGTACACGAACATCCGCACCATCAACACGGCGCGGCAGTTCGAGACCACGAACGGGGCGATCAAGTTCCCCGAGCTGATGACCAACCCGCCGATGCTGCTCGGCAAGCGGGTGTGGGAGACCAGCAACATGGACGGCACCCTCAACACCGCGGCCAGCGAGTCGAACTACCTGATCGTGTATGGCTCGCTGAAGCAGGCCTACTGCATCGCGGACCGGATCGGGTCGTTCGTAGAGATCACCCCCCGGATGGGCTCGAACTCCCGACCGAAGGGTGAGCGGAACCTGACCCTGTACCGGATGACCGGGGCGAAGGTCGTCCGGGCGCAGGCCTGCCGCCTGCTGGACGTCCCGACCACGGCGTGACGGTGCGGCCGTCCGGTCCGGCTGGTCCGCGACCGGGCGGCCCACCCAAGCCGACCGGGCCGGCGGGATCACGACCGAAGTAGACGACGACAAGATGAGGGCGACCGGGATACCGTCCCGGTCGCCCTCATCTGGTGTCGCGCCCGCGCGCGCGGGGGGCGTTTCCGAATTCCGAAGACTTGCGTTTCTCGGAAACCCATCGCGCCCGCGCGCGCGCGGGACGGACGTTGATCTCCTCCACCATGGTTGAGGAGATCAACTCGCGCCCGCGCGCGCGGGGGACGGACACTACTGCTCGCGGAGCCACCGCTCGACCTCGTCGACGAGCTGCGCGCCGTCGTCGGCCGGCATCACGCCGACCTCACGCGCGAGCGCGGTCAACGCATCCGGGCCGTCCTCGCACGCATCCGCGAGCCGGCGCAGCATGTCGTCACGGTCGGAAGCATGCTTCCGCTCGTCCCGCTGCCCGAGTTCATAGCCCAGCTCGAAGCTGCGCGCAGCCTGGTCCTCCGACACCATCCGTGCCCGCCGCCGGGTGCGGGTGCCGGGGCGGGTGGACGCCGCCGGCCGCCACCACCGCTCCCGCCGCCTCACCGCGCGCCGCCGGAATGTCCTTCTTCCCGGCGCCGGGAAGAACCCTTCGACTGGTCGAGCAGCCGGCCGAGCAGGTGCCGCAACACCCGCGCCTGCTCGGTGGTGAGGTACGTGTACCCGACCGCACCCTCGACGGTGGTCTCGAGAACGAAGCTCACCCGGTCGACGGTCCACGCCCGCTCCGACCAGATACGAACCAGGTCGAGCGCGTCGCCAGACACCACGGTCAACGGCCGGGAGTGGTGGATCCCTTCATCGGTGCAGAGCTTCCCGCGGATGCACCAGGTGGGGTGCTGAACCTCCGGCGCGGTCAGCGGCTGCGGGGCGGGGCCGGTGAAGTCCAGGCCCTCACCGCACCGCTTCACCCGGTCACCGCCGGACACTCGGTAGGCGTTGAAGCCGGCCGCCTGCAGGGCCGTCACCATGTCGGCGGCGTGCTGCTCGCACGCGTACAGGGAGCCGTCGAGGCTGCCGCCGGACGGGCCGGAAGCCGGGCTGAAGATCTCGATGCGTACGGTTGCCGGCTGCCCGCATCCGGGCAGGGTCGGTAGGGTCATGACGGGTCGCCTCCTGGGGCGATCAAGGGCCCGGCCAGCGGTGGAGTCGCTGCGTCCGGGTCCGTCTATATCTGGGGGAGCGGTGGGCACATCTTGGGCACACGCCGCCGTGATTCAATGCGAGTCAGTGAGAGCTACTGCGAGCCCTTTCTCCTGCTCACAAGCCCTTCCGGGCTATCACCGCAGGTCCCGGAAGTGCCGGGATCTCTTCAACGCCAAATAGGTGTTCGACCGTGCCCTAAAGCGAACGCCCTACGTGAGTTCGTCGTCGAGGACTAGCCGGAGCCGGAGCCGTCGGGAGCGCCTGACCAGAGTTCGGCCAGCAAGGCGTTGACGGTGTCGGGCTGCTCGCGGTGCGGCTCGTGGGCGGCGCCCGGCACGCGTACCAGCCGGGCGCCGATGCGTTCGGCGACCCGCCCGCAGACCGCACGCATCACGTCCGCCATGCCCGGCAGGTAGCCGGGCGGGACGGTCTCCCAGCCACCGACGATCACGAGCTTCGGGACGTCCAGGCGCGCCAGCGGCTCGGTCGGCAGGTCGGCGAGCCAGCAGGGTCGCTCGTGCAGGGCCGTCCGCGCCGCGCGCAACAGCCGGTCCGCCGGTTCGGGCCGCCGGCGATCGCCGTACGCCACGTCGACGTACTCCTCGGGCGTTCCGCGCCGCGCGTCGGCCATGAACCGGCGGCCGTCCTCGATGGCCCGGGCGACGACGGGCTCGTCGGCGGCCACGGTGTGTGCGCACGGTTCGATGAGCGTCAGTGAGCGGATCCGGTCGGGGTGGGCGGCGGCGGCGAGCATCGCGACCGTGCCGCCGTAGGAGTGCCCGACCAGGTGTGCGCCGCCGGTCATGAGGCCCAAGATGTCTTCGGCGTCGATGCGGTAGTCGCTTGTCACGTCGCCGCCGTCGAGGTCGGGGCTGGTGCCGAAGCCGCGCCGGTCCGGCAGCAGGAGGCGGCGGTGCCGGGCCAGCGGCCGCTGGTGCGCGAACGCGAGCGTGCCCCAGGTGAACGTGCCGTGGACGAGGATCGCCGGGGCCGACGGCGCGGGCTCGCCCCACACCGAGACGTGGATCCGGGGCCGCACGGCTCACACGATAATGACCCGCGTCCAGGAGAGGCCGCCTCCCCGACACCTCGGTCCCACTCATGATCAATCTGGCAGGGTTGGGGGCATGACCGCGCTGCGCTCCCGCCTGACCGACTGGACCGTCGTCGTGCCGCTGCTCGCCGTCCTGGTGCTCGGCGTGACCTGGAACCAGGTCCTGTCCGGGCCGATGGTGCTGCTGCTCAGCGTGCTGCTGGCGGGTGCGGTCCTCGCAGCGGTCCACCACGCCGAGGTGGTCGCCCACCGGGTGGGGGAGCCGTTCGGGTCGCTGGTCCTCGCGATCGCCGTGACGGTCATCGAGGTCGCCCTCATCGTGACGCTGATGATCAGCGGTGGGGAGAAGACGCAGACGCTGGCCCGGGACACGGTCTTCGCCGCCGTCATGATCACCTGCAACGGCATCCTCGGCCTGTCGCTGCTGATCGGTGCCCTGCGCCGACGGGTGGCGGTGTTCAACTCCGAGGGCACCGGCGGGGCCCTGGCCACCGTGGCGACGCTTGCCGTGCTCAGTCTGGTCGTCCCGAACTTCACCACCAGCCGGCCCGGCCCGCAGTTCAGCCCGGCCCAGCTGGCGTTCGCGGCGGTGGCGTCCCTGTCGCTGTACGCGCTGTTCGTGCTGGTGCAGACCGGCCGCCACCGCGACTACTTCCTGCCGGTCGACACCGAGGGACGGCCGGTCGACAACCAGGAGCACGCCGAAC
The DNA here is from genome assembly GCF_040302465.1 of Micromonospora sp. NPDC126480. Classification (NCBI taxonomy): domain Bacteria; kingdom Bacillati; phylum Actinomycetota; class Actinomycetes; order Micromonosporales; family Micromonosporaceae; genus Micromonospora; species Micromonospora sp. NPDC126480. Next base: position 116,627 of record NZ_JBEORU010000020.1, read on the forward strand.
CGCCCTCCACGCGTACCGCCCTGGTCAGCCTTGCGCTGCTACTGGTCGCCCTGGTCGCCGTGGTCGGTGACGCCAAGACCGTCTCGCCGACGATCGAGGCCGCCGTCGCCCGGGTCAACCTGCCACCGTCGTTCGTCGGTGTCGTCATCGCCCTGCTGGTGCTGCTGCCCGAGACACTCGCGGCGGCCCGCGCGGCCCGCCTGGACCGGGTGCAGATCAGCCTCAACCTTGCCCTCGGCTCGGCGATGGCCAGCATCGGCCTGACCATCCCGGCCATCGCGATCGCCTCCATCTGGCTGGACGGGCCGCTGCTCCTCGGCCTCGGCGGCACGCAGATGACGCTGCTCGCGCTCACCGTGGTGACCGGTGTGCTGACCGTCGTGCCCGGCCGGGCCACCGTCCTGCAGGGCGGCGTCCACCTGGTGCTGCTCGCGGCGTTCGTCTTCCTCGCCGCCAGCCCCTGAGCGTTCGGCCGGGCCCGGTCAGGGCATGCGGCGGGCCGCGCGGGCGTGCAGGTAGCGCTGCTGCGCCAGGTTCGTCGACCGGGCCGCCGCCGTCAGGTACGCCGCCCGCGCACCCTCGTGGTCGCCGAGCCGCTCCAGCAGGTGCGCCCGGACGGCCGGCAGCCGCGGGTCGCCGGCCAGCACGCCCCGCGCGGCGAGACCGTCCACAAGCGACAGACCCTCCGGTACGCCCCGACTCATCGCCACCGCCACGGCGTGGTTCAGCGCCACCACCGGGCTGTCGGACATACCCAGCAGCACCTCGTACAGGGCGGTGATCTGCGGCCAGTCGGTGTCGGCGGCGCTGGGCGCCTCGTCGTGCAGAGCGGCGATCGCGGCCTGCACCTGGTACGGGCCGACCGGCCCGCGCGGCAGCGCCGCGTCGACAAGCGCGAGCCCCTCGGCGATCTGGTCGGCCTTCCACCGGCTGCGGTCCTGCTCGGCCATCGGCACCAGTTCGCCCTCCGGGCCGACCCGGGCCGGCGCCCGTGCGTCGGTCAGCAGCATCAGCGCCAGCAGTCCCGTCACCTCCGGATCCTCGGGTAGCAACCGGTGCAGCAGGCGGGTCAACCGGATCGCTTCGGCGGTGAGGTCGGTGCGCAGCAGGGCCGGGCCGGTCGTGGCAGCGTACCCCTCATTGAAGATCAAGTAGAGCACGTGGCGGACGGCCGCGAGCCGCGCCTCCCGCTCGGCCCCGGCGGGCATCCGGAACGGCACCCCGCTGTCGCGGATTCGCTGCTTGCCCCGGGTGATCCGCCGGGTCGTCGTGGCCTCCGGCACCAGGAAGGCGCGCGCCACCTCGGCGGTCGTCAGGCTGCCGACCGCGCGCAGGGTGAGCGCGATCTGGGACGCCGGCGACAGCGCGGGATGGCAGCACAGCACCAGCAGGACCAGCGTGTCATCGGCGTCGGCCGCGTCCCGGTCGGCGGCCGGGGCCACCCGGTCGGCGGGCAGCGTCCACCGGGCCACCGTGTCCTCCCGCCGCCGGCGCGCCTGCTCGCGGCGCAGCAGGTCGGTCAGGCGCCGCGCCGCCACGGCGACCAGCCAGGCCTTCGGGTCGTCGGGTACGCCGTCGTGCGGCCACCGTTGCGCGGCGGCGATCAGGGCCTCCTGCGTGGCGTCCTCGGCGAGGTCGAAGTGGCCGTACCGGCGGACCAGCGCGCCGAGGACCTGCGGCGCCAGGCGACGCAGCAGGTCCTCGACAGCCACCGCGACCATGTCAGCCGTCGAGATCCTCGATGCCCTCGGCGACCGGGCGCACGTCCACGTACTCCCCGGGGGCGTCCGGGTTGACGAACTGCGCGGCGATCTCGATCGCCCGGTCCAGGCTGGCGCAGTCGACGACGGTGTAGCCGGCGAGCACCTCCTGCGTCTCCGGGTACGGCCCGTCGGTGACCACCGGCACACCCCCGTCGAGCTGCACCCGGCGGGTGTGCACCGGGGCGACCAGGCCCTGCGCGTCGACCAGCTCGCCCGAGGCGACCAGCTTCTCGTGCACCGACCCCATGTGTGCGTGCATCGCCGCGACCTGCTCCGGCGACATCACCGGTTTGCCGCCGGGCCGGCCGGCCATCGCGTCGTAGTCCTGCTGCGAGCCGTACAGCATGATCATGTACTTCATGTGTGCCTCCTCGTGCCGGCACCGCCGCTCGGTGCCGCTCACCCGAAACGTCGAAGCCGCCGCCGCACTCCGGACATCCTCCCCGGTGCCCGCGCCGGCGGGCGCACGGCGGTGCGCGTGTCGCCGGCGGCGGTGCGCGTGTCGCCGGCGGCGGCTGCTCGCGCAAGCGGACCGCGTCACCCGGGCGGTCGGCTGAACCGCCGGCCGCTGGGCGGCGTAGATACCACCGGTCGGCATGACGCGCGGACCGTCGGGGTACTGCACGCCGCATCGCCGGCGGCCGGGGAGGGCACAGTGACGAGGCGGGTGGGACGACGGCCGGACGGCACCCTTTTCGGCCTGGTCATCGCGTTGGTGGTGGCGGGTGGCTGTCTGGTCGGGGGAACCTCCGACCCCGGCGGAGCCCCGGCGCCCGACCAGCCTCGCTCCGCCCCGTCGGGCACGGCGACCACCCGCGCCGACGGCACCGACACCGTCGAGGAGTTCCAGCAGGACGTCGCCGACGCCCGGAGCATCGCCGAACGGTACTGGTCCGAACAGTTCCGTGCCTCCGGGCAACGGTTCCAGCCGATCCGCCGGGTCATCCCGTACCAGCGCGACGGCGAGGTGACCTGTGGGGGACAGGAGATACCCCGCAACAACGCGGTCTACTGCTCCGCCGGCGACTTCATCGCGTACGACATCCGCTGGTCGTTCGGCGCGTTCCGGCAGATCGGGGACGCGTTCGTGTTCTACCTGCTCGGCCACGAGTACGCCCACGGGATCCAGACCCGGCTCGGTATCCGCTACTCGTTCACCATCCAGCAGGAGCTGCAGGCCGACTGCATGGCCGGGGCGTACCTCGGCGACTCCGTCCGCTCCGAGGCGCTCCGGATCGACGACGGTGACCTGGAGGAGTTCCGCGAAGGGCTGCTCGCCGTAGGGGACGCCCCGGATCAGCCGTGGTTCGCCGAGGGCTCGCACGGCAGCCCGGAACAGCGTGCTGAGGCGTTCTTCCGGGGGTACGAGCGGTCCCTCGACGCCTGCGACCTGACGTAACGGTCGCGGCCGGGCTGCTCGTCCGGCGGTGACCCGGTTCGCGCCTCGCTGATCAGATGATGCTGTGCCGGTCTCCAGCAGCCAAAAACACCGGCCCGACATCATCTGAATCATGGATTCGCCGCCTCGGGTCCGGTGTGTGATCAGGGGTGCGCTCTTGGGTGAGTGTCCGGTTTGTGGGTGTGGTCGGGGGCACCCGGTCGGCGGAATGGTGGCGGGCTCGGGGTCGTTACATCACGTGGACGATCGAGTAGGACCGCGTGGGCTTCGGGCCCGTTGGCGGTGGGCCGGAATGATGTCGGCCGGTCGGTCGTTACATCTGGACCCGGCGCCGTGAGGCAGTCCCCCCGCCCCGGCCGGGTGTCCATCCCCCAAGTCTTGTGAGCGCCTCGGATGGTGCTTGCACCACCACGCCCGTCCCCCCGGGTGGTGGTGCCAATCCCCCGAATGGAGCTTTCTGATGAACACGATCTTCCGTAAGAGCGTTCTGGGTGTTGCTGGTCTGGCGTTCGCCGGTGGCATGGTCGCCGGTCCGGTTGCCGCGCACGCGGCCCCGGCCGTCGAAACGGCCCCGGCCGCCGCTGTGGCGGTGCAGGCCGACAAGCCCGACATGGGCAAGCTGATCCCGCATGGTGTGCAGGGTGCGCAGTCGCGGATCGACCTGTCCGATGAGCAGGTCGCCAACGTCAAGGCGATCATCGCGGCGACGAAGAAGGCCGGCATGGACGAGCGGGCCGCGGTGGTGGCGATCGGCACGGCGTTGCAGGAGTCGAAGCTGGAGAACCTGGGTCATCTGGGTGAGCGCAACGACCACGACTCGCAGGGCCTGTTCCAGCAGCGTCCGTCCAGTGGGTGGGGCACGGTCGAGCAGATCACCGACCCGGAGTACTCGACGATGGCGTTCCTGAAGGGTCTCAAGCAGGTCGACGGGTGGCAGGACATGCCGCTGACCGTGGCCGCGCAGACCGTGCAGGTCTCGGCCTACCCGGACCACTACGCCCAGTGGGAGCAGCAGGCCGCCGACCTCGTCGCCGAGCACTGGACCAGCTGACCACAGACCTTCCTCACAGGGGGAACCACGCCGCTGGCCGGCACCCGAACCCGGGTGCCGGCCAGCGGCATCTCCACGGACGGACCGCCCGGGTACGGCGAGCGGCGTAGGTCACTGAGGGCCGGGAGCCCGGCGGGAGCAGTCGCGGCGGCTGGCAGGATCGGCGGGTACGTCGACCGTGAGGAGGCCCCGCTGAGCAGCCGTCACCCCGCCGCCGTGCTCTTCGACATGGACGGCACGCTCGTCGACAGCGAGAAGCTGTGGGACGTCGCGCTACGCGAGTTGGCGGCCGAGTACGGCGGCGTGCTCTCCACGACCGCCCGCCGCGCGATGGTCGGCACGAGCATGGCCGCCTCGATGCGGATCCTGCACGAGGACCTGGGCCAGCCGGAACGCGACCCGGACGCGAGCGCGGCGTGGATCAACGCGCGGATCCTGGAGCTGTTCCGCACCGGACTGCGCTGGCGGCCCGGAGCGCTGGCCCTGCTGCGGGCCGTCCGCGCCGCGGGCATCCCGACGGCCCTGGTGACCTCGAGTGGTCGGGCGCTGGTCGAGGTGGCCCTGGACACCCTGGGGCGGGACAGCTTCGACGCGGTGGTGTGCGGTGACGAGGTGGACGCGGCCAAGCCGCACCCGGAGCCGTACCTGACCGCCGCCCGGCTGCTCGGAGTGCCGGTCGCCCGCTGTGTCGCGATCGAGGACTCCCCGACCGGGGTGGCCAGCGCTCTCGCCGCCGGCGCGGCGGTGCTCGCGGTGCCGGCCGAAGTGCCGCTGGAGGCGCGCGACGGCGTACATCAGGTGGCGAGCCTGACGGCGGCGGACCTGGAGTTGCTCGCGGCGCTGCTCGGCGAGCCGCCGGCCTGACGCCGACGCGTCCCGGTGTTAAGAAGGGCCCCCTGTACAACGCGGCGGTTTCTAGGGGTCGTTGCAACACGTGGGTTTGTGTTGATCAGGCGGTGAGCAGTTTATGCAGGCGCTCGGCTGGGGTTTCCCAGCCGAGCGTTTTGCGTGGGCGGCCGTTGAGTTCGGCCG
>NZ_JBEORU010000021.1:0-115045 GCF_040302465.1 Micromonospora sp. NPDC126480
TGCTTCGTCAACCCCCGCACCCGCAACAACGGCTCACCGGCCGGTCGCTGGTCCGCGGCGGCGACGGTGGGCTCGTCCGGCGCGGGTCCGGTCGGTAGGGCGGTGGTGTCGGTGCTCATCGGGCCACCCCCACGTGGGCGACGTCCTCGGCGTACAGGCGGGTGCGGTCGTCGGCCGAGAGATGGCAGGCGACCAGATGACCGGGCGCGCCGGCCGGGCGCAACTCGGGCACCTCGGCGCGGGAGCGGGTGCCGTTACGGTCGGCGTAGCGGCAGCGCGGATGGAACGCGCACCCCGACGGCAGATTGATCAACGACGGCGGATTACCCGGGATCGGCACCAGATCCGCCTCCGCGTCACCGTGCAACGACGGCACGCTCGACAACAACCCCCACGTGTACGGATGCTGCGGCCGCCGCAACACCTGCTCCACACTCCCGTGCTCCACCGCCCGACCCCCGTACATCACCAACACCTCGTCAGCCACCTGCGACACCACACCGAGGTCATGCGTGATCAGGATGATCGCCGAACGGAACTCCGCCTGCAGATCCGCCAGCAGATCCAGGATCTGCGCCTGCACCGTCACGTCCAGCGCAGTCGTCGGCTCGTCCGCGATCAACAGATCCGGGTCGTTCACAAGCGCCATCGCGATCATCGCCCGCTGCCGCATCCCACCCGAGAACTCGTGCGGATACTGATCGAACCGCCGCCCCGGCTGCGGAATCCCCACCCGGCCCAGCATGTCCACCGCCCGCTGCCGCGCCTCCCGCCGACCCGCGTCCGGATGGTGCACCCGGTACGCCTCGGCGACCTGCCGCCCCACCGTGTAGTACGGATGCAACGCCGACAACGGATCCTGGAAGATCATCGCCATGTCCCGGCCGCGCAGCCGGCGCACCTCCTCCTCGGACAACCGGAGCAGGTCGCGCTCGCCGAGGAGGATCCGCCCCGACAGGCGGGTACGGCGCTGGTCGTGCAGGCCCAGGATCGCCAGCGAGGTCACGCTCTTGCCCGAGCCGGACTCCCCCACGATCCCGAGCGTCCTGCCCTGCTCGACCGCGAAGGAGATCCCGTCGACCGCCCGGACGGTGCCGTCCTCGGTGGAGAAGTGCACCTTGAGGTCCTCCACCCGCAGGTACGGGCCGGCCCGGCGGGCGACCGGCACGGCGCTGCTGGTCATCTCGTCTCCCTTCATCAGCTCAGTCGCACCCGTGGGTCGATGACCGCGTACAGCACGTCGACGACGATGTTGGCGATCACGATGAAGATGGCGGCCAGCAGGACGGTGGCCATGACCACCGGCAGGTTCAGGAACTGCACCGCCTCGACGGTGGCCTTGCCGAGCCCTTGCAGGCCGAAGATGGTCTCGGTGATGAACGTGCCGCCCAGGGCCGTGCCGATGTCGAGGCCGGCGATGGTCACGATCGGGGTGATCGCGGCGCGCAGGGCGTGCCGGGTGTGGACCCGGCGCAGCGGCAGGCCCTTGGCCCGGGCGGTCCGCACGAAGTCCTCCGACAGGGTCTCCAGCATCTGCGCCCGGGACAGCCGGGCGTACAGGGCGGAGTTGAGGAAGCCGAGCGTCATCCAGGGCAGCAGGAGCCCCAGCGCCCACTTCGCCGGATTCTCGGTCAGCGGCGTGTAGCTCGGGAAGGGCAGCAGCCCGGTCGCGTAGACGAGCAGGTAGAGCAGGATCAGGCCGAAGAAGTAGACCTGCATGGAGGCGCCGGCGAGGCTGACCCCGATGGCGAAGCGGTCGAAGACCGTGCCTCTGCGCAGCGCGGAGATCATGCCCAGGGTCACGCCGAGCAGGATCCAGATCGCCGCCGCGCCGAAGACGATGCTGAAGGTGACCGGGGCGCGCTGCGCGACGATCTCGGTCACCGGCTGGTCGTTGCGGAACGAGTAGCCGAGGCACGGCGCCGGGCACTCGCGTTCGAACTCGCCCGAGCCGAACGTACGGCCGACGAAGATGCCGCTGGCGAAGTTGACGTACTGCTCCGGCAGCGGGTCCCGGATGCCGAGCCGCTCCTCCACCTGGGCGATGTCCGCGGCGGTGCAGTTCTTGCCGCACATCACCTTGGCCGGGCTGCTGGGCACCGCGAAGAACAGTCCGAAGGTGACCAGGCTGATGACGATGAGGGTGACGACCGCGACGAGCAGCCGCCGGATGATGAAACGGAGCATCCGTCGAACCTCTCGGGCTGCGGCGGGGAGCGGCCGGAGCCGCTCCCCGCCGGGGCGTCACTGCTTGACGTAGATGGTGTTGACCTGGATGGCGCCGAAGGCGTCACTCAGGAAGGCGTTGCCGACCTTCGAGCCGTGCAGCACGTAGGTGGCGTCGTAGTAGACCGGGACGACCGGGACCTGCTCGCGCATGATCTTCTCGTCGAGCTTCATCCACTCCGCGTCCTGCTCGGCCGCCGGCAGTTGCCGGACGCGGTCGACCTCGGCGCTGACCGCCGGGTCGTTGATGTAGGAGAGGTTGTAGTTCCCCTCGGCCGTGATCTCCCGGCCGTCGAACTGGGGCGGGATGATGGTCGAGCCGGTCGGCCAGTCCGAACCCCAACCACCCAGGTACAGGTCGTACGGGTTGTTCTTGCGGCCGATCTCGTCGTAGTAACTGGACGACTCGATGGACTTCATGGTGATCTTGAAGCCGCGCTCGGTCAGGGTCTTGCGGATCGCCTCGGCCTGCTGGGTGCGCTGTTCGGTGTTGGCGTGCGCCAGCACCAGCTCCGGCGTCTTGCCGCCGAGCAGCTCCTTCGCCTTCTCCGGGTCGCCGCTGGGCGGCGCGCCGAACACGTCGTACTGCTTCCAGCCGGCGGTGGTCGGCGACATCAGCGTGGTGGCCGGCGTGCCGGCGGCCTGGCCACCGATGGCCTTGAGTGCGGCGTCCTTGTCCACCGCGTAGTTGAGCGCCTTGCGGACGTCGACGTCGGTGACCCGCTGCGTGTTGATGTTGAGCATCCAGACGTACTGCGTCGGGCCCTTCACCACGCGCTCGGCCACCGCGCCGGACGTGGTCCGCGGCAGCACCGCGGGCGGCACGTCGGTCCAGGTGAACGCGGCCTGGTCGGCCGGGGCGTCGGCGACGAGCCGCTCGGCGATCTGCGCCCCCTCGAGTCCGAAGGTGAACTTGAAGGCGTCCGGGTACGCGGTGCGCAGCGGGTCGCTGTTCGGGTCCCAGTTCGGGTTGCGCTCCAGTTCCAGCGCCACATCGCGCTGGTACGACTTGACCTTGTACGGGCCGGACGAGAAGGGCCGCAGGTCGTAGTTGGTCTTGGTGTCCTTGGCCGGCGGCACCGGCGCGGTGGTGGCCATCGCCGCCGCGTACGGCATGTCGCAGTGCGGGTCGGCGAAGTTGAACCGGATGGTCTTGTCGTCCGGTGTCTCCACCCCGTCCGGCGTCGGCTTCCCGCCGTCGTACGGTCCCTTGTAGGTGGCGTTGTACTCGCCGCCCGGGTAGAGCCACTGCTGGATGTAGTGCGGCCCTTCGTTGAGCTGCGGAGCGAACGACCGCGCGACGCCGTACGCGACGTCCTTCGAGGTGACCGGCGAGCCGTCCTCGTACTTCAGCCCGTCGCGGAGGGTGAACTCCCAGACCTTGCAGTCACCGTTGACGTCCTTGCCGGGGTCCTTGGCCAGGTCACCGACGAGGAGCATCTTACCGGTGCCGTTCTCCTTGTAGCCGGTCAGCGACCGGTAGATCAGGTTGGTGGTCAGCTGCTGGACGTTCACGTAGTTGCGGGCCGGATCGAGGTGCTCGAAGTCGAACTCGCGCAGGACCGTGATCGTCCCGCCCTTGGTGGCGCCCTCGACGGCGGTGGCCGGGCCCTGGTTGTCGGCCGCCTCGTAGGAGATCGAGCCGGTCTGGGTCTTCGCCTCCTCGTTGCCGGTGCCGGTGCCACCGTCGTCGGTGGTCCGGGTGCAGCCGGTGGCGACGAGCGCCACGGACAGGACACCGATCGACAGTGTCCGGGCTGTTCTACGCACGGTGCTTCTCCCTTCTCACCCGGCGCGGGCCGCACGAGGCCCGCCGTTCGCCGGGCGAACGGTTGGTGATCGGATTTCGGGTTACCGGGTTGACCGGGGATCCAGGGCGTCCCGCAGCGAGTCGCCGAGGAGGTTGAACGCCAGGACCAGGATGAAGATCGTCAATCCGGGGAACAGGGTGTACCAGGGGTCGCTGGCCACGTAGCCGATGCTGTTGTAGATCATGCGACCCAGGTCGGGGGTGGGTTCGGTGACGCCGATGTTGACGAACGCCAGGGCCGCCTCGATCGCGATGAACTGCGGCACGTTCAGCGACAGGGTGACCAGGATCGGCGCCCAGATGTTCGGCAGGAACTGACGCAGCAGCAGGTGCCCCGTACCCGCGCCGGCGGCCCGCGCGGCGTCGACGAACTCCCGTTCCCGCAGCGAGATCACCTGACCGCGGACCAGCCGCGCCGTGTACGTCCAGCTGAACAGGCCGAACGTGGCGACGATGAGGGCGACGCGGAAGCTCGGCGGCGGCGCCTCCCGCGCGGTGAAGAAGCGGTCCTCGACGATGGGGATGACCGCGAGGGCGAAGATGAGGAACGGAAAAGCCAGCGTCACGTCGATGAACCAGTTGATGAGGCTGTCCAGCCAGCCCCGGGCGTAACCGGCGACGATGCCGACGGCCACCCCGATCAGTGACGCCAGCAACGCCGAGACGAAGGCGATGAACAATGACGTACGCAGGCCGTACACCAGTTGCATGAGGATGTCCCGGCCGCTGCCCGGCTCCAGGCCGAGCAAATGCTCACCGCTGATTCCGCCGGCGTAGCCCAGCGGCATGCCGAAATCGTTCAGCCGGTCGACGAACTTGTCGGTCGGATCGATTCCGGTCAACCGTTCGATCAGCGGCGCGGCCAGCGCCACGACCATCGCGACGACGAGGGTCACGCCGCTGACCAGCGCGGTGCGGTCCCGCTTGAGGCGGAGCCAGGCGAGCTGTCCGGGCGAGCGACCCACGATGTCACGGTGGGTGGTCTGCGCCGGCGTCTCGGCCGGTGAATTCACCTCGGCAATCGGGTCGGTCGGGTCCCCGGCCAGGGGCAGGGACGGTGGGTGGGACATGTCGCTCATCGCGGGCCCCTTCGTGGCGGAACTGCGTCTGCGCCGACGATAAGCGAGAAGGAAAGGGCGGAAAGAATCGTTCAGATAACGACGGGATCGGTTGTCATGCATCGACAACGGTTCGGCAACGGCACCGCCTCCTTGCCGTAACGACGCCATTCGGTTGTCATCCGTTCGGCCAACTCACAGCCAATTCGCAACGCAATGCGTGTCGATCCGGTTGTCATGGGTCCGTTTCGATTCCGTGTCGATCGGCCGCCACGACGGCCACCGTCGCTTGTGGAGGGTGCGTCGACGGTCCGGCGCTGCGTGCCCCGGCCGACGGCGGCTGACCGCGACCGGGACGCTCAGCCGTCCGAATCGGACGTGCACCGGTCCGGCGTACCGGTGACCGGCGGGGGGATCCGCCAGGTCGCGGGCCGCCGGGACGGGACCAGGCGGTCGCGCAGCCGGGCGCCCGCGTCACCGGCGGTGGCGGCGACCATCGGCAGCAGGCGGGTGGAGCGCATCACCGCGACCTCCTCGGCGGGGCTGGTGGCCCCGTCGAGGAAGCGCAGCACGCGTTCGGCGGGGTTGCGTTCGAAGAGCCGGTCGAAGAAGTCCGGGCCGGCGACCCGGCCGCGGTCCAGCGCCCGCAGGGCGACGGCGTCCAGCCACCGGTGCCGTCCGGGGTACGCGGGCGTCGGCACCGGCGGCCGGCCTGCGGCCAGTGCGGCGGCGACCTGCTCGGCCTGCCGGAGCATGGCGGAGAACGTGAATCCGGTGGACGGTCGGGTGGCGCCGCCGGCGGTGCCGAGACGGACCACCCGGGGCGAGGGACGCGGGTCGAACGGTCCGTCCGTCATCGGGATCACGCCGTTCTCGATCTCCCGTACGGTCAGCCGGGCCGGGTCCAGCCCGAGCCGGTCGCGGTACGCGGCCAGCGCCTCGTCGTAGCCGGCGTCGGTGAGCAGGCCGGGCGTGAACTCCGTGTACTCGACAAGCGCGTACCGGTCGCTGACCGGCAGCACGTAGCCGAACGACACGCCCCGGGCCGGTTGCGGGGTGCGGAAGTCCATCAGCACCGCCCGGCGCGGGTCGAACGTCGGCCGGTCGGCCGCGAGCCACCAGCCACGGAAATGCTGGAGCCAGTTGGTGCGGCCGGGCCGTCGGGGCGGCCGGGGCCGCGAGTCGAGCACCCAGGACGCCCGGACGGCCGCCCCGGCGGTGCGCACCGTGACCCGGTCGCCGTCGTCCTGCACGGACTCGGCCGCGGCGACGATCCGGATCGCGCCGAGCCGCTGTTCGGCGGCGGCAGCCCGGTCGTAGACCGGGCCCGAGCGCAGCATGGCGTACCGCAACGGGGTGAGGTCGAGGACCCGGCGCCCGGCGGCCGTGGCGACCTCGACCTGCGACCAGCTCGCCGCGAGCAGCGGATCGAGGTCGTCGTCGGGTCGGCCCCAGAAGGCCCAGGTCCGGTCCTGCCCACGGCGGTGGACCGGGTCGACGACGGCGACGCGCAGGTCGCGCACGCGGTGCCGGTCGAGGGCGGCGAGCACGAGCGACGCGGCCCCGCCGCCGCCGACCAGGGCGAGGTCGACGTCGACCGGTACTGAGGTGGGCACCCGTCCACGCTGCCACACCGGCCGGCGATATCGGGTTGGCGGGTGCCGGCTCGCCGTGCGACCGTCCTCGCCGTGGACGAACACCTCGCGGTCAACCGGGCCAACTGGGACGAGCGGGCACCCGCGCACGCAGCGTCGTCGGGGTACGCGGTGGAGCGCTTCGTCGCCGACCCGGGCCACCTGAGCGAGGTGGTCCGCTTCGACCTGCCGCGCCTGGGCGACGTGAGCGGGCTCCGCGGGGTGCATCTGCAGTGCCACATCGGGACCGACACCCTGTCGCTGCACCGGCTCGGCGCGCGGATGACCGGCCTGGACTTCTCGGCGGCGTCGCTCGCGGAGGCCCGCCGACTCGCCGAGCGGACCGGCGCCGCCGTGAACTTCGTCCAATCCGACGTGTACGACGCACCGCGGGCGCTCGGCGGCGAACGGTTCGACCTGGTGTACACCGGTGTCGGCGCGCTGTGCTGGCTGCCGGACATCCGGCGGTGGGCCGAGGTGGTCGCGGCGCTGCTGCGTCCCGGGGGCCGGCTCTTCCTGCGCGAGGGGCACCCGATGTTGTGGGCGCTGGACGACGAGCGCGACGACGGCCTGCTCGCCGTGGAGCATCCCTACTTCGAGCAACCGGAGCCGACGGTCTGGACCGACCCCGGCACGTACGTCGAGACGGACGCGACGTTCACGCAGAACACCACGTACGAGTGGAACCACGGGCTGGGCGAGCTGGTGACGGCGCTGCTGACGGCCGGGTTCGAGCTGACCATGCTGACCGAGCACGACAGCGCCCCGTGGGACCCGCTGCCCGGGCGGACCGTCGCCGACGAACACGGCGAGCACCGGCTGCGGGAGCGCCCGTGGCGGTTGCCGATGACGTACACGCTCGCGGCCCTTCGCCGCTGAGGCCGCAAGCCCCTGGACAGGCAACCGGCCGGTTGCGTATGTTCAAAGGCAACCGACCGGTTGCCTTTGGGGGATGCGTGGACGAGGTGTTCCGGGCCCTGGCCGACGCCAGCCGGCGCCGGCTGCTCGACGACCTCAACGCCCGCAACGGCCAGACCCTGCGCGAGCTGTCCGCCGGGCTCGACATGAGCCGCCAGGCGGTCAGCAAGCACCTCGCCGTGCTGGCGGCGGCGAACCTCGTGACCACGGTCCGGCGCGGCCGGGAGAAGCTGCACTACCTGAACGCGGCGCCGATCACCGCCATCGCCGACCGGTGGATCCAGCGCTACGACCGCGAGCGGGTACGCGCGCTCGCCGACCTGCAGACAGCATTGGAGCGAACCGGCATGGACGCACCCACCTTCGTCTACACGACCTACGTCAACACCACCGCCGAGCGGCTATGGGCGGCGCTCACCGAGCCGGAGTTCACCCGGCGGTACTGGGGCGGCGTCGCGCTGCGCTCGGACTGGCGGGTCGGCTCGCCGGTGCTGTGGCAGGACGAGCCCGGTGGCGAGTTCCGCGACCTGGGCCAGCGCGTCCTGGCCGCCGAGCCGCCCCGGCTGCTGTCGTACAGCTGGCACGGCTTCCAGCCGGAGCACGCCGCGCACTTCGGCTGGTCCGCGGAGGAGCTGGCGGCCCGGCTCGGCGAACGACGCTCCAAGGTGACCTTCGAGATCACGCCGCACGGCCGCTTCGTCAGGCTCACCGTCACGCACGACGACTTCTCGCCGGACAGCGAGATGCACCGGGCGGTCAGCGGCCAGCTCGACGGCAGCGGCGGCTGGCCGGAGCTGCTGGCCAGCCTCAAGACCCTGCTCGAGACCGGCGAGCCGCTGCCCGAGCCGCAGCCCGTCACGGGCTGACTGGCGGCGCTCGCCGCCCGATAACGGGCCATCGGCCCAACGGCGTCGGCACCGGCCCCCGGTGGCATCGATCGGGAGCACCGACGCGCCCGCCGCGTCCCGGCATTTCCGCTGCTCGGTCCGCCTGTGAGGTGGACATGTGACGGCAACGAGGATTTCTCATTTTCACCGGATCGTGGGCCCAACCCACCTAGTGTTGGGCACACCGGTGCTAGTCGCGGAGTTGGCCACCCGAACGACGTCCCACCCATCAGCGGACGAAAAGTGAGGGAAGACGCGTATGAAGGCGAAGAAAGTCCTCGTGTCGGCGGCGGCCGGTGTCGGCCTCGGCACGCTGCTGCTCCCGGGCGCCGCGCTGGCCGAGACGATCGTGTCACCGGCCACCACACCGGTCGGCGGGACGGTCGTGCTCACCGCCACCACCTGCAACCCCAAGTCGGGCGACGCGATCTTCCGCGTCACCGGTCCCGACCGGGACATCAACGTCCGCTCCACCACCGCCGCGGCCGGCGGCGGGCTCAGCGCCGAACTGTTCACCGCCGGCTTCACCCTGGGCACCTACACGGTCACCGCCACCTGCGGCGACGGCAGCGCGGCCGGCACGGCCACGTTCACCGTCACCCCGATCGGCGGCGCCCCGGCCGGCGGCCGCGACGCCGGTGGCGGCGCCGGCTCGCTCGCGGCCGGGATCGCGCTGCTCAGTTCCGCCGCCGGCGGCGCCGTCATCCTGGCCCGCCGCAAGCGGCACGCCGCAATGGCCGCCGCCGCCCGCTGAGGCACTGCTCCGTCCATCCCTGGGAACGGGTGCCCGCACCGGCCGGCCGCCGGCGCGGGCACCCGGGCGACGAGCGTACGGAGGTGGCGGTGTCCCGAAACCGGCCGAGCTGGGCGGCCCGGATCGTCGCGCTGCTCGGCGCGGCCGGGCTGGGCCTGGTCACAAGTGTCGTGGCGGCTCCCCCGGCGCCACCCCGACCGGCCGGCGCACCGGTCGGGGCCCGCCCGGCTCCGGCACTGCCGCCACTGCCACGCGCCGAGCCCGTGACGGTCCGCGCCCCCGCCATCGGGCTCGACGCGCCCCTCGTGCCGGTCGGCGCCGACGCGCGCGGTCGACTGGAGGTGCCATCGCTGGACCGGCCGGCGATCGCCGGCTGGTACCGGCACGGGCCCAGCCCGGGCGAGCACGGCAACGCCGTCCTCGTCGGGCACGTCGACACGACCGCCGGCCCGGCGGTCTTCTTCGATCTCGGCCGGCTGCGCGCCGGGGACACCGTCCGGGTGGAACGCGCCGACGGGCGGGTCGCCGCCTTCGCGGTCGACGGCGTCACCGCGTACCCGAAGGACCGCTTCCCGAGCGACCTGGTCTACGGACCCAACCCGGCGGCAGGGCTGCGCCTGATCACCTGCGGCGGCCGGTTCGACCCGGACCGCCGCAGCTACGTCGACAACGTCGTCGTCTTCGCCACCCGGGTCGCGTGAGCCGGAGCGCGCCCCGGGCCGGGCCCAGCCGAGCCGCCCGCCCCGCCGCGGCCGGCGACGATCACGCCGCCGGACGGCCCCGGTCCGGACGCCGACGCCGGCGGGCGGGAGGATGGCCGGCGTGGTGAAGCGTGGCGAGCGACGAACCTGCCCGTGCGGCTCCGGCCTGCCCTACGACGGGTGCTGCGGACGGCTGCACGGAGGTGCGGACGCGCCGACCGCGGAGGCCCTCATGCGCTCGCGGTACTCCGCCTTCGCGGGGGGCGACGCCGCGTACCTGCTGCGCACCTGGCACTCCTCGACCCGGCCGGCCCGGCTCCGGCTCGACCCGGACGAGCGCTGGACCGGCCTGGAGATCGTCGACACCCTCGGCGGCAACCTGTTCGACGCCACCGGCGAGGTGGAGTTCCGGGCGCACCACCGCGCCCGCGGCCGGGCGGGCACACTCGCCGAACGCAGCCGGTTCGTCCGCGAGGACGGCCGCTGGGTCTACCTCGACGGCGAGACACGCTGACCGGCACCGGGATGCCCGCGACGTGGCGCGGTCGGTACGATGGGGCCGGCGCCGTCCCGCGCCCCACCTCCCTCCCGGTGCTCACGCCATCGGCCTCGCGGAGGCAAAGGGGGCCCCTGCCCTCGGGACGCACCACCACGTGCCCCACTTCGGCGGGGCCGACGGGAGCGTGAGTCCTGCCGGCCGTGCCGTGAGCAGGGAGCATGTGATGACGAATCAGCGCGCGTTCAAGTCCCGGGTCCGGGCCCGGATGGCGAAGACCGGCGAGAGCTACACGACCGCCCGCCGGCACCTGCTGGCCCGCGCCGACACCGAGGCACGCCTCGACGCCGGCGCCACGCCTGTCGAGGGCCCGGCCGGCGCCCCGGCGGCCGACCTCCCCGGCACCGCACCCGAGCCGGCGACCGCCGAGCCGGCCCCGCCGCCGGCCGGTGGCGCCGCCGGGCAGATCGAACGCATCCCCGACGCGTTGCTGCTAGAACGGACCGGCCGGGACTGGGCCGGCTGGCTCGCCCTGCTCGACGAGTGGGGCGGCACGGAACACAGCCACGCCGAGATCGCCCGTTGGCTGGTCACCGCCCACGACGTGCCGGGCTGGTGGGCGCAGACCGTCACCGTCGGGTACGAGCAGGCCCGTGGCCTGCGGGCCCCGGGGCAGCGTCGAGGCGGCGGATACTCGGCCGGCGGCAGCCGGACCGTCGCGGTGCCGGTCGACCGGCTGTTCGCCGCGTTCGCCGACGAGGACCTGCGGCGACGCTGGCTGCCCGACGTGGAGCTGCGGGTGCGTACCGCCACCGCGCCGAAGACGTTCCGCGCCGACTGGGCGGGCGGGCCGACCCGGATCGTGGTCGGCTTCGTGCCGGCGGGTGCGGCGAAGTCCCGGCTGTCGGTGGCGCACGAGAAGGTCGACAGCGCCGAGCGGGCGGCCGAGCTCAAGGCGTACTGGCGGGACCGGCTGGGCGCGCTCAAGCGGCTGCTCGAGTCGGACGGGACGTGAACAGGGGCGGCGGCCCCACGGCGGGGCCGCCGCCCGAGCTCAGCCGTCCCGTCGCGGCACCCGCCGGCCGCGCGCCGTCAGCAGGGCGACGACCAGGTACGGCACGGCGGCCACCGCGAACGCCACCCCGTTGCCGGTGGCGGTGGCGAGCCCGCCGTACGTCGCGTAGACGGCGATGATCGTGACGTCGGTCGCCATGCCGGCCAGCGAGGTGACGGTCGCCCGGCTGGGCCCGGTGATCCGCGCCTGGAGTCGGGCGTCGGCAAGCACCGTGGCCAGTTGGAACCCGCAGAAGGCGACGCCCACCAGCAGGAACCCGCCCGGGTGGCCGACCAGCGCGCCGACGGCGAGCGCCACGGCCGATCCGGCGAGCAGGCCGGCGTATCCGCGGCGGCCCAGCCGCTCCCCCGCCGGAGCGAGCAGTCCACCGGCCGCCGCGCCGAGCCAGGTGAACAGGAGCAGCAGCGGGACGGTCGACGCGGCGACGCCGGTGTCGTAAGCCAGCAGCGGGCTGTACTCGTCGAGCGCGCCCCAGACCGCCGCCACCACCCCGACCATCAGCACCGCCCGGCGGACCGCCCGATCGGCGCGCGCCTCCGCGAGACCCGCCCGGAGGCTGGCCCGCCAGCCGAGGTCGTCGCCGTCCGGCTCGGGGGCCGGCGCCGACGGGCGAGGCGGGTGGGACGGCTCACGGTCGTCGGGGAGGCGGGTGGCGACGGCCGCGGCGAGCAGGCACGCGAACACGCTCGCCGCCCCGACGGCGAGGTAGCCACCGAAGGCCAGCACCGGCGCGGCGAACACGATCGACGCCAGCGCGCCGAGCGTCCCGGCGGTCCGGGCCCGCCCGATCACCCGGGCGTACCGGCCGGCCGCCCCGAGCTGGTCGAGACCGGTGTAGACAAGCGCCTCCAGCGCGCCCGAGACGAGCGCTCCGCCCGCGCCCCAGAGCAGGAAACCGACCGCGAAGGTCGGGTAGGACGGCACGAGCACCCAGAGCGCGAAGCCGGCGGCGGTCACCAGCGGCGCAAGGCAGAGCAGCAGCCGCCGGGAGACCGCGTCGGCAAGCGCGCCGGAGGGTACCTCCAGCAGCAGGCTGCTGGCCGACCAGATAACGAACAGCGTCGAGATCTGCCACACCGTGAGGCCGGTGTCGGCGAACAGCAGCGCGTAGACGGGGTAGAGCAGGACGAGGTCGCTGAGGAACGCGTACGCGTACAGCGTTCCCGCGAGCCGCCGGACCCGGCGGTCGGGCGGACGGACGGTGACAGTGATCATGGGGCCTTCCCGTGGGACGGATGCGGACGCCGGGCGTACGGCGACCGCGGCGGCCCACGGGACGGGAACTCAGCGGTGGATCAACATCGCCACGTCATGCGGCTGATGGTAGCCGGGCCGGACCCGGGCGACCACACGGTTCGGGGCGGGACCCGACCGGTCCCGCCCCGATGCCGTGGCGGTCAGCGGCGGGACCTGTCGACCTCCGACGGCGGGATGACCATCGTCGCCTCGACGTCCTCCGGGGCCGGCTGCGTCGGCACGCCGCGCGGGGTGTCCTCGGTGGCCTGCGGCTCACGCGGCACCGGAACGGTCGGGTCGGCACCGGCCGTGGGCCGTGGCACCACCTGGGTGGCGTCGGCCGTGGGCACCACCTGCGTGGCGTCGGCGTCGCCGCCCAGGTGCGCGGCGGCGTCGCGGCGGCCCGCCTGGTAGGCGCGGGCGTGCGTGGCGATGGCGTGGGACTCCTGCTCCGCGCGGGCGAGCCAGGACTCCCAGCGGCTCTGCATCGGACGGACCAGCCCGCCACCGACACCGACGACCAGGATGCCGCCGGCCGTGGCGAGCACCGCGATGAGCACCGGCGTGGTCACCGCGGTGGCGACGCCGATCTGGTTCAGCGCGGCGATGACGCCGAGACCGAGGATGAACACGTACGCGATGGTGGCGAGGATCCGCCCGTACGACAGGCCGCCGAGCGCGCCGTTGACGATGTCGCGGACAGCGTTGGCGATCGCGGCGGCGACCACGACGATCACGATCGCGACGAACGCGCGCGGCAGCCACGCGATGACGGCGGCGATCAGGTCGGAGACCGGGTTCGGGCCCCAGATGCCGAACGCGAGCTGGAGCGTGACCAGCAGCACCGCGTAGTAGGCGAGTCGGGCGACGATGTCGCTGGCGTCGTAGCGGGACCGGGCGAGGGCGCGGCGGATGCCGCCGCGCTCGACGGCGCGGTCGAAGCCGACCCGCTCCAGCACCTTGTCCACGATCTTGAGTACGGCCTTGGCGATCAGCCAGCCGGCGACCAGGATGGCGACGAAGGCGAGCGCCTTCGGCAGGAAGAGCAGCACCGAGCGGAGGGCCTCCCCCGCCGCGTCACCGAAATTCTCTGTCATCGGATTCTTCCCTCCAGGGGCGTGCGGTTCGACCGCCGACCTACCCCCGGTGGGTTCCGGAGAAACCCGCGGTCAGCCGCCGCAGTCGTAGGCCACCGCGGCCCGTGCCTGCGCCGGCGCGGGCTCGAGGATGTTGACCGTCGCCGTCTCCGCGGTGCTGCCCACGCCGCTGAAGGACCAGCGCAGGGTCAGCCGTGCGGTGCGCTGCCCGTAACCGACCCGTTCGGTCAGCACGGTGCCGGGCGCGCTTCCGGAGCGCAGCCACTGGTACCGGATCTCGCCGGCCCGGCCGTTGGTGGTCACGGTGGCCACCACGTCGACGGTGACGTCACAGCGGGTGCCGGCCGGTTCGGGCACGGCCACCGTGACGTCGGTGATCTCCAGTGGACTGAGTCGCTGCCACAGGTACAGCCCGGCGATCGCCATCAGCACCAACGTGAGCAGGGTGGACAGCACCGAGGCCACGCGGCGCCAGAGCGACCGGCGCCGCGGCGCGGCTGCCGGCCAGGACGGGGCGGGCGGCGGGGCGGCCGGCACGCCGGGCCCGAACCGGATCTCGCCGCCGGCCGCCGCCGCACCGCCGGTACGCGCCCCGCCCGGCGCGGCGGCGCTCCACCCGCCGGGGATCGTTGCCGGGCCGGGCGCCGGGGTCCGCCCGGGCGCCGACCACGCCGCTGCCGGGCCCGTCGCGGAGGCACGACCGGCCGCTGTCGTCCACTGCACCGGGGCGGCGGCGGTCGGCTCGCCGGTGCCGGGCGGCCGTCTCCCGGCCGTCGGCGAGTGCCCGGCGGTGACCGGCGACCCGTCCGTCGGCGCTGGCGCGCCGAGGTGCACGGTCCGCTCGTCGGCCGGTTCCGCAGCGCCCAGCCGTACGGTCGGCTCGCCCGCCGTCGGCTGGCCGGGGGCGAGGCGGGCCGTGGGCTCCGCACCGCTGAGCCGGACGGTGGACCCGTCACCGGCGGCCAGGTGCACGGTGGCGTCGCCGCCCATGCCCGCGGTGGCATCGCCGCTCAGGTGCACAGTGGCGTCGCCGCCCAGGTACGCGGTGGCGTCGCCGCCCAGGTACGCGGTCGGCTCGTCCGGCGCCGTCCGGTCGTTCGGCTGGCTCACGGCTGCCCGCCTCTCGGTCTCCCGGGCACCGTCAGCCCGGGGTGCAGTAGGAGTAGAGGGTCACGTGCACGGGCCCGCCCTCTGCCGACGTGTTGCCGGCCCGGTCGACGGCGACCACACGGACCGGGATCCGCGTGGTGTTGGCCGGTCGCGGCAGGTCGGCGAGCACACCGGTGAACACGCCCCGTCCCGCGTGGGTCATCACCACCTCGCCGGTACGCCCCTCCAGCGTGTACCGCAGGCGAACCCGCAGGTCGCCGACCGGGGTGCGGTCGTCGGAGGCGGTGGTGGTGACGGTGCTGGCGGTGGGCCCGAACGGGCAGCCCGTCGGGTCGAGTTGGGTGGGGCTGGCGGAGACCTTGCCGACGGTCGGCGCGGTGGTGTCCGGCGGTGGCGGTGGACTCGTCGACGTGCTCGGTCGCGGTGTCGGCGGGGTGGTCGGCGGGGCCGTCGTGGCCGGTCCGCCCGGGGCGGTGGGGTCACCGGGGGCGGGTGGGGTCCCGGTGGCACCGCCGGCCGGTGTGGTGGTCGGTCCGGCGGTCGGCGTGGTGGTGGCCGCCGGAGTCGGCGTCGGCACCGCGGCCGGGCTGCCCGGGGTGAGCACCGTCCCCGCGGTCGGCGGCGGATCGAGCTGCGAGGCTGCCTCCGGTTTTCCCCGCTCGGCGTAGCTGAGCCCGGCGCTGCCCAGCAGCACGGCCGCCGCGGCCACGCCGGCCACCAGGGCCGGCCGGGCGCGGCCGCCGCGCAGCCAGCCCCACCGGCCGGTGCCCGATCCCAGCGCCGTGGTGGCGACGCTGGTGGCGCCGCCGGTGCGGTCCGGGAACGGGAAGAGCGCGGCGAGCAGGGCGGCGCGACGCGCCAGCTCCCGCAGGCCACGCTCCTCCCAGTCCGGCCCGAACGCCTCGGTCGCCACCTGTTCGAGCACGGCGAGGAAGACCTCGGCCGGTTGGGGCCGCTCGTCCGGACGCTTCGCCATGCCGTGTCGCAGCAGGTCGTGCACCGGCTCGGGAGCGGGCTCGGTGGGCACCGGGGCCTCGGCGTGCTGCCGGCGCAGGGTGAACAGGTCCCGGCCGTCGTACGGCGGCCGGCCGGTCAGGCACTCGTAGAACGTGGCGGTGGCGGCGTAGATGTCGCAGGCCGGGCTGGCCGGCGCGCCCGTCCACTGCTCGGGCGCCATGTAGCGCGGCGTGCCGGTGACGGTCCCGCCGGAGTCCGTGCCCACCGGCAGGGCGATGCCGAAGTCGGCGAGCTTGCTCGTGCCCTCCGCGGTGACGAGCACGTTCTCCGGCTTGTAGTCCCGGTGCACCACCCCGCGGGCGTGTGCGGCGCCAAGCCCGGCCAGCGAGCCCTTGAGGACCACGAGCGCCGACTCGGGGGTGGTCGCGCCGTTCGCGCGCAGCATCTGGCGCAGCGACACCCCGTTGACCAGCTCCATGACGATGGCCGCGCCGGACGGCGACTCCACGTACTCGTAGAGGCGCGACACGTTCGGGTTGTCGATCTCGGCCAGCAACCGGGCCTCGGTGCGGAACGCGTCCCGGAAGGACGGTTCGTCGCCGACGGCCCGGGTGAGGTACTTGATCGCCACCGGGGTGCCCGTCTGGTCGTGTACGGCCAGTTCGACCCGGCCGGACGCGCCCGCGCCGAGCTGCCGCACCGGCGTGTAGCCGGAGAGCTGCCAGCCGGTCACGTTCGCACCTCCTCGGTCGCGCGGGACGAAAGTGGCCGCCCCGCTGGTCATTGTGGCCCCGCCGACACGCTGGGCCATCGGCGCAACGGCTGCTTCCGGGGCCCGGACGGCGGCCGGGCCGCGGGTGATCCGTCGCGGACAAGCCCAGTGGTAGCAGGAGCCGGCAAGCCCTCCCCGGCCACCCGGCCGACTCGTGGCGGCTGTTCTAAGGTGCAGTTCGTGACGAGCAACGCAGATCCGCCACCCGTGGCCGTCCGGAGGATGACGACCCGACGCTGGCTGAGTGTCATGTTGCTGACGATGACGGCCCTGGTCCTCGTCGGCGGAGGGCTCGGTGCGGCGGCGCTGTCGCACACGGCCGAGGTCTCCAACCGGCTGGCCGACCGGATCGCCCCGGCCCGCGCGGCGGTCGGTCACCTCGACGCCGGGCTGCTGCGGCAGGTCGCCGCGGTGCGCGGTTACGTCGTCACCGGCGACGAGTCGATCCTCGCCCCGTACGGCGAGGCGATCGGCGCCGAACGGGCGCGGTGGGACCGGATGCGGGAACTGCTCGCCGACGAGCCGGAGGCGCTCGCCGACCTGGACCGTGCGGGCGGGCTCGCCGACCGCTGGCGGGCCGGGTACGCCGACCGGCTGGTCGCGGCGCGGCGGGCGGGTGCGCCGCCGGCCGAGCTGGCGTCGCTGGTGTCCCAGGGAGCCGCGTCGTTCGAGGCGGCGCGCACGGAGCTGACCGGTCTGGCCGACCGGCTCGACCGGATCCAGGCGGCCGGCCGGGCCGACCTGGACCGGGCGCGGGCGCTACGCGACATGACCTTCGTGGCGATCCTCGCCGCGCTGCTGGTCTGCGGGATCGTCCTGTCGGCGCTCGTGCGGACCACGGTGCTGCGCCCGCTGGAGCGGCTCGGCTCGTCGGCCCGCCAGGTCGCCGGCGGCGACTTCCGGCACCGGCTGCGCCCGGAGGGGCCGGCGGACATCGCCCGGCTCACGGCGGACGTCGAGTCGATGCGCCAGGTGGTGGTGGACGCGCTGGAGCGCAGCCACCGTGACCGGGACGCCCTGGAGCAGCAGGCGGCCGAGCTGCGCCGGTCCAACGAGGACCTGGAGCAGTTCGCGTACGTCGCCTCGCACGACCTGCAGGAGCCGCTGCGCAAGGTGGCGTCGTTCTGCCAGATGCTGGAGCGCCGCTACGCGGGTCAGCTCGACGACCGGGCACGCCAGTACATCCGGTTCGCGGTCGACGGGGCCACGCGCATGCAGGAGCTGATCAACGACCTGCTGGCGTTCTCCCGGATCGGGCGCGTATACGCGGACCTGCGCGAGGTCGACCTCGCGGAGGCGTTCGCCCGGGCCGAGGCGAACCTGTCCGGCGCGATCCAGGAGGCGGACGCGACCGTCGTCGCCGACCCGCTGCCGACGGTGCACGGTGACGCGACGCTGCTCACGATGTTGTGGCAGAACCTGCTCGGCAACGCGGTGAAGTTCCGCCACCCGGACCGGCGGCCACAGGTGCGGGTGACGGTCGAGGAGACGCCGGACGGCTGGGCGTTCGCAGTCGAGGACAACGGGATCGGCATCGACCCCCGGTACGCGGACAAGATCTTCGTGATCTTCCAGCGGCTGCACCCGCGGGGTACGTACCCGGGCACCGGGATCGGCCTGGCGATCTGCAAGAAGGTCGTCGAGTACCACGGCGGGACGCTCACCCTGGACGAGGCGTACACCGGTGGGTCCCGGTTCCGGTTCACGCTGCCTCGACCCGCCGAGGTCGTCGTACCCGCTCAGCCGGACGGGCCGGAGACCGCCCCGGCGGCGACGGTGTGAGCCGGCAACCACCCGGTCCTAGCGGTGCTGCCCGCCCCGGTGCCCGTCGCCGGTCACCGGGGCCACCGGCTCCGCCACGGCCTCGCCCTGCTCCGCCGGGGTGGCGCGCGCGTACCTGTCGAAGAAGCGCAGCAGTTCCACCGGGAACGGCATCACCAGGGTGCTGTTCTTCTCCGCCGCCACGTCCGCGACGGTCTGCAGCAGGCGCAGTTGGTACGCCCCCGGGGTGCCCGCCATCGCCCGCGACGCGTCGGCGAGCCGGCGGGACGCCTGGTACTCGCCGTCGGCCGCGATCACCCGGGCCCGACGGTCCCGCTCGGCCTCGGCCTGCCGTGACATCGAGCGTTTCATGCCCTCCGGCAGCGCCACGTCCTTGACCTCGACCCGCTCGATGTTCAACCCCCAGGGCTCCTCGGTCGGGGCGTCGATCACCGACTTCAGGTCGGCGTTGACCTTGTCCCGGTCGCTGAGCAGGGTGTCCAGGTCCACCTTTCCGATCACCGAGCGCAGCGCGGTCTGCGAGATCTGGAGCACGGCGGCCGGGTACCGCTGCACGTTCACCAGGGCCTTGATCGGTTCCACGACCCGGTAGTAGACGACCGCGTCGACGGTGAGGGTCACGTTGTCGCGGGTGATCGCGCCCTGCGCCGGCACGTCGATGACGGTGGTCTGCATGCTCACCCGGACCATCCGGTCGGCGATCG
The DNA here is from genome assembly GCF_040302465.1 of Micromonospora sp. NPDC126480. Lineage (NCBI taxonomy): Bacteria > Bacillati > Actinomycetota > Actinomycetes > Micromonosporales > Micromonosporaceae > Micromonospora > Micromonospora sp. NPDC126480. The sequence goes on from NZ_JBEORU010000021.1 coordinate 19,218, forward strand.
GGATGATCAACCGCAGGCCGGGCTGCCGAACCGGCTGCACCACCCGGCCGAACCGGAACACGACACCGCGCTGGTACTGCTGCACGATCCGGATGCTCAGCGCACCGAGCAGGACCAGGACCGCCAGCACGATCACCACGCCGATGGCGGTGGCTGCCATGACACCCCCCGATCCGGTAGGTCCCCAGGGCCGGCCCATTCCCGCTGTGGCCCGGAATAGTCATGGTCAGGGGCGGGCGTCGAGCAGCCGGTCGAGGTTGACCGCGGTGCTGATCAGCGAGAGGTGGCTGAAGGCCTGCGGGAAGTTCCCGGCCTGCTCGCCGCTCGGCGCGATCTCCTCCGCGTAGAGCCCGTGCGGGCTGGCGTAGGTGAACATCTTCTCCAGGGTCAGCCGGGCGTCCTCGAGCCGACCGGAGCGGGCGAGGGCGTCGACGTACCAGAAGGTGCACATCGTGAAGGTGCTCTCGGTCCCGGCCAGGCCGTCGGGGGACGCCTCCGGGTTGTACCGGTAGACGAGGCTGTCGGAGACCAGTTCCTGATCCATGGCCTGCAGGGTCGACTGCCACATCGGGTCGGCCGGCGACACGAAGCCCACCCACGGCATCGCGAGCAGGGCGGCGTCCAGCCGGTCGGTGCCGTAGTGCTGCACGAAGGCCTGTCGCCCGGGGTGGAAGCCCCGCGCCATGATCTGGTCGTAGACGCGGCTACGGATGGCACGCCACCGGCCGGTGTCAGCGGGACGTCCACGCGCGTCCGCGAGCCGGATGGCCCGGTCCAGGGCCACCCACGTCATCAGCCGCCCGTAGGTGTAGTTGCGGCGCCCGCCGCGGGTCTCCCAGATACCTTCCTCGGGCTTGGTCCCAGTTGTCGCAGAGCCAGTCCACGACATTCACACCGTGCCGCCACCCCTGATGGGTGATCTGGAACTTCTGAGCGTCGGCGGCGTGGATGGCGTTCAACGCCGCGCCGTAGATGTCGAGCTGAAGGTGCCTCGCCGCGCTGTTGCCGACCCGGACCGGCTTAGAGCCGCGGTATCCCTCGAGGTGGTCGAGCATCTCCTCAGGAGGGACGGGTGAGCCGTCAACGCGGTACATGACCTGGAGCGGCCCGCCAGTCTCGTCGGCGTCGCAGACCCGGTCGTTCATCCAGCGCATGTAGCGTGCCGCCTCGTCGGTGAAGCCCAGCGACAGGAGCGCTTGCACCGAGAAGGAGGCGTCGCGGATCCAGGTGTAGCGGTAGTCCCAGTTGCGCTCGCCGCCGATCTGCTCGGGCAGGCCCGCCGTGGGCGCGGCGACCAGCACGCCGGTCGGCGCATACGTCAGCAGTTTGAGGGTCATCGCGGACCGCTCCACCATCTCCCGCCAGCGGCCGGTGTACCGGGAACGGCCGAGCCAGTCGCGCCACCAGTCGCGGGTATGGGCGAGCAGGTCGTCGACCTCTTCGGGGGTGAACCGCCGTGGCGGCTCGGGCGACAGCCCGGTCTCCAGGACCACGCCCCCGGCCTCGCCCTCCGTCAGGGTGGCGATCAGGCAGATGCCATCGGCGGTGCGCCTGACCTCCTGTTGGTCGCGCAACCGGTTCGCGTAGCTGACCCGACTCAGGTTGAGGGCGAGCGACGGGCTCCGGAACACGCTGCCCTCCGGATGGATCTGAAGCTCGTGCCGGTCACGCCCGTAGTTGAAGCGGGGCCGCACGTCGAGGCGGAACCGCATCGTGCCGCGAACCATCCGCACCAACCGGACCAGGCGATGCCGGTCGGTGGCCTCGTCCCCGGCGACGGGCATGAAGTCGATGAGTTCGCCCACGCCGTCCGCGCTGAGGAAACGGGTGATCAGGATCGGTGTGCCGGGCAGGTAGAGCTGTTTGCACACGTGGTCGACCCCGTCCGGCGCGATCCGGAAGTGGCCGCCGCGGTGGCGGTCCAGCAAGCCGCCGAAGATGCTCGGTGAGTCGAACCGCGGCGCGCAGAACCAGTCGATCGTGCCGTCCATCGCCACAAGCGCCGCTGTCTGCAGGTCACCGATCAGCCCGTGCGCCTCCACCGCCGGGTACGAGTCCACGAGTCCTCCCCAGGTACTCCTCGACCGCGCGACTACCCCCGCTGCACCGGCCCACACCTCGCGTATCCCCTGCCAGCTGCGGAGACGAGCCGGTGGAGGCCAGCGGTCCGGCATTGGATCTGGCCGACCCACCGCCGTCGGTTCCTACGATGTGGGCCGATCCGACGACCGGGAGGACGCCCATGCGGGAGCGCTTCGCCGACCTGTCCACGCCCCTGGTGGCCGACGCCTGCGTGCGGCTGGGTGTGCCGCTGCGGGTGGCGCCCGCCGGGATCCGGCCGGTGGTTCCCGGTCAGCGGCTCGCCGGCCGGGTGCTGCCGGTCCGCCACCACGGAAGCGTGGACGTGTTCCTGGAGGCGTACGGGCGGGCGGCGCCCGGCGACGTGCTGGTGATCGACAACGGTGGGCGGACCGACGAGGCGTGCGTGGGCGACCTGGCGGTGCTGGAGGCCGCCGCGACCGGTGTCGCCGGCCTGGTCGTGTGGGGACTGCACCGGGACACCCCGGAGTTGGTGGAGATCGGGGTGCCCGTCTTCAGCTACGGCGCCCTGCCCGCCGGCCCGACCCGGGTCGATCCGCGGGAGCCCGCGACGCTCACCAGCGCCCGCTTCGGCGCGCACCGGGTCGACGCCGACGACCTGGTGCTCGCCGACGACGACGGGGTGCTGTTCGTGCCGGCGGCGCGGGGCGAGGAGGTGCTCGCGGCCGCGGAGCGCATCCACCGCACCGAGCGGGTGCAGGCGCAGCGGATCCGCGCCGGCGAGACGCTGCGCGAGCAGACGGCGTTCGCCGAGTACCTGGCCCGCCGCGAGGTGGACCCCGCCTACACGTTCCGCGCCCACCTGCGCCGGGTCGGCGGCGCCATCGAGGAGTGACGAACGGTCCTCTAGCGACGCGCGACGGCGGCGGCGCGGAGGCAGTCAGTCGAGGCAGAACTCGTTGCCCTCCGGGTCGGCCAGCACGAGGTGACCGGCTTCGAGCGGCGGCGCCGGCTCGAAGCGCCCGAGCCGGGTGGCGCCGTGCGAGACGAGCCGCTCGGCCTCCGCCTCCAGGGCCGCCATCCGCGCGTCACCCGCCAGCCCGGGCGCGGCCCGCACATCCAGGTGTACGCGGTTCTTGGCCCGCTTGCCCTCCGGCACCCGCTGGAAGAACAGCCGCGGTCCGGTGCCCTCGGGGTCGACCGCGGCCGAGGCGTCGTTGCGGCGCTCGGGCGGTACGCCGAACGCCTCCAGCGCCTGCTCCCACGAATCGAACCCGGGAGGTGGGTCCTGGATCCGGTAGCCGAGAGCCTCGGTCCAGAACGCCGCCAGGGTGGCGGGATCGGCGCAGTCGAAGGTGATCTGGATCTCGCGGGCCATGTCAGCTCGTCTCCTGTCGGGTGTGCCGGTAGAGGTCGCGCAGCAGGCAGACCTCGGCCAGATGATGGATCAGCTCCCGGTTGATGTGCAGCACCAACGCGGCCATCGGACGCTCGCCGTACGGTCCCTCGGCCGGCCCGCACGGGCGGGCCAGGCCGGTGTCGCCGAGCGACTCGACCCCGGCCTGCCAGGTGGCGTACTCGGCGTCGAGTTGGGCGAGCGCCGCCGCGGCGGTCGGGGCGTACGCGAAGGACTGGTAGTCGGTGGGCGCGCGACCGAAGTGGGCGGCGTTGCGCACCGCGAGCACGCCGACGATCACGTGCCCGAGCCGCCAGGCGATCGTCGTCAACGGCGGCGGGTCGGGCTCCGGCATGGCGAAGTCGATGGTCATCGCGCCGGACCCGGCCTGGACCGGCGCGGTTCCGGTGCCCCGCGGCCGTACGCTCCAGCAGCCCGGCGCCGGTTCCCAGAGGTACTCGTCGTCGCTGAGCCCGGCGAGGCGCGGCCGCAGCTGGTTGGTCCAGTGCCAGGCGATCTGGTCGCCGAGCAGGTGGTTCCAGGTCGGGTCGGTCATGGGCCCAGCTTCCCGCCAATAGCGGACAGGATCGTTCCGTGATCCGTGCGACGATCGGCGGGTGACCGTCGAGGCGACGACCGAGCGGGTGCTGCGGCTGCTGGCGCTGCTTCAGCGCCGGCCGTCCTGGACCGCCGCCGAGCTCGCCGCCGAGCTGCGGGTCACCGACCGGTCGGTACGCCGCGACGTGGAGCGGCTGCGGGCACTCGGCTACCCCGTGCACGCCACGGCCGGAGTCGGTGGCGGCTACCAGCTCGGCGCGGGCACCCGGCTGCCGCCGCTGCTCCTCGACGACGAGGAGGCGATCGCGACGGCGGTGTCCCTGCGCCTGGCGTCCGGCGGCACGGTCAGCGGGGTGGGCGAGGCGGCGCTACGGGCGCTCGCGAAGCTCGACCAGGTCATGCCGCCCCGACTGCGCGCCGAGGTGCGGGCGGTGCACGCCGCCACCGAGACCCTCGTCGGCCCCGGCGTCGAGATCGACGCGGAACTGCTTGTCACGCTGGCGCGGGCCTGCCGCGACGCGGTGCGGGTGCGGTTCCGGTACGCCGGCCGCGACGGCGCGGAGGGCGAGCGCACGGTCGAGCCGGTACGGATGGTCGCCACCAGCCGTCGCTGGTATCTGATGGCCCGGGACGTCGACCGCGAGGACTGGCGCACGTTCCGGCTGGACCGGATGCGTGACGTGGTGTCGACGACCTGGCGCTTCCGGCCTCGGGAGCATCCGGACCCGGTCGCCTACGTGCAGCGGGCGGTCACCGAGGCGCCGTACCGGCACGTTGCCCGGGTGCGGTTGCACGCCGCGGCCAACCAGGTACGGGCGCTGGTGCCGCCGCAGGTGGGGCGCGTCGAGGAGGATCGCGACGGGTGGTGCGTACTCGTCGTCGGCGGGGACGACCTGGACTGGCTCGCGATGCACGTGGCACGGCTGGGCTTCGAGGTGGCGGTGCTGGAGCCGCCGGAGCTGCGCGAGGCCGCCGCCCGGCTCGCCCGCCGCCTCGCGGCGATGGCCGGCCACGCCTAGCCGGCGGGCACGGTCCACGCCGGTCACGCCCCGTCAGTGGCCCCGGTAGAGGACCTCGATGTCGTCGGCGTAGCGCTCCTGGACGACTTCCCGCTTGATCTTCAGGGTGGGCGTCAGTTCGCCGTCCTCCTCGGTGAAGTCGCGGGGCAGGATGCGGAACGTCTTCACCTGCTCGGCTCGGGACACCGTGGCGTTCGCCCGGTCCACGGCCGTCTGGATCTCCCCGCACAAGTCGGGATCGTTCCGCAGCTCGGCGACGTCGGCGTCCGGCCGGCCGTGCGCGGACCGCCACCGGGCGAACGCGACCGGATCGATGGTGACGAGCGCGGCCACGTACGGGCGGTCGTTGCCGACGAGCATGCACTGGCTGACCATCGGGTGGGCGCGGATCGCCTCCTCGATCGGGGCGGGCGCGAGGTTCATGCCGGCCGCGGTGACGATGATCTCCTTGGTGCGGCCGGTGATGCGCAGGAAGCCGTCCGCGTCGAGGCTGCCGAGGTCGCCGGTGCGCAGCCAGCCGTCCGGGGTGAACGTCGCCCGGGTGGCTTCCGGGTTGTTCCAGTAGCCGGGGAAGACCACGTCGCCGTGGGCGAGGACCTCGCCGTCGTCGGCGATCCGGATCTCCACTCCGGGCAGTGGCCGGCCGACGGTGCCGATCCGTTGCGTCGACGGCGTGTTCGCCGTCAGGGCGGGTGAGGTCTCGGTGAGGCCGTACCCCTCCAGCACCAGCAGGCCGGCGCCCCGGAAGAAGTGGCCCAGCCGCTCGCCGAGGGGTGCTCCGCCGACGATCGCCGCCTCGCACCGCCCGCCCAGCGCCGCACGCAGCTTCCGGTACGCCAGCAGGTCGAGCACCCAGCGGGCCAGCCGTAGCAGCACGTTCGGCCGGCCCGGCGTGTCGAGGGCGCGGCTGTAGCGCACCGCCACCCGGTCGGCGACGGCGAACAGCCGGCCGCGGTGCCCGTCCTCGGCCTTCTGCCGGGCCCGGTTGTACATCTTCTCGAAGACCCGCGGCACCGCCAGGATGAACGTCGGCCGGTGCCGGCGCAGTTGGTCCATCACGGCCCCGATGTCGGCGCTGTGCACCATGGTCGCCCGCGTCTGGACCGTCCCGACCTGGATGAGCCGGGCGAACGCGTGCGCCAGTGGCAGGAACAGCACCGTGGACGCGCCGGGGTGCAGCAGTTGCGGCAGTACCGCGGCGGCGGCGGTCACGTCGCAGTGGATGGAGCGGTGCGTCAGGACGCACCCCTTGGGGCGGCCGGTGGTGCCGCTGGTGTAGACGATCGTGGCGATGTCCCCGCCGGTCACCCGCTTGCGGCGCGCCTCGACGCGCGTGTCGTCGACGGTCCGCCCCTGCCCGGCCAGCCCGATCAGGTCACCGGCGTCCAGTTGCCACACGTCCCGCAGCGCCGGCAGGTCCGACCGCAGGCCGGCGACCACCTCGGCGTGCCGGGACGTCTCCGCGACGCAGCCCACCGCGCCCGCGTCGGAGAGCATCCACCCGACCTGGTCCGGGCTCGCGGTCTCGTAGATCGGCACGGTCACCGCGCCGATCGCCCACAGGGCGTAGTCGACAAGGGTCCATTCGTACCGGGTGCGGCTGATCAGCCCGATCCGGTCGCCGTGGCCCACGCCGGCGGCGACGAACCCGCGGGCGAGGCTGAGCACGTCGTCGCGGAACTGCTCACACGTGACCGGCACGTCGCCGCCGCGTACCGACCGCCGCGCGGGCCACGCCCGCGACACCGGTGCGGGGCGCACGAACTGCACCGCCTGTGGGGCCTCCCGAGCGTTGATCCACACGCGCTCCGCCAGCCCCGGTAGTACCGCCCCGACGTCGAGCGGCGCGGAAACGACCTCCTGCACCTCATACCCCCGCCAGCCACGCCGCCGGCACCGGACGCTTCGACGGTCGTACGCCCATCGTGCGTTCGCCGGTGGCGCGGGCGGTGGTGCTATCGGCAAACCGGCCCGCATCGCGCGGGGAAATGGTAGGGGCCGGGCCCCTGATCGACAGTGGCCTCTAGCGCCGCACGCCGGTTGGCAATATTCTCCGCCTTACGCCCGGTGTTTGGAGCTGATTTTCACGTGGCTCATTCCCACCCCCGCGAGCCGGGCGCGGAGGAGATGCAATGCACGTCGAGCAGAGCGAGTTGGACCGTCGTACCCTGCTGCGGGCCGGCCTCGGCGCCGCCACCGTCGCGGTCGTCGGGAGCGAACTCGCCCGTCCCGCCGCAGCGCACGCCGACCCGGGCGCCGACCTGGACTGGATCTACAGCTGCGACGAGTGGGGCGCCCGCCCGCCGAAGGACCCGCTGGTCGTCAGCACGGTCCCGACGAACAAGATCATCGTGCACCACATGGCGTTCCCGAACGTCACCGACTACTCCGAGGCGCAGGCGATCAAACTGGCCCGCGACTGCCAGAACCTGCACATCGACGGCAACGGCTGGTCCGACACCGGCCAGCACTTCACCGTCAGCCGTGGCGGCTACGTCCTGGAGGGACGCCGGGGCAGCCTGGAACGGCTGCAGGCCGGCGACCGGCAGATGGTCTCCGCCCACTGTCCCGGTGAGAACACCCGCTCCATCGGGATCGAGAACGAGGGCACGTACGTCACCGAGACTCCGCCGGAGGCGCTGCTCGACTCGCTGGTCCGGCTCTGCACGACCATCTGCCGGCAGTACGGCCTGCACGCCCACGACATCTTCGGCCACTGGGACTTCCGCAACACGCTCTGCCCCGGCGCCGCCTTCTACCGCCAGTTCCCGATGCTGCGCCGCCGGGTCTTCGCCGCGCTCGGCACCGACCTCGCCGACGTACCGGCCCGCCGCTGGCCGGACCTGTGGCGGTTCGTCGGGTCGCCGTCGGTGCGGGTGGCGCAGTACCTGCTCGCCCACCACGGGTACGCCGTGACGCCCAGCAGCGTGTTCGACGCCGCCACGGTCGCCGCCGTGCAGGACTGGCAGGCCCGCAACGGCATCCCGGTCGACGTCGACGCCACCCTCACCGCCGAGACCTGGGAGACCCTGGCACCGGAACTGGATCAGCACGCGAGCGGCCTGCCGGTGACCGCGGCGCAGTTCATCCTCAACGCCAAGGGGTACGACGAGGTCGCCGTCACCGGCGAGTACGACCACGTCACCCGCACGGCCGTCAAGGACCTGCAGGCCCTGCACGGGCTGCCCCGCAACGGCAAGGTCAGCACCAGCACCTGGTGCGTCCTGGTGGGCGGCGTCGTCCGCCAGTCGTTCCGGCACCGCTGATCGCCCTCCGGCGCGGGGGCGGACGACCCGCTCGCCCCCGCGCCGGCACGAAACCCGCGCTCCCGCGCCTCGTTGGTCCCCCTGGCACCTCCACGCGCGACGACGTGGAGGCCGACCAAGGAGGCACGGTGCAGACGCAGCTCAACCCGTACGTCAACTATCCCGGTAACGCCCGCGGGGCGATGGAGCTCTACCACTCCGTCTTCGGCGGCGACCTCACCATCGCCACGTTCGGCGAGTTCGGCGAGACCGACCCGGCGGTCGCCGACAAGGTCATGCACGCGTTGCTGCGCTCCCCCGGCGGCCTGACCCTGATGGCCTCCGACCTCCCGCCCGGCCTGGAACACCAACCCGGCACGAACATCTCGATCAGCCTCAGCGGCGACGACGCCGACGAACTGCGCGGATACTGGGACAAGCTGTCCGCCGGCGGCAGTGTGACCATGCCGCTGGAGAAGCAGATGTGGGGCGACGAGTTCGGCATGTGCGTCGACCCGTTCGGTGTCCAGTGGATGGTGAACATCACCCAGGCCCAGGGATGATCATGACCCACGTCACGATCATCGGCACCGGCAACATGGGAACGGCCATCGCGGGCGTCGTCACCGCCGGCGGCAACACCGTGGACCTGCTGGGCCACGCCGAGATCAACCAGCCGGCCGCCGGGCAGATCGTCGTCCTCGCCGTCCCGTACCCGGCGGTCACCGAGGTGATCGCCGCGCAGCGGGACAGCCTCGCCCGGAAGGTCGTCGTCGACATCACCAACCCGCTCGACTTCGACACGTTCGACTCGCTCGTGGTGCCACCGGACGGTTCGGCCGCCGCCGAGATCGCCGCCGCGCTGCCCCAGTCGCAGGTCGTGAAGGCGTTCAACACCACCTTCGCGGCCACCCTCAACGGCCGGAAGGTCGGCTCGCAGCCGACCACGGTGCTGATGGCCGGCGACGACGCGGACGCCAAGACGCTGCTGGGCGGTGTCGTCGAGGCCGGCGGCCTGCGGGCCGTCGATGTCGGCCCGCTGCGCCGGGCCCGGGAACTGGAGGCAATCGGCTTCCTGCAGATCGGCCTCGCGGCGGCCGAGAAGGTCCCGTGGGACGGCGGGTTCGCCGTCGTGAGCTGACCGGCGCGCGCCGGCCGGCGTTTGGCCGGCGGTGATCCCGGAAAGTGTGGCGGCATGACCTGGGCCCGTCGAGCCGTACCCGCAGCCGTCGCCGCCGTCGCGGCCCTCGCCGCGCGTGACCTGCTGCAACGCGATCACGCGCTGCTGCGCAACTTCCCGCTCCTCGGCCGCGCCCGGTACCTGCTGGAGTCGATCGGTCCGGAGCTGCGCCAGTACATCGTGGCCGGCAACAACGAGGAGCGGCCGTTCACCCGCGACCAGCGCCGCTGGGTGTACGCGTCGGCGAAGCAGGAGAACAACTACTTCGGGTTCGGCACCGACAACGACATCGAGTACACCCCCGGGTACCCGATCATCATGCACCGCACCTTCGGCCGGGCGGTGCCGCCGTCGTCCCCGGCCGCCGGGCACGACGTGACGCTGCCCTGCGCCAAGGTGCTCGGCGCCGCCCGGGGGCGGGCCCGCGCGTTCCGCCCCGAGTCGGTGGTGAACATCTCCGGCATGAGCTTCGGGTCGCTGTCCGGCAACGCCGTCGAGGCTTTGAACCGGGGCGCCGCTCTCGCCGGCGCCCTGCACAACACCGGCGAGGGCGGCCTGTCGCCGTACCACCGCCAGGGCGGTGACCTCATCTTCCAGATCGGCACCGCGTACTTCGGCTGCCGCGACGAGCACGGCCGGTTCAGCCTTGACCGGCTCAGGGACCTGGTGGCCGGCGCGCCGGTGAAGGCGTTGGAGATCAAGCTCAGCCAGGGCGCTAAGCCCAGCCTCGGCGGGCTGCTACCGGCGGCGAAGGTGTCCGCCGAGATCGCCGCCACGCGTGGGATCACGCCGGACCGGGACTGCGTCTCCCCGTCCCGGCACGCGGAGTTCTCCGACTGCGACAGCCTGCTCGACTGGGTGGAGTTGCTCGCCGCCGAGACCGGCCTGCCGGTGGGCATCAAGTCCGCCGTCGGCGACCTCGGCTTCTGGACGGAGCTGGTCACCTTGATGCGCGACACCGGGCGCGGCGTGGACTTCGTGACGATCGACGGCGGCGAGGGCGGCACCGGCGCCGCGCCACTGATCTTCACCGACTCGGTGTCGCTGCCGTTCCAGCAGGGCTTCTCCCGGGTCTACCGGCTCTTCGCCGAGCAGGGCCTGCACGAGCAGGTCGTCTTCGCCGGCGCCGGCAAGCTCGGCCTGCCGGACAACGCCGTCGTCGCGTTCGCCCTCGGCTGCGACCTGGTCAACGTCGGCCGGGAGGCGATGCTGGCGATCGGCTGCATCCAGGCCCAGAAGTGCCACACCGACACCTGTCCCACCGGCGTCGCCACCCAGAACGCCTGGCTGGCCCGGGGCCTGGACCCGGGCCGCAAGTCGGTGCGGGCGGCGAACTACATCCGGACGCTGCGCCGCGACCTGATGAAGGTCGCCGAGGCCTGCGGCGTGGAACATCCCGGGTTGATCGACACCGGCTCGATCGAGGTCCTCGACGGTCGCACCGCCTCCACCCCGTTGCGGGACGTGTACGGCTACCGCCCCGACTGGGGCCTGCCGTCGGCGACCGACCGGGCCGAGATCATCCGGATCATGACCGCCGAGGCGCCGCAGGGCGGCAGCGCCCCGCCGTCGCCCACCGCCACCGGCTGACCGCGAAAACCGGACGACGCGGCCCGGCACCCGTGCGTACGGTGGCGCGGTGCTGATCAGACGGGAGACCCCGGCCGACGTCGCCGCCATCCACGCCGTGCACGCCGCCGCCTTCGCCGACCCGGAGCGGGCGGACGCCGGGCCGGTGGAGGCCGGCCTGGTGGACGCGTTGCGCGCCGACGCGGGCTGGTTGCCGGCGCTGTCCCTCGTCGCCGAGGTCGACGGGCAGGTCGTCGGGCACGTGGTGGCCACCCGGGCCCGGGTCGGCGGCGAGCCGGTGGCGGTGGGTCTCGGGCCGCTCGGGGTGCTGCCGGCGTGGCAGCGCCGCGGCGTCGGGTCGGCGCTCATGCACGCGGTGCTCGGCGGCGCGGACGCGCTCGACGTACCCCTGGCGGTGCTCCTCGGTCACCTGGACTACTACCCGCGGTTCGGCTTCCGGCCCGCCGTCGCGTTGGGCGTCACCCCGCCGGTGCCGGCGTGGGGCGCGCACTTCCAGGCCCGGCCGCTGGCCGCCTGGCACGAGGGGATCCGGGGCGAGTTCGCGTACGCGAAGCCGTTCGCCGACCTCTGACCGGCGTATCCCGCAGCCTTCCGGACCCGGGCCACCGCCGCCTACAGTGGACGGCGCCCGGTCGGACACGGGCAGTGACGGAGGGCTGCATGCGTCCGGAGGCGGACCGATCCCTGCTGCTCGACCTCGCCCGGCCGGTCGTCGACCGGTACTCCCCGGGCGAACAGGAGCTGTTCGCGCTGTTGAGCGAGGCGCACTTCGCCGACCCCGGGGCGTACGCGAAGCCGGAACGGCGCAGCGGTCCGCTGGCCTTCGGCGTGCCCGAGGTCCTGGTGCTGCTCACCCCGGTGGCTCTCGCTGCCATGACCGAGGCGGTCCGGTACGTGGTCGAGCTGGGCATGCGCAAGGGGCACCGGGTGACATCCGACGCGCTGCGGCGGTTGTTCCGGGGCGGCCGGTCGCAGCCGAAGGAGGCGGCACCTGTGGAACTCACCGCGCAGGAGTGGGCCGAGGTACGACGAATCGTCGAGCGGGTCGCGCTGCGTGGTGGTGTCGCCCCGGACCAGGCGGCGCTGATCGCCGACGCCGTCGTCGGCCAGGGCCGGCTCAGCGGCGAGGCCCGCTGACCGCCGTGGCTGACGGGATCGGCCATCGTGCGGGGCCCAGCACGCCGGCCGCCTACTTCGTCCTGCTGGTCGGTGCGGTCCTAGCCACCAGCGTGCTCGTGTTCTTCAGCCTCGGCTTCCACCCGGTTAATCGAGCTGAAACCATCGAGGCACGCCAGGCCGAATGCTCGACCGCCTTCGACGCTCACGCGGCCGAACTGGCTCGGGATGGCACTCTGGACGAACCCGGCCAGCAAGAGGCGCTCACCGCCGAGCTTCGTTCGTGCATGCGGCCGGTGTACGCCACACCACTCGCGGCGGTTGGAGCCGGGCTCGGGCTGCTGATGGTGGTCGCCCTCGCCCTCTACCTCACCCATTCCTGGTGGATCGTGCGGCGGGACCGGTCGAGGCGACTCAAGCCGCACCTGGTGCCCGGGTTGACGGAGGAGCTGGCTCAACTTAGCCACGACATCGGCCTGGCTCGGGCTCTCGAGTGGCGGCTCGTGCCGCACGGTGGCGCGCCCAGCGGGCAGGCGTTCGGTCTGCCGGGGCGACGGCGGGTCCACCTGGACGCCGGCCTGCTCGTGCTGCGCGCCACCGACCGGCCGGCGTTCCGCGCCGTCGTGGCCCACGAGCTGGCGCACCTGCGCAACCGGGACGTCGATCTGACGTACCTGACGATCTCGATCTGGCGCGCCTTCTTGCTCGTCGCCGTGCTGCCGACGGTGCTCCTGTTCGCCACGGCCCGCGGCGGGACATGGCGCACTCCGCTGGATGCCCTTACCGACCACGCCCGCACGCTGTGCGCCCTGGTCGCGCTCGGCTGCTCGGTCTACCTACTGCGCAACGCGGTGTTACGGGCTCGCGAGCGGCACGCCGACGCGGCGGCCGCCTCGGTCGGCGGCGTGGGCACCGCGCTGTCCGCCATCCTGGAGCGGCTGCCGCCGCCGCGACGGTGGCTCGACCGGTGGGGGACCCATCCACTGCCCGCTGACCGCCTCCGCGCCATCCGCGATCCCACATCCCTCATTCGCCCCTCCCACTGGGACCTGATCGTCACCGGCCTTCCGGCGGGCGTCCTGGCTGCGAACCTGTCGCCGGTGGTGGGCGGCGCTCTCGGGCTCGACCCAACCCTCGGAATGGCCCTGCTCGGCTTGCTGATCGGCGCCTGGCTGGGTGCCCAGCTCGCGTCAGCGGTCTGGCGCGAGGCCGTGGCGGGGTCCGATGCCCGACGACGGTTCCCGTTCTGGCTCGCCAGCGTCATGGCCCTGAGCGGGTCGTTCCTGATGGGTACGCAGGTGTCCCTGACCGGCCTGCTCGGGTCGGACGACGATGCGGTCTCCACGCTGGTCGCGGGGTTGCTGCTCACGATCGCGGCGGTGCCGCTGGCCGCCTGGGCCGACTCGGCGGCCCGCGCGGCTTCAGCGGCCGCGACCGGTGGCATCGAGTCGGCTGGCACCGCGCGGGCGGACGGCATCAGCCGACCCGGCCCGGTGCCGCGCTGGGCGTTTCCGGCGATTGTCGCAACCGCCGCGCTGGCCACCGGGACCGCGTTGGCCATCTGGCTGCCGTACAGCCGGGTCCGGTTCGGATTCTCGCTGGGCTGGGGTCCGCGGCCCGCCGACGGCGAGGGCTGGTATGCAGCCCTCGGAATGCTCACCACAGCAGATCTCGGTCCGGCCGACCGGTTGGTGCACAACCCGCTCACGTTACCGGCCCTGGCCGCCCTCTCGCTGGTGCCGACGGTGGTGTTGTGGAGCGCGGGCCACCGGAGCGCCGTCCAGCGCGCGGTGCTGCTCGGGCTCGGTGGCGGGCTCGGGGCGGCCGTGGTCGGGGCTCTGCTGCCGGTGGTCGCCCCCACGGCCCTCCCGGTCGACGTACGCCAGGCGCTCCCGGAACCGGCGGAGATGGGGTTCGGCGCGGTGATCGACAACGCCACGATCGCCGCCGGTTCGGTGCTGGTGGCGGTCATGATGGCGGTAGTCGTGGCCGGGCGGGGCCCCGGCCGGCCGGCGCTCGCGCTGCTCGCCGCCACGGTCGCCACCTTGGCCTCGACCGGAGCGATCTGGTGGGTGGCCGGCCCGGTGCGCTGCCTGACCGGCGTCGGGCTGTGCCGGGGCGCGCTGGACGTCGACGGTATGTCTAGAACGGCGCACTGGGTGTTCGTACAAGGCCTTCTCGTGGCGGTGCCGCTGGTGCTGGCGGCGGCCGTGGTGGCGCTTCGACGCCGGATGGCGGGCGGCGCCCCGGCCCAGAGCGACGACGCGCCGACCGTCACCGGCCACCCGGCCCAGTGGCCCGGCCGACTGGGCCTCGTCATGCTGCTCGTGGTGATCGCTGTCGTCGTGTGGGGCACCCGCACGGCAGCGTACGACCTGTGGTTGCGCGGATCGCTGGACTGAGCATCGCGATCGTCGACATGTGGGCAGGTCACTGCGATCTGTCGAACACTTGTGCGAAGATGTGCGGGTGTCGACCGCGGCCACCGTCCTGCACGCCGACCTGGACGCCTTCTACGCGTCGGTCGAGCAGCGCGACGATCCGCGCCTGCGTGGCCGCCCGGTGATCGTCGGCGGCGGAGTGGTGCTGGCCTGCAGCTACGAGGCGAAGGCGCGGGGCGTGCACAGCGCGATGAACGGGCGCCAGGCGCGGCGGCTCTGCCCGGACGCGGTGGTCGTGCCACCCCGGATGGGGGCGTACACGGCGGCCAGCCGGGCGGTGTTCGAGATCTTCCGCAACACCACACCGCTTGTCGAGGGCCTGTCCGTGGACGAGGCGTTCCTCGAGGTCGGTGGCCTGCGCCGGCTGGCCGGTGCGCCGGCCGACATCGCGGCGCGGCTGCGCCGGGAGGTCCGGGACCGGGTCGGCCTGCCGATCACCGTCGGCGTGGCCCGGACGAAGTTTCTCGCCAAGGTGGCCAGCGGCGTCGCCAAGCCGGACGGGCTGCTGGTCGTCCCCCCGGAGCGGGAGCTGGCGTTCCTGCACCCGCTTGCCGTGGAGCGGCTGTGGGGCGTCGGTCCGGTGACGGCGGCGAAGCTGCGCGACCGGGGGATCCACACCGTCGGGCAGGTGGCGGGGCTCGGCGAGGCGACGCTCGTGTCGCTGCTCGGGTCGGGGGCCGGCAGGCACCTGCACGCGCTGGCGCACAATCGCGATCCGCGCCGGGTGCAGGTCGGGCGCCGCCGGGGCTCGATGGGGGCGCAGCACGCCCTGGGGCGCGGCCCGCACTCCCCCACCGATCTCGACGCGACGCTCGCCGGGCTGGTGGACCGGGTGACCCGCCGGATGCGCGCCGCGTCCCGCTCGGGGCGCACAGTGGTGCTGCGGCTGCGATTCGCCGACTACACCCGGGCGACCCGCTCGCAGACGCTTCGCAAGGCCACCGCCGACACGGCACCCCTGCTGGCGACCGCGCGATCGCTGCTGTGGGCGACGCTGCCGGAGATCGACCGGCGGGGTGTCACGCTGATCGGCGTCTCCGTCGGCAACCTGGACGACGCGCCGGTGCAGCCGGCGCTGCCCTTCGAGCGGGATCCTGGAGCGGACCTGGACGCCGCGGTGGACGCGGTCCGCAGCCGGTTCGGCTCGACCGCGCTGACCCGGGCCACGCTGCTCGGCCGCGCTCCCGCGCTGGAGATGCCGCTGCTCCCCGACTAGCCGACGTGCGGGCGGACCGGCACGCCCCGCAGTCCCGGTGCCGCCGCCGGTCGGCTGCCGCCGCGACGGTCCGGGCGATCCGTGGCTGTCGAGCTGCCCTCACGGATGGGCCAACGGGATCTCCTCGATCGGCGTACGCTGGCCGGCGGTCGGTGCGCCCGGGCACGCCGTCGGGTGACCACCGGTCGGCCGGTCGGTCGGAGCCGGCGGCCCGTCGGTCCGGCCGGCGGAACGGCGCCGGGTCGACTCTCGTTACGTGATCGCGAGCCCCGGTGCCGCCGTCGCGGCGGCACCGGTTCGGCGGAGGTGAGCCGTGTCGGAGCGTCACGAACCCACCACTCCCGCCTGGGAGTGCCGGGACTGCGGGCAGAGCTGGCCGTGCCCGAGCCGTCGTCAGTTGCTGTTGCTGGAGTACGGTCCGCAGCCGGCGAACCTGAGCGTCTACCTGGCGGCCTGCCTGACCGCCGCCACGGCGGACCTGCGGTCACCACCGGCCGCCCTGCGGGAACGCTTCCTCGGGTGGATACCGCACCCGCGCCACCGCACCTTCTGAGGGCCTACTCGTCGACGCCGGCCCGGTGCGGCTGCGGTGAGCGGAACGGGATGCCCGCTGGGACCGTATTTGTCACACAACCGTCATCCGGCCGCAGGGTGATCGCGAATCCCGGCCGGCAGGTTGTGGGCTGAACGGGGGCGTCGCGGGCCCGACGGAGGCGGCGTCGTCGCATCGGTGGGCCCGCAAGCGAAGGGGGGACCCGCCGATGACCGTCGTCCGGGGCGACGAGCGAACGACACTGGTGTGCGACGTGTGCGGCGACACGGTCGACGCGGCCGCGACGGACGGGGGCCTGGTCTGGGCCCTGATCGCCGACCACGGCTGGAGCGGTTCACCGCTCGCCGACGGCCCCCACCGCTGCGCCCACTGCACCCTGACGTCCCGGTCCGGCGGTACGGCGGCGGACGGGCCGGGGACCGGTGGGATCCTCGGCATCGACCACCGGGACGGGGTGACCGTGATCACCTGCGCCGGGGACATCGACGTCGACAGCGAGGACACGCTGCGCACCGCGTTGCGCCACGCCACCGAGGTGGGCGGGCACGTCGTCGTGGACCTGTCCCACGTACACCTGATCGACTCGACGGGGCTGGGCCTGCTCGTCCGGGCGCACAGTGACGCCGCGGCCCGCGGAACCACCCTCAGCCTCGCCGCGCCGTCCACGTTCCTGCGGACCGTCCTGCGGACCCTGCGACTGGACGGGGTGTTGCCGATCCACGACAGCCGGGCCGAGGCGGTCGCCCAGGTGACCGGGCGGGCCGGGTCGACGGCGTCCGGGCACCGGTCCTGATCCCGGGCGACGAGCCCACTTCGACCTGGAGGTCCCCGTTGGCGTCGATGTCGATCACCATCACGATCCTGTCCGCCGGTGTGGTGGTCCTGGTGCTTCGCGGCAGCATGCGCGGCGACGACATCGGCGCCTTCCGTGACGCCCTGCACCGGGTGCTGCGGGACCGCCCTCGACAGGTACACCTCGACCTGTCCGCCATCGTCGACGTCGAGCCGTCCGCGGCCGCCGCCATCACCACCGCCGCCCTGGAGGCGGAGCGGACCGGGACGATGGTGCGGGTCGTCCACGCCTCCCCACCGGTGCGCCAACGGATGACCACCGCCGGCGCGGACGAACTGCTGCGCTGACGGCCCGCCCGGTCGTTTGCGTCCCGGGCACCCGGGAAGGCAGCCGGTCCGGGCGGCACGGGGACGCTCTCGCGCCGCGACTCGTCGGGGAGGTTGACATGGGCAACCGGGAACAGCTCCACGAACTACGCCAGCAGGCCCACAACGCAGGCATCGAGGGCAACTCGAAGATGACCGAGGACCAGCTGCGTGACGCGTTGCGCCGGGTTGGCAAGGGCACCGAGCCACAGATGGCGAAGCGGGAGGCGAAGCGCTGACCGGCTGACGCGCCCGGACGAGCGGCGCCGACGCTCGGGGGGCGGCGCCGCACGCGGGGGCCGGGTCAGCTCATCGTCGCGAGCAGGTCGCGGCACGCCCGCTCGCAGGCACGGCACGCGTCGGCGCAGATCCGGCAGTGCTCGTGCTTGTCGGCGTGCCCGGCGCACTCGTCACCGCACGACTTGCAGGCGGTGGCGCACGCCTCCAGCAGGCTGCGGCTGATGTTCGCGTCGTACCCGGTGTGCCGGGACAACACGCGCGCCGTCGTGGCGCAGATGTCGGCGCAGTCCAGGTTCGACCGGACGCACCTGGTCAGCTCGGCGACCATGTCCTCGCTCAGGCAGGCATCCGCGCAGGCGGTGCAGGCCTGGGCGCAGTCGTTCAGGGCGTCGATGACCGTGGCGAGCTTCTTGCGGTCCAGGTTGATGGACTTCGGGTACGTCTCCAGCATCGGCATCGTGGTGCCGGACATGTCAGTCTCCTCTCTGCATTCTCCCCGAACGTCCTACCCCTTCCCTCAGCTCGCATTCCCGGGCCCGCCGGAGCTTCCGCCGGTGGCGGACGGCTCGGCCGACGTCGGTGTCACGGCGGACGGAGTGGGCTCGGCCGGTTCGGAGGTGGTCTGCGGGTCGGGTGTCGGCTCCGCCGTCGACGACGGCTCGGACGATGGTGGCTCCGATGTCGACGGTGGCTCCGGTGTGGACGGCGGCTCCGACTCCGGGGGCTGGGTGGCCGTCGGCGACGTGGTGGGCGGCGACGTGGTCGGCGGCGGCTGGGTGGTCGGCGGCGACGTGGTGGGCGGCGGGTCGGAGGACGGTGGCGCCGTCGGGTCGGCTCCGGACGGCGAGGCCGGCGGCGCGGTCGCCGTCGGACCCGACCCGGACGTCCCGCCGGCACCGCGACCGCTGGTCCGGGGCTCGCCCGCCGTCGGTGCGCCGGCTCGCCGCCCACCGGACGCCTCGGTGGTCGCGGCCGGGCCGGCCGTGCGCTCCGGGAGCACCGAGGTCCGGACGTGCGTGCCCGAGCGGTCGCAGACGAGGTCGCCGAAGCTGAACCGGCGGGGCGCCTCGTGCCCGCCGGTGTCCGCCCGCCCGTGCAGCGTCGCGGTCAGTTCCGCACCGGGTACGGGTGGTTCGGCGAGCCGGAGCGTCACCCGCCGCTCGTCGCGCGTCCACGCGGCGCCGGCAACGTCGAGGAGCCGCTGGCCGGCCGGAAGGTTGAACGTCAGCGTTCGATCCGCCGGGTCGTGGTCGCCGGTCCCGGTCACGGTGATGCGCGCGGTGAAGCTGCCGTCGGGCTGCTGCTGCGCCTGGTACCGGGTGCTGCATCCGGCCTCGGCCGGCGGCGCGTCGGCGGATCCCTCCTCGGCGGTGACCAGTCCCGGCAGCACACCCGCGAGCGCCGCGACGGCCACCGCGGGAGCCGCGAGGAACACCCCACGGCGTATGCCGTTGGTCGCCCTGCCCGGGACCGGCGGCACCCGGCGGGTCGGGCCCGGCACGGTCCGGGCAGGCACCGCCGGCCGGGCCGGGCCCGGCGCGACGCCTCCCGCCCCGCTCGTCGTGGTGCCCGGTGCGAGCGCTGCGGCCAGCTCCGCCGCCGTCGGCCGCTGCGCCGCCTCCGTGGCCAGGCACCGGCGGAGCAGGTCCGCGTACGGCGCGGCGAGTTCGGTGGGGACGCTGGTGTCCGCCGGTTCGTGCGGGGCCCGGCGCGGCGTCCGCCCGGTCAGGCACTCGGTGATGACGACACCGAGGGCGAACACGTCCCCCGCCGGTGTCGCCTCCGCCCCGGCGGCCTGCTCCGGCGGCAGGTAGGCCGGCGTCCCCCAGACGAGGCCGTCCGGGTCGGTCACGTCGTCGCCCACTCCGGCGGCGATTCCGAAGTCGACGACCTTCACCCCGGTCGGGGTGAGCATGATGTTGCCGGGCTTGACGTCGCGGTGCACGACGCCGTGCTCGTGGGCTGCGGCGAGCGCGTCCGCCACCTGCTGCCCGATCCGCAGCGCCTCGTGCGGCGCCAACGGCCCGTCAGCGCGCAGCCGGGCGGCCAGCGTCCGCCCGGTGACGAACTCCAGCACCAGGAACGGGGTCGGCGTCCGGGTCAGGTGCCGCTGCTCGCCGTAGTCGTAGACCCGGGCCACACCGGGGTGGTCGAGCGGGGCCGCGGCCAGCGCCTCGCGGCGGATCCGGTCGCGGGCCGCCGGGTCGCCCAGCAACGCCGGGGACAGCAGCTTCACCGCGACGGTACGCTGCAACCGCAGGTCGTAGCCGCGCCAGACGGTCGCCATGCCGCCCCGTCCCACCGGCTCGTCGAGCCGGTAACGCCGTTGCAGACAACGCACCCCGTGCCCCCTCCCCGGTCCGGTCACACACCCCCGCGGGAGCTTCCGGCTGTCGGTCGATCTCGACGCCGCAGCCCCGGTCAACCATGGCGCTACCCTGGCTCCGGCAGGCAAAAACGCTGTTCGCGGGCCGGTCCGGTGTTGTCACACGACCGTCACGCGGCCGCACGGTGATCGTCATGCCTCAGGGCATCTCTGGTGACAGGAGCAACTGGACCGTCGCTGAGAGGCAGGTGATCACCATGGCCGGCCAGCACCTTCTCCGCCGGGTGGCCGTCGTCGCGGGACTGGCCGCCGCCCTGCTGTCGGGCGGCTGCACCCGGGAGCCGGAGCCCGAGCCGCCGCGACCCGCCAGCACCAGCCCGCCGAGCACCCTCGCCCGCGCCGAGGTCGGCGACCGGCTCACCGTGACCGCCGCCGTGGAGCGAATCATCGACGACGGCGCGATCGTCGTCCGGGACGTCGACCTGACGGACGGGTCGTTGCTGGTGCTGACCCGGCAGGCCGTCGAGGCCAGGCCGCCGCAGTTGGTCACGGTCGAGGGCACCGTCGTCCGGTTCGTGTACGGCGACCTCGCCGGCGAGCGCGGGCTCGGCGACCCGGAGACGTACCGCGCGTTCGACGGACAGAAGGCGCTGGCGGCCGGCCGGATCACCGTCTGGCGCTGACGGCCCCGCCGCTTGCGCGCCCCGGGGCACCGCTGTGCCGCGAACGCGCCAACGCCGCGGCGACCAGCTGCCGGATCGCGACGATCGCCGCCGCACCGAGCAGGTGCTCCCACTCGGGTGGCTGGGCCAGCCGCAGCAGGCCGGCCGCCAGCCACAGGTCGAGGGCGGCCCGCAGGGCCAGCACGCCGCTGCGGGCCACGACCAGGACGATCGCCCCGGACAGGAGGCCCGCCGCCACGCAGGCGAGGGAGGCGTACCCGATGAGCGTCGTCATGTCAGGTGCCCGCCCGGCGCCCGCGCCGGGTCCACGTCCGGCGGGTGGCCGGCCTCCTCGAGCTCGCGGCGCTCCTGTTTGATCTCCCGGGCCAGGAAGAAGTTCAACCCGGTGCGGATCGTCGCGACCGCGGCCAGCTCGGCGATCTCCAGCAGGGTGGGTGCGATCGCGGTACGGAGGATGTCCGAGGCGAGCTGGAACTCCAGCCCGAGGACCAGGAACCGCCCGAGGGCCAGGCGTACCGGCACGAACGCCCGGCTCCGCCGGTCCCGCAACCCGACCACGACGAACCGGACGAGCGCCACCATCGCGCCGACGAAGATGACGAGGGCGCCGGCGGCCTCCACCACCCGCACCAGCAGGTCCACCGTCTCCGACAGCCACTGCTCCCCGAGCATGTCCTCAATACCACCGTGTCCCGCCCGCGACCGCCGCCGGCATGCCCGGTCACCCACCCGATCGCGTCGCAAACGGCGGAAGCGGATTCGGCGCGCCCGTGCGGGGCCTAGCGTGAGGACACGTGACCCACCGGAGGGAGACTGCCGTGACCGAGCCGGAGGAGGGCCGGGAGAAGAGCCCGAAGACCGACCGGGTGCTCTTCTCGCCCGACGGCGACCCGCACCACACGATGGCGCAGGCTCCCCAGCCCGACGAGCACCTGGAGCCGACCGTCACCCGCGACGGCCGTACGGAGCCGGTCGACGACGAGCAGTGATGGGCTCGACGATGGAACCTCGTCCCAGCCCGGACGGAATCGCCTTCGCCGGGTGCCGGCCCCGGAGGAGACTGGCCCGGTGAGTGCTCCACCGCCGTTGCGCCGGTCACGCTGGCTCAGGCCGGTCGTGCCCGGTACCCGGGTCACCCGGGTGGAGCTGTTCTTCGACCTGATCTTCGTCTTCGCGTTCCTCAACGTCGCCGGGATCGTCTCCATGGACCTCACCCCACAGTCAGCCCTGTCCGGCGTGGTCGTGCTGGCGCTGCTCTGGTGGTGCTGGACGACGTTCGCCTCGCTGGGCAACCTGGTCCGCGCCGACCACGGGCTGCTGCCCCTGTTCGGGTTCGGCATCATGGCGGCCGCGTTCGTGCTGGCCATCGCCATCCCGCAGGCGTTCGTCAACCAGCCGGACGACCTGGCCGGCCCGGTGGTCTTCGCGGGCGCCTACCTGGCCCTGCGCGCCCTGACCCTGGCCGCGTTCCTGTACGCGCTCAGCAGCGCCGGTCGCAGCCGCCGGCAACTCGCGCTGATCGCCCTCCCGGCGGTGGTGGCCGCCGTGTTGATCGGGTTGGCGGCCTCCGCGACGTGGTGGGTGCCGGCGGACCACGTCCTCGACGTGCGTCTGGCCCTGTGGGCGTCCGCCCTGCTTGTCGAGTACTCGATCGGGCTGTTCCTGCCGTACGCCCGCTGGGCGGTGGCCTCGGCCGGGCACTGGGCGGAGCGGCACGCGTTGATCGTGCTCATCGCGCTCGGGGAGGCGGTCATCTCCCTGGGGCTCGGACCGGGGCGGTTCGACCGGCTCGCGCTGACCGGGCCGGTGATCATCGGCTCCGTCCTCGGCATCGTCCTGCTGGCCACGCTGTGGTGGCTGCACTTCGACACCCTCATGCCGAGCATCGAGCAGGCGATGCACGGAACCCGGGGCCGGACGCGGCTTCCGCTGGCCCGGGACGTCTTCACCTACCTGCACTTCCCGGTCATCGTGGCCATCGTCGCGACCGCTCTCGGGCTGAAGCTCGTCCTCGAGACGGTGGCCATGCCCGAGGTCGAACCGCTGCCGTGGTCGGCCGCCATCACCCTGTACGGCGGGGTGGCTCTCTATCTCCTGGCCGGGGTGGCCGTCACCGCGCGCACGTTCCGGCGACTCCGGCCCACCGCCCTGGTGGCCGGGGTGGTTATCGGTCTGCTGACGATACCGGCGACTCTCCTCACCCCCCTCGTCGCGCTGACCGTGCTGGTGCTGGTCTGCGGGACGCTCGTGGTGGTCCAGCGCTGGACGGGTGCCGCCGCGCGGGCCCGGATCAAGGCGTCGGTCCGCGAGGAGGAGACGGTGGCCGAGGAGGCCGTCAGCGAGTGGCGCTACCAGCACCTCTGACCGGGCCGGGCTACCGCCCCTCGTCGCGTACGTCGGCGAGGGTGCTGCCGTCGCCGAACTGGCCTCGAGTGATGACGCTGAGGCTTCCGTCCGTCTCCAGGACCACGGCCGCGAGGTCGTTGAGGTCACCGGCGCCCGCACTGCGGGCGGCCTGTCGGATCTCGCTCTCGGTGACCCGGGTGCGGCGCAGGGTTTCCCGCCGCAGCTGCCCGTCCCGCAGCAGGATGGTCGGCCGGGCCTTCAGCAGCCGCTGCGACGGCGGCCAGCGGACAGCGAGCAGGGCGACCGCGTACTGCAACGCCACCAGCAGGGACAGGGCGAGGATGCCTTCCACCAACGAGACGTCCCGCGACAGCAGGATCGTCGCCAGGGTCGAACCGAGCGCGACGGTGACGACGAAGTCGAAGGCGTTGAGCTTGGACAGCGTCCGTTTGCCGGAGACCCGCAGGATCACCACCAGCGCCGGATAGACGATCACCGCGATCACGAGCAGGCGTACCAGGTCGGCGGGGTTGTTCAGCACCATTGCGGTGACGTACCCGGTCACCGGCCGGGCAAAAAGACCGACGGCCGATTCGCCCGCGTCGACGGGGGTATGCGGACGGGATGGCACGAGCGCCGAGTCCCGAGGACATCTACGACAGCGCCCGCGCCGAGGGCGAGCGCCGGCTGTCCACCAGCGCGCTGGAACAGGCCTCCACCGGCTTCATCGCCGGGGTCACCATCGTCTTTGGGATCGTCGCGCTGGGCGTGGCCCGCGAGTTGGTGGCACCCGACTTCGCCTCCGGTGTGGGGCAGCTGGTCGGGGCGCTGGCGTTCGGCATCGGCCTGGTCTTCGTGGTGGTCGGGCGTACCGAGCTGTTCACCGAGAACTTCTTCGACCCGGTGGCCGCCGCGGTGGCCCGCCGGCGGCTCGCCGCGCTGGGTCCGTTGGCCCGGCTGTGGCTCCTGGTGCTCGTCCTCAATTTCGTCGGCGGCGCCGTGATGGCCGCCGTGTTCGCCGTGCACGGCACGCTGCCCGGGCGCGCGCACCACACCCTCGCGCTGGTGGCCGAGGAGATCGCCGCCAAGGATGGGCTGGCGACCTTCACCCGGGGCATCGCCGCCGGGACCCTGCTGACGCTGCTGTCGTACCTGCTGCACGCGGTGGGCTCGGTGGGCAGCCGGATGGCCCTGGCGTACGTGGTGGGGTTCTTCCTCGCTCTCGGCCCGTTCGACCACGTCGTGGTCTCCGGACTGCACCTGCTGTTCGGTATCTGGCTCGGCGCCCCCGTCTCCTACGCCGACCTGGGGCTCAACATCGTCCTGTCCGGCGCCGGCAACCTTCTCGGTGGTCTGCTGCTGATGACCCTGACCCACGCCGTGCAGGTCAAGGGCGGGGGCTGAGCCGCGCGACGGGCCGGATCCGGTCAGCCGGCGACCCACGGCGAGGTCGGCTGCAGGACCGCCTCCCGCAGGGCCACCGTGCGCCACCGGGTCACCTCCTGGTACGCCGGATCGGCGACCATCCGGCTGAAGGCGGACCGGCTCGGGTAGCGGACCAGCAGCACCGCGTCCCACGCCTGGCCCTCCTCGGCCACCAGGGCCGGTCCGCCGTCACCGGCGTAGAGCACCTCGCCGCCGTAGCGGGGCAGGAACGTCTCCCGCAGCGCGGCGGCGTACCGCTCGTAGGAGTCCCGCCCCCCGTCGGCGAAGCGCAGGAGGTTGAGCATCACCACCGGCCCGTCGGGATCGGTGGCGAGGAATTCCTTGAGGTCCCGACCAGTCGGGTCGACTGCCATGGGTCGCGCCTCCTGTCCGTTCCGGTGGCGACATGAGATCACACCTGCCCGCATCGGGAAACCGCCCTGGGGCGCCACGGAAAACCGCATATGATGCCAGATCAGAGGAGTTCCTCCCAATTTCGACAGTGGAAGACAGGGACGCCATGGCTGGTCAGCGACGCCGCCGATTCGCCCGCGCCGGGGCTGTCGTGCGCATGGTCGCGGCACTGGTCCTCGCGGGCGGGGCGTACGCGGCGTTCGCGCCGCAGGCGAGGGCACAGGAGGAGCCCCGGATGAGCGCCGCCGCCCGGGAAGGTGAGGCGCTGTTCGAGGTCGGCTGCATCACCTGCCACGGACGCAGCGCCGGCGGCGTGGAGGGGCGGGGGCCGAGCCTGATCAACGTCGGGGGCGCGTCGGTCGAGTTCCAGGTGGGCACGGGCCGGATGCCCCTGGCCCGGCAGGAGGCGCAGGCGCAGCGCAAACCGCAGCTCTACACCGACGAGCAGGTGCGCCAACTGGCGGCGTACATCGACTCGCTGGGGGTCGGTCCGGTGGTGCCGGACGACGTTGACGCCCTGGTCGAGGACGCGAACGTCGCCCGTGGCGGCGAGCTGTTCCGGATCAACTGCTCCCAGTGCCACGCGTTCGGCGGGGGCGGCGGCGCCCTGTCGTCGGGCAAGTACGCGCCGAGCCTCTACCCGGCCAGCGACCGCATCATCTACGCCGCGATGCTCAGCGGGCCGCAGAACATGCCGGTGTTCGGTGACAGCACGCTGACCCCGGAGCAGAAGGCGGACATCATCGCGTACATCCAGCGGGTGATCCAGGCCGACACCGACCCGGGCGGCTTCGACCTCGGCCGCTACGGCCCGTCCACCGAGGGCCTGGCCGTCTTCCTGGTCGGCATCGTCGCGCTGGTCTTCGCCAGCCTCTGGATCGCGGGCAAGTCGTGAGCGAGCACGTCGCGCAGCAGGGCCGGCACCCGGTCGACGTCGACGATCGAAACCTGTCCCGCTTCGACATCGTCCGCGAGGGCGCCCGCCGCGACGACATCGAGATCGTCCACTACGAGCCGCAGGTCGTGACCGGCTCACGGGCGGAGCGCCGGTTGGTGCGTACCGTCGCCGCGTTCTTCCTCGTCGCCGGCGCGGCGGCGACCGCCTTCCTGGCCGTCTACATCTGGTGGCCGTGGCGCTTCCGGCTCGTGGGCGGGCTGACGGAGTACTACACCCCGCTGCTCGGGACGACCCTCGGCATCGCCCTGTTGGCCGTCGGGTTCGGCGTCCTCGCCTGGGGCAAGAAGCTCCTGCCCAAGGAGGTCTCCATCCAGGACCGGCACGAGGGTGCCGTCTCCCCCGACGAGCAGCGCGTCACCGGCCAGACCATGCTGTACCTGGCCGACGAGCTCGGCGTGAAGCGCCGCCCGCTGCTCGGGATCTCCCTGCTGGCCGGGCTGGTACCGGTCTCCGCGGTCGTCGCCGCGCCGCTGGTCGGCGGCCTGATCCGGGACCCGCACACCGACCGCGAGCTGTTCCGGACCGGGTTCGCCCCGGCCGACGAGCAGGGCGCGATCACCCGGATCCGGCTGGTGCGGGAGGACGGCCGCCCGGTACGCCCCGCTGATCTGCTGCCCGGCGGGCAGGTCACCGTCTTCCCCGGCATCCCGCACGGCATCAGCAACCAGTACGCCGACTCGGTCACCCTGCTCATCCACCTGCGCGCGGATGACGCCCGCCTCGCGCGGGCGAACAACCGCGACACCGGCAAGATCGACTGGATGTGGGGCAACTACATCGCCTACTCCAAGATCTGCACCCACGCCGGCTGCCCCGCCAGCCTCTACGAGCAGCAGACCAACCGGCTGCTCTGCCCCTGCCACCAGTCCCAGTTCCTGATCACGAACAACGCGGAACCGATCTTCGGGCCGGCCAACCGGCGCCTGCCCCAACTGCCCATCGAGGTCGACGACGAGGGCTTCTTCGTCGCCTCCTCCGACTACCGGGAGCCGATCGGTCCGGACTTCTGGGAGCGCCCCTGACCACCGGCCGGCGTCACCCGCCCGGCGGGCGTAGCCGGTTGTTGACGTCGTGCACGTCGGTGGTCCCCCAGGCGACGGTGTGGGCGTGGGCCTTCACGTCGGCCGAGCTGACCTCGCCCTCGAGGATCACCACGCGGTTCTGCACCTCGATGCAGATGCGTTCGTGACGCAGCACGGGGTCGCGCTGCATCTGCTCGAGCAGGCGGCAGGCCAACCGGGCGTCCTCGGAGGTGGGGCCGGTCTGGAACAGCGATGGCAGGTCGTCGGGGAAGAACCAGGGGTACGTCATGGCGTCGCTCCTCACGTCCTGGTGGCTCTCCGGTTAGCCCTACCCCGCAGGCTTCGCCCGGAATACGACAGAGACGTGACAGTCCGCGCCCGCGAATGTGACGAGTCTCGACGTTGCGTCAGGATCAGGACGTGACGATGAAAAAGGGGACGGCATGAGCGGGCCGCGCAGTCCGGCGGCGCTGCTCGCCGACGTACGAGAGAGCTTCTGGCTGGTGCCGGGCGTCTTCGCGGTCGGAGCGGTGGCTGCGGCGATCGGCCTGTCGGCGCTCGAACTGCAGCTCGACCTGCCGGTCGAGTGGCTCCTGCCCGGAGGCCCGGACGGCGCCCGCTCGCTGCTGTCCTCGATCATCACGGCGATGATCTCGTTCACGGCGCTTGTCTTCTCCATCACCGTCGTGGCGCTGCAACTGGCCAGCAGCCAGTACTCGCCCCGGGTCCTGCGTACCTTCCTGCAGGACCGGATCATCCAGGTGACGCTCGGCACGTTCGTGGCGACCTTCCTGTTCGCGATGGTCGTCCTCGCCGCGCTGCCGACCGACGACGAGCGACAACTTCCAGAGCTGTCGCTGGCGGTCTCCATGTCCCTCGTGCTCGCCAGCACCGCCATGTTCATCTACTACCTGCACCACATGACCACCGTGATGCGGGTGTCGCACATCATCGCGTCGATCGGGTCCCAGACACGCCGGACCATCGAGCGGCGCCTCCCGGGCGACGGTGCCGCTCCCCCACCCGTCACCGGCGAGGTCGTGCAGGTGGTGCCGGCTCCGGGCTCCGGCATGGTCACCGACGTCGACCTCGCCCGCCTCGCCCGGCTGGCCCGCGAGCACGACTGCGCCATCTCCGTGGTTCCCACGCCCGGTGACTTCGTCCTCGCGGGCGCGCCACTGCTGCACGCCCACCGACTCCCGGCCGGCGAGCCCCGTCCGCTGCCCGTCGGCCATGCCGCCCGCGAGGTGACAATCGGGGTGGAGCGGACACCCGGTCAGGACGTGGGCTTCGGCTTCCGGCAGCTCGCCGACATCGCCGAGCGGGCCCTCTCTCCCGCCGTGAACGACGTCACGACCGCCACCCGGGCGGTCCAGGAGGCGCACGACCTGCTTCGCCGGCTCGCCACCCGCCCGGAGCGGCCGTGGACGGTCCGCGACGACGACGGGACCGTCCGGGTACGCGTCAACTGCCTCCCGTTCGACGCGTACCTGGCGATGGTCGTCGACGACCTGCGCGTCACCGCGGGATCCCAGCCCCGGATCGCCCGCCTGCTGGACGCGCTGCTCGAGGACCTGCACGCCGTCGCGCTGCCCGTCCACCGGCCCGCGCTACGACGCCGGATGCCGACCGGCTGACCCGCCGCCGGGTCAGCCGCCGCCGGGCGCGGTGACGGCATCGCTGCCGGAGGTGCGGTCCGCCCGCGCCGCTGGCACCGGCCGGACGGCGTCGGCAGGCGGCTCCCGGTCGGGCCGCTCGAGGCGCTCCCGCAGCGCCGCGATCTCCCGGCGCAGCGCGGCGACGTCCTCGGCGGTGGCGGTGGGCTGCTGGTTACGGCCCGAGACACGGTCGACGATCCAGGTGGCGAGGGAACCGGTCACGAAACCGATCAACCCGATGCCGCCGATCATCAGGCCGACGGCCACGAGCCGTCCCTCGGTGGTGACCGGGTAGAAGTCGCCGTACCCGACGGTGGTGATGGTCACGGCCGCCCACCACAGCGCGTCGCCGTAGCTGGTGATCGACGAATCCGGGGCGGACCGCTCCGCGTCGAGGACAGCAAGCGCGGCGACCACCACCAGGAGCACGGTGGTGGCCGCGACGTACAGGCTGAGCCGGCCGCGCACCCACACCTCGGTACGCCGGCTGAGCGTGAGCACCACGGTCACCAACCGCAACGCGCGTAGCGGACGCAACACGGGTAGAAGCAGGACCGCGAGGTCGAACAGGTGCTCGCGGAGGAACCGTCGACGCTCGCGGTGCAGGACGAACCGGACAACCATGTCGAGCCAGAACAGCAACCAGATGGCGAACGTCGTCACCTGGCAGACCCGACTCCAGGCCGTCCCGAGCTGCGGATCCAGGATCGGCGCGGCGTACGCCGCCAGGAACACGAGCGAGAGAACGGTCAACGGAAGGGCCGTCAGCCGCTCCCATCGGGTGGCTTGCCGCACCCGCCGGTCGGTGGCACTGCTGGTTCCCATGGTCACCCCTGGAAGGTGCTGCGTGTATCCGTGCAATCATTGCCCGGTGCGACTCTACGTGGAGCCGACGCAGCCCTCGACGGCGGCGGGCGAAGCCCTGGTGGATGCGCTGGCGGCGCTGAGCCGCTCGCTTGTCGGCATCACCGTCCGGACGCTCGGTGCCCTCGACGTCGAGCTCACGATGTCGCAGTACCGGACGCTGGTTCTCCTCGCGTCCCGGGGGCCGGTCCGGGTCGTCGACCTCGCGGCGGCGCTGCACGTGCATCCGTCCACCGTGACGCGCACCTGTGACCGCCTCGTCCGCCGTGGCCTGGTGGCGCGGCAGGCGGGCGAGCGCGACCGGCGGGTGTCCCTGCTCAGCCTCACCGCCGCCGGCCGGGACCTGGTGGGTGAGGTCGTCCGCCTGCGCACCACCGAGCTGCGGCGCTTGGTGGCGGCGACCGGGCTGCGTGCCGACGGCGGCCTGGTGGCGTCGATCGAGGCGCTGGTGGCGGCGGCCGGCGAACCGGACGAACGGCAGTGGCGGCGGCACTGGGAAAGCAGTGCCGGGACACCGGAGGCACCGACATGAGCGGGCCCCTCGCCTGGACGTTCCGGCGTGACTTCCGCGCCGGGTCCACCCGTGTCGTACTCACCGGTGGGTGCCCGCCCGGCGCTGAACCGCTGCTGGCCGCCGCCCTGCGGGACGGCGACGCGGACGCCCCGCTGGCCCTCATCATCGACCTGCAGGGCCTGTCCGCCGCAGCGGTCACGGCGGCCGGACCGGTGATCGCCGCCTGGGCCGCCGCCCGCGACGGCGGGCCGGCGCTGGCCGTCGACCCGCCGGCGCACCCCGCCGTGTCCCTGCCGCCCGTGGCCGGAGCGTCTCCGTCCGGGACGCCGGTGGGCCCCGCGCTGCGCCGGGCCCACCTGTGCCTGCCCGCGCATCGCGACTCCCCCGCCGGTGCGCGCCGGCTCGTCGCCGAGCACTGCCGGTCGTGGGGCCGCCCGGAGGCCGTGGAGCGGGCCACCATCGTCACCTCGGAGCTGGTCAGCAACGCCGTGGAGCATGCCGGCACCGAACTCGACGTCACGCTTGTGGAGCTGGCCGGCGCGGTACGGGTCAGCGTCCGCGACCGCGCCGGCGACCGGCCGGACCCGGCCGGGGACGGAGACCTGCTCGCCGAGCGGGGCCGGGGCATCCCGATCGTCGGGGCCCTCGCCGACGACTGGGGCTTCCTGACGGTCGGCGACGGCAAGACGATCTGGGCCGTCGTCGCCGACGACTGACCGCGCGCGTCGGCCCGCACGGGTGGCATGACGGAGCCGCCGGCGGGTAGCCGCTGCCGTGGTCGACTGGCGGGCCATGTTCACGCCGGACACCCCGATCCTGGAGATCGTCGTCCGGGGCAGCGTCATGTACCTGACGCTGTTCTTCCTGCTCCGCATCCTGCTGAAGCGGGAAAGCGGCACCACCGGCATGACCGACCTCCTGGTGATCGTGCTGATCGCGGACGCCGCGCAGAACGGCATGGCGAGCAACTACACCTCGCTCGCCGACGGCGTGGTCCTGGTCGCGGTGATCATCGCGTGGGCGTACGTCCTCGACACCGTGGCCTACCACTGGCGCCCGGCCGCCCGGTTGATCCGGCCGAACGCGCTGGTCCTGGTGCGCGACGGCCGGATGCTGCACCGCAACATGCGCCGCGAACTGGTCACCGAGGAGGAGCTGTACGGGAAGCTGCGGGAACAGGGCGTCGACGACCTGGCCGACGTCCGGGAGGTCCGGATGGAGTCCGACGGCCAGTTCAGCGTCATCACCCGTGCACAGGACCGCGACCAGTCGTCGTGATCCGGGCCGGGGGCGCGGCCCCGCCGCCTAGCCCCGCGCCAGCTCGGCCAGCCGGTCGACCTGCCGCGGGTCGGCGAGGGCCGAGCCCACCCCGACCACCCGCACCCCGGCGGCGAGGAAGTCCCCGGCGTTGCCGGCGTCGACCCCGCCGGTGGCGACGAAGCGCAACTCGGGCAGCGGGCCGGCGACGGCCCGGAACCACGCCGGGCCGAGGCTCACCGCCGGGAAGGCCTTCAGCCAGCGCAGGCCGTGCCGCAGCGCCTGCTGCGCCTCGGTCGGAGTGGACACGCCGGGCAGGTGCGGCAGGCCCCGCGCGGCGGCGGCGTCGGCGACCGCGAGGTCCAGGCCCGGCGCGACGGTGAACGCGGCGCCCGCGTCCGCGGCGGCGGCCACCTGGTCGGCGTCCAGGACGGTGCCGGCGCCGACCGGGAGGCCCCGCTCCCGGGCTGCCGCGACGACGCCGCGCAACGCGGGCAGCGCCGCCGGGGTGCGGATGGGCACCTCCACGACGTCGATGCCGAGATCCCAGGCCCGGGCGGCGAGCCGGAGGGTCTCGCCGGCCGGCAGGTCGCGCAGGATCACCAGCACCCGTACGCCGTCGAACAGGGACGCCGGATCCGGCACGCTCATCGGTTCTCCTCGGTCAGGTCCAGGGTGGCCCACCGCTCGTCCGGTACGGCGGCCAGCGCGTCCAGCCGGTCCCGGCCGGGCAGCGCCCCCGTGTCGCCGGGCACCCGCAGCGCGTACCCGGCGAGCAGGTGGCCGTGGCGCAGCCGGGCCGCCGGGTCGAGGCCGCGCAGCAGGCCGGACAGGTAGCCGGCGGCGAACGCGTCGCCAGCGCCGACCGGTTCGACCACCCGGACCGGCAACGCCGGCACCACCGTGGCCGGACCGCGCCGGGGCAGCGCGGTGGCGGCGACCGCCCCGTCCTTCACCACCACCGTCGAGGGCGACGGCAGCAACCGCCGGACGTCGATCGGGTCGGCGCAGCCCCACAGCCGCGCCGCCTCGTCGAGCCCGACGAAGACGACGTCGGCGCGGTCGGCGAGCCGGCGAAGCACCGGTGCCGCCCGGTGCGCCGGCCAGAGGCCGGGGCGGTGGTTGACGTCGAAGCTGACCAGGGTGCCGGGAAGCGACCGGCGGGTCAGCGCGTGGGCGACCAGGTCCCGGCAGGAGTCGGACAGGGCGGCGGTGATCCCGGACAGGTGCAGCACGCGGGCGCCGGCCAGTCGGGGGTCGTCGAGGACGCTCCGGTCGAGCCGGGCCGCCGCCGACCCGGCCCGGTAGTAGTGGACCCGGGTGCCCTCCGGCGCCGGGTCCTTCACGTACAGGCCGGTGGGGGCGTCCGGGTCGACGGTCACGGCGGTGACGTCGACCCCGGCGGCGGCCAGCCGCGCCACGACGAGACGCCCGAACGGGTCGTCACCGACCCGGCTGGCCCAGACCGAACGGTGGCCGAGGCGGGCCAGGTAGCCGGCCACGTTGGACTCCGCCCCACCGACGCCGACCGCGAGCGTGCCGGCCCGCTCCAGCGACCCCGGCGGGTCGGGGGCGAGCACCACCATCGTCTCGCCAACCGTCGCCACGTCCGGCCCGGACCCGTTCACGCGGCCGCCAGCTCGGCGGCGGCCGCCCGGTCGAGCCGCCCGTCGGCGACCACCACCCGGTGCCG
Source organism: Micromonospora sp. NPDC126480 (assembly GCF_040302465.1). Taxonomy (NCBI): domain Bacteria; kingdom Bacillati; phylum Actinomycetota; class Actinomycetes; order Micromonosporales; family Micromonosporaceae; genus Micromonospora; species Micromonospora sp. NPDC126480. The sequence goes on from NZ_JBEORU010000021.1 coordinate 52,130, forward strand.
GCCGGCGCGGGTGGTGCCGGCCGCGACGACGCGCGGCCGCTCGAAGGCGAACGCGACGCAGATCCCCGGGTACATCGAGGTCCGCACGAACCACCGGTCGCCGTCCCCGAGGCCCGCGAAGACCAGGGTGTACGCGGACCCGTCCGGCCCGGTGCCGGTGAACGCCAGCCACGGCTCGGCGCTGCCGTTCACCGCCTCCTCGCCCTCGGTCGCCGGGGTGAAGGTGTGCGCCGGTCCGGGGCCGGCCGCCCGCCAGAAGAAGCCGCCGTAGCCCGCTCCGCCCGGCCGGCCGTTGGTGGCCGGGCTGCCCAGCGTCACGTCCCGGTCCTCCGGTGCGGTCAGGGTGTACGCCAGGTCCAACGCCCACGCCGTCGCGGTCAGCGCGCAGGCGGCCAGTTCACGCCGCTCGATGAGCAGCACCCCGCCGTCGCGGTCCCGCCATTCGAGCCGGTGCGCGAGCCGGTGCGGCTCGCGCGCCGCCCAGCCGGTGTGGACGATGCGGCCGTGGTCGTCCCGCCACTGGTAGCCGTCCGCGCGGCGGTACGTCCGGCCGCCCCAGAGGTTGCTGCCGTTGACGTCCGGCACGGTCAGCGACGCGCCGTTGTGCCACCGGTGGTCGGCCGGCAGTTCGTCGGTGACCACCGTGCCGGCGAGGGTACGCACCGGGTGCAGGTACGGGCGCGGCCCGTCGCGGGGCTGCAGCGGCGGGTCGACGAGGTACCGGGCCACCGGCGCGTCGCCGACGTGCAGCCACGCGTCGACGGTCACGGCTGTCCCGCCGGGACGAGGACGGCCCGCCGCGCGACGGCGTGCAGCGCGGCCAGCGCGTACCCGGCGAGGATCGGCACCGCGACCGGGGTGACCAGCACGGCGAGCAGCGCGGCGACGGCGACGACCCCGGCGGCGGCCGCCCAGGTGGCCGGGTTGACGCGGCAGGTCGCGGCGGCGGCCCGGGCGGCGGCGCGCCAGCCCCGCCCGCCGCCACGGCCCACCTGCACGACGGCCAGTCCGGCGTACCCGGCGGCCGCGACCGCGATCAGGGCGGTGACGAGCAACGCCGGCCCGCCGCCCGGCACCCGCCCGCCGGCCAGGGCGGCGAGGTCGAGGGCGAGCAGGCCGACCGCCACCGCCGCCACCAGCGTCGCGCCGAGGCCGGGCAGCAGGGCCCGGCCGAAGCGGGCGAGGCTCTCCCGGGCCGGCGGCCAGCCGCCGGTCGCGAGCCGGTCGTGCAGGGCGGCGCTCGCGGTGACGACCGACGCACCGGCGGTGAGCACGGGCGCGGCGGCCAGGGTCAGCAGGATGCCGAGCAGGGCCAGGTCGGTGGCGTCGGTGAGGACGTCCCGCCAGTCCCGGCGCGGGCGGCCGGCGTGGCCGCTCATCCCTTGAGCCCGCTGGTGTTGATGCCCTGCACGAGCAGGCGCTGGAAGGCCAGGAAGAACAGGAACACCGGCAGCAGGGACAGCACCGACATCGCGAACATCGGCCCGAGCGACGTCTGCCCGCTGGAGTCGATGAACAGCCGCAGGCCGATCGGCACCGTGTAGCTCGTCGGGCTGGGCAGGTAGACGAGCTGGGTGAAGAAGTCGTTCCAGGTCCAGATGAACGAGAAGATGGCCGTGGTGACCAGCGCCGGCCGGGCCAGCGGCAGGATCACGTACCGGAACACCCCGTACGGGGAGCAGCCGTCGATCTTGGCGGCGTCGTCCAGTTCCCGCGGGATGCCCCGCATGAACTGCACCATCAGGAACACGAAGAACGCCTCGGTGGCGAGCAGCTTCGGCACGATCAGCGGCAGCGGCGTGTCGACCCAGCCGAAGTAGTTGAACATGACGTACTGCGGAATGATCAGCACGTGGCTGGGCAGCAGCAGCGTGCCGATCATGACCGCGAACCACATCTTCCGACCCCGGAAGTGCAGCCGGGCGAACGCGAACGCGGCGACCAGACAGGACACGGCGTTCGCGACGACCGTGGCCAGGGCGATCACGGTGCTGTTCACGAAGAACCGGCCGAAGCTGATGCCCTCGATGTAGCTCCAGCCGTCGGGGTAGTTGGACCAGGTCGGCTCGATCGGGACGACCGAGAGGTTGCTGGCCACCTCGGTCGGTGACTTCAGCGACGAGCCGACCATCCACAGCAGGGGGTACAGGACGAACCCGAGGATCGCGACCAGGATGACGACGCGCACCACGCCGCGGAGCGCTCCGGGCGGGCGGTGCCCGGCCGCGGTGGCTGCCTGGACTGCCATCAGTTCTCTCCGTCCGCGTAGTGCACCCAGAACCGGCCGGTGCTGAAGAAGACCACCGTGATCAGGCCGATCGCGACGAGGAAGACCCAGGAGAGCGCCGAGGCGTACCCCATCCGGAACTCGGTGAAGCCCTCGTTGTAGATGTGCAGGGTGTAGAGCAGGGTGGAGTACACCGGGCCGCCCGTCCCGTTGCTGATGACGAAGGCCGAGGTGAAGCCCTGGAAGCCGTTGATCGTCTCCAGGACCAGGTTGAAGAAGATCACGGGCGAGAGCATCGGCAGGGTGATGTGCCAGAACTGGCGGAACTTCCCGGCGCCGTCCACCGAGGCGGCCTCGTACAGGTCGGTCGGGACCTGCTTGAGACCGGCCAGGAAGATCACCATCGGTGCGCCGAACTGCCAGATCGCCAGGACCATGACGGTCTCCAGCGCCCAGGTCGGGTCGTTGACCCACGGCCGGCCCTGGATGCCGAAGACGGAGAGCAGGTCGTTGAACGCCCCGTCGCCGCTGAACATGGCCCGCCAGACCAGAGCCAGCGCCACGCTGCCGCCGAGCAGCGACGGCAGGTAGAACAGGCTGCGGAACAGCCCGACGCCGCGGCGCTCGCGGTTGAGCAGCAGCGCCACGCCGAGCGCCGCGGCCAGCTTGAGCGGCACCGCGATCAGCGCGTACGTGAGCGTGACCCGGACGGCATGCCAGTACGACGGGTCCTCGGTGAACATCCGCCGGTAGTTGTCCAGGCCGACCCACTCGACCTGGTCCCAACTCGCCAGCACGTCGTAGTTGGTGAAGCTCAGGTAGAGCGAGAACAGCATGGGGAACGCGGTGATCGCCATCAGGCCGAGCAGCCAGGGCGACAGGAAGACGTAGCCCGCCAGGCCTTCCTGGCGGCGCAGCCGGCTGGGTCCGCGCGGCCTGCGGCCCCGCCTGCCGGCCCGGGCCGGTGTCGGCGCCTCGCCGGCGGTGGGTTGGTGGGTCGTGGTCAACGCCACGATCGGTGCTCCTCTCGAAAGACCCGGGCGGTCACCCGGTGCGGGGCCCGCGACCGGTGGCGGTACGCGGGCCCCGAACCGGGATCAGGCCAGCGCGGCGGACGCCTCGGCGAAGAACTGCTTGGCGGCGGACTCGGGCGTCGCCTTGCCGTAGGTGACGCTCTCGGCGATGTCCCGCAGCTTGGTGCGCAGGCCGCTGTGGCCCTTCGGCGGCACCGGCGGGGCGGGGCCGAACTTCTCGGCCAGCCCGTTCTCGAACGCGAAGGTGGCCTTCATCGCGTCGTCGGTGATCTCCGCCTCCAGCGTCTTGCGTACGTCGAGGTTGGCCGGCAGGCCCCGGTCGGTGCCGAGGATCTTGGCGGCCTCCGGGTCGTTGACCAGGAAGTCGATGACGTCGGCGACGACCTCGGGGTGCTTGGTGGCGCGGGAGGCGGCCCAGTACAGCGAGGCCCGCGGCCACTGGCCCTTCACGTCACCCGGGTACGGCACCATGCCGAGCTGGCTCTTGGTGCCCTTCTGCAGCTCGGAGAGCTGGTTGGACCACATGAAGGAGGTGGCGCCCTTGCCGGTCACCACGAGCTGGGTGGAGACGCTGCCGGTGACCGCCTCGTGCACGACGTCCGCCGGCGGGGTGGCGCCCTTGGCCCGGGCGTCCTGCCACAGCTTGAACCAGGCGGCCAGGTCGGCCTCGGCGAAGCCGAGCTGCTTGCCGTTGTAGAACTCCTTGCCCTGGGTCCGCAGCCACAGCCACAGGGCCTTGTAGTCGGAGCTCGGGTCCATGGTGCCCCAGTACTTGCCGCCGCCCTTCTGGGTCACCTGCGCGGCCCAGTCGAAGAACTGCTGGTAGGTCCAGCCCTCCTGCGGCTCGCTGACGCCCAGCTCGGCGAGCTTGGTCTTGTCGTAGATCATGGCCGGGGTGTTCTCGCCGGAGGCGATCGCGACCTGCTTGCCGTCGACCTGGCCGTACTTGGTCAGCTCGGGGTGGTGCTTGCTGAGATCGATCTTGTTGTCCTTGACCAGGTCGGTCAGGTCCAGCGTCACGTTGCGGCTGGCGTACTCGCCCAGGCCGTTGTCGTCGATCTGGAAGATGTCCGGGGCGTTGCCACCGGCCGAGATCGTCGCCAGCTTGTCGTAGTAGCCGTCGAAGGCCTGCCAGGTCGGGGTGATGGTGACGTTGGAGTGCTTGCTCATGTAGAGCTTGAGCGCCTCCTCGGTGGCCTTGGCCCGGGCCTCGCCGCCCCACCAGAAGAACTCGATGGTGACCGGTGCGTCGGGATCGCCGCTGCTCTCGTCGTCACCGCAGCCGGCGGCGCCGAGGACCAGGGGAAGGGCGACGACCGCGGCGAGCAGACCGCGGAACATCCGCCGTCGCGGGACGGGGGTACGGTGAACGGGCACGGCCGGCGGGCCGGCGGTGGGGGATGTTGCGGGGTGCATGTGCGCTCACTCCTTGGCGTTAGGAGGCGACGACGCCACCGGTGGCCGCGGCTGGGCGACCCGGGCCCGCAGGGCGATGCGGGCCCGGGACAACCACCTGGGCGCCGGGGCGGTGCCGACCGTCAGCCGGTGCGGCTGCGGTCGAGTCGCGGATGACCAGTTCGGTCCGGAGCATTACCTGTGCGGTGGTACGACGGTCGTCGGTGCTGCCGCTCCGGCCACCGCCCCGGGTTCCCCGGGCGATGACGCTGTCGGTGGACAGGAGCATGTCGACGGCCGTCCGGCCGGCGGCCGCGGTCGGCGTGGCCACCGTCGTCAACTTGGGCCGGGTGAGCCGGCTCAGGGCGATGTCGTCGATCCCGACGACGCTGACGTCCTGCGGGACGCGCATCCCGAGGGCGTCGAGTCCTTCGATCAGGCCGATGGCCATCAGGTCGTTGTAGGCGAGAACTGCGGTGACCTCGTTGCGGCGCACCTGCTCGGCGAGCGCGCCACCACCGGTCTCGGTGGGGTGGTTGGGCCCGAGGACGGTCAGCTCGGCACCACCGGAGCGGGCGGCGGCGCTCGCCGCCCGGCGGATCTCACGGCTGGTCCATGACCCGCGCGGCCCGGACAGCAGCGCGAGCCGCCGGTGGCCCAGGGTGAGCAGGTGCTCCACCGCCGAGCGGGCGCCCTGGCCGACGTCCATGGTCACGCAGGGCAGGCCGGCGACCTGCCGGTTGATCACCACGAGCGGGACCTCCCGGCTGAGCTGCTCGATCAGGCTGTTGCTCATCCGCGGGCTGCACAGCAGCACCCCGTCGACCTGCTTGGCGAGGGCGTGGACCAGCTCCTCCTCGGCGATCGGGTCCTCGTTGGTGTCGGCGACGAAGACGTGGTAGTCGCGTTGCCGGGCCTGGCTCTCGGCGGCCTTGATCAGCGGTGGGAAGAACGGGTTGGCGATGTCGGCGATGATCAGGCCCAGGTTGTGCGTACGGCCGGTGATCAGCGCGCGGGCGGCACGGTTGGGGCGGTAGCCGAGGTCCTCGGCGACCGCCAGCACCCGGCTGCGGGTCTCGGGGTTGACCAGGTGCGGGGCCGAGAACGTGCGGGAGACCGTGGAGATGTGCACGCCGGAGGCCCGGGCGACGTCTCGGATGGTGGCTGGCACGGCGGGCCCTTCGTCCAGTGTGGCTGGGGTCACGTCAGGTGCCGCCAATTAATGCAAACGGTTGTGCTCGTGTCAACGGCCGACGATTACGTTCGTGTTTCGACCGCGCTCTCTTCATGCGCCCAAATAGGACGCAATGCGGATCTATGACACCGGTTTGACATCGATCGTTGACGTCACTGGCCCTCCCGTGGTTATTTCGGCTGCAAACCTTTGCAGCAATCGGAGAGGTGGCGCCATGTCGTCCAGGACCGGTGAGCGGGCCCGCCACGCCCTGGTGGGCACCGGGTCGCGGGCCGAGATGTTCGTCCGGGCCCTGGTACGCGACCACGCGGACACCGCCGAGCTGGTCGCCTTCGCGGACGTCAACCAGGCCCGGATGGACGCGCACAACCGCTGGCTCGGCGAGCTGGGACACCCGCCCGTGCCCACGTACCAGGCCGCGGAGCTGGCCGCCATGCTGGCCAAGGAACGCGTCGACGTGCTGCTGGTGACAAGTGTCGACCACACGCACGCCGCGCACATCGAGACCGCGCTGCGCGCCGGCTGCGACGTGGTCACCGAGAAGCCGATGACCGTGGACGTGGCCGGCTGCCGGCGCATACTCGACGCCGTCGCCGACACCGGCCGGCAGGTGCGGGTGGCGTTCAACTACCGCTACAACCCGCTGCACGAGCAGCTCCGCCGGTTGCTGGCCGACGGGGCGGTCGGCGAGATCGGTTCCGTGCACTTCGAGTGGCTGCTCGACGTCCGGCACGGCGCCGACTACTTCCGGCGCTGGCACCGCGACAAGGCGCACTCCGGCGGACTGCTGGTGCACAAGGCCGGCCACCACTTCGACCTGGTCAACTGGTGGCTGGACGCCGTACCGGTGGAGGTCCACGCCGCCGGGCGGCTGTTCTTCTACGGCGAAGCCGGCCGGCGCCACGGCTACGCGCGCGACTACCAGCGGGCGCACGGCTCCTCCACCGCCGCCGACGACCCCTTCGCGCTGCACCTGGCCGCCCACCCCAAGCTGCGCGAGCTGTACCTCGACGCCGAGGCCGAGGACGGCTACCAGCGCGACCGCAACGTCTTCGCCCCCGGGGTGACCATCGAGGACGACATGGCGGTGCTGGTGCGCTACTCCACCGGCGCCACCATGACCTACCACCTCACCGCCTACGCCCCTTACGAGGGCTACCGGGTCATGGTCAACGGCAGCCGGGGCCGCGTCGAGCTGGAGGTGGTCGAGAGCGACCACGTCAGCCCGGCCGCGGCCGGCGCGCTGAAGGGCGCGGCGCTGCACGGGGACGAGGCCGCCGCCGAGGCCGGCGGCGCCACGCTCACCCTGCGCCCGTTCTGGCGCCCACCCAGCCGGATCCCGGTCGAGGGCCACACCCGCACCGGGCACGGCGGCGCCGACATCCGGATGACGCGGGTGCTGCTCGGCGGCGCCCCGGACCCGATGGGCCGCGCCGCGACCGCCCGCGACGGCGCCCTCGCTCTGCTCACCGGCCTCGCCGCCAACCGCTCCCTCGCCACCGGCGCCCCGGTCCGGGTCGCCGACCTGCTCGACCTCCCCTAGCGCCGCGACCCGTCCGAGGAGTCCCATCCGTGCCGACACCCGACCTGCTCTTCCCCGCCGACCCCGCGCAGCGGGCGGTGGCCCGCCGGCTGTACGTGCTGGCGGCACCCCAGCCGATCATCTCCCCGCACGGGCACGTCGACCCGGCGATCCTGGCCGAGGACCGACCCTTCCCCGACCCGGCGCGCCTGCTGATCGTGCCCGACCACTACCTCACCCGGATGCTGCTCAGCCAGGGCGTCCCGCCGGCCGACCTGGGCGTGCCGACGGTCGACGGCAGCCCGACCGAGACCGACGGGCGGACCATCTGGCGCCGCTTCGCCGCGCACTGGCACCTGTTCCGGGGCACCCCGTCCCGGCTCTGGCTGGAGCAGACCTTCACCGACGTGTTCGGGGTGACCACCCCACTGTCGCCGGCCACCGCCGACGCCGTCTACGACGAGTTGGCGGCGCGGCTGGCCGAGCCGGCGTTCCGACCCCGGGCGCTGTTCGAGCGGTTCGGCATCGAGGTGCTCGCCACCACCGAGTCACCGCTGGACGACCTCGGGCAGCACGCGAAGCTCGCCGCCGACGGATGGGGCGGTCCGGGCGGCCGGGTGATCACCACCTTCCGGCCGGACAACGTGGTGGACATGGACTTCGACGGCTGGGCGGCAAACGTGGAACGGCTCGCCGAGGTGTCCGGCGAGGACACCGGCACCTACGCCGGCTACCTGGCCGCGCTGCGGCAGCGCCGGGCGGCGTTCATCGCGGCGGGCGCCACCTCCTCCGACCACGGCCACCCCACCGCCCGCACCCTCGACCTGAGCCCGCGCGAGGCGGCCGACCTCTTCGACCGGGGCCGGCGCGGCCTCGCCGACGCGGCCGACGCGGAGGCGTTCCGGGCGCACATGCTGCTCGAGTTCGCCCGCATGTCGCTCGACGACGGCCTGGTGATGCAGCTGCACCCGGGCGCGGTGCGCAACCACAACCGCTGGCTGTACGCGCGGCACGGCCGGGACGTCGGCGGCGACCTGCCGCAGGCCACCGAGTACCTGCACGCGCTCACCCCGCTGCTGGACGCGTACGGCAACGACCCCCGGCTGCGGGTGGTGCTCTACACCCTCGACGAGTACACGTTCACCCGGGAGCTGGCACCGCTGGCCGGCGGGTACGCAGCCCTCTACCTCGGCGCGCCCTGGTGGTTTCTGGACTCGCCGGAGGTGCTGCGCCGGTTCCGCGAGTCGGTCACCGAGTCGGCCGGCTTCTACAACACCGCCGGCTTCGTCGACGACACCCGCGCGTTCTGCTCCATCCCGGTACGCCACGACGTGGCCCGCCGGGTCGACGCCGCGTACCTCGCCCGCCTGGTCACCGAGCACCGGATGCCCGAGGACGAGGCCGCCGAGACCGTCGTCGACCTCGCGTACCGGCTGCCCAAGCGGGTCTTTCGGATCGGAGAACCGGCATGAGTGTGCGCATCACCGACGTCGACGTCCACGACGTCCGCTTCCCCACCGCCGCCGCCGGCGACGGCTCGGACGCGATCAACCGGGGCGACTACTCGGCGACCTACGTGGAGCTGCGCACCGACGCGGGCGTGACCGGCGCCGGGTTCACCTTCACCAACGGCCGGGGCAACGAGATCACCTGCGCGGCGGTGCGGGCCCTCGCCCACCACGTCACCGGCCGCACCGTCGAGGAGATCGTCGCCGACCCGGTCGGGTTCTGGCGCTCGCTCACCGCCGACGTGCAGCTGCGCTGGCTGGGCCCGGAGAAGGGGGTCATCCACATGGCCACCGGGGCGCTTGTCAACGCGGTGTGGGACCTGCGGGCCCGGCTCGCCGGCAAGCCGCTGTGGCGGCTGCTCGCCGACCTGCCCACCGACGACCTCGTCGCCAGCGTCGACTTCCACCACATCACCGACGCGCTGACCCCGGACGAGGCAGCGGCCATCCTCGACAAGGGCCTGGTCGGGTTGGACGAGCGGCACGCCGGGCTGGCCCGGGACGGGTTCCCCTCGTACACCACGTCGGTCGGTTGGCTGGGCTACCCGGACGAGAAGGTCCGGGCGCTGACCCGCGAGGCGTACGCGCACGGCTGGCGGGCGATGAAGATGAAGGTCGGCGGGCCGCCGGAGGACGACCTGCGCCGGGCGCGGATCATCCGCTCCGAGATCGGGCCGGACGCGCTGCTGATGATGGACGCCAACCAGGTGTGGGACGTCGACGAGGCGATCACCAACATGGCCGCGCTGGCCGAGGTGGACCCGTACTGGATCGAGGAGCCCACGCACGCCGACGACGTGCTCGGTCACGCGCGCATCGCCCGGGCCGTCACCGAACTCACCGGGGGCCGGTGCCGGGTCGCCACCGGCGAGGTCGCCGCCAACCGGGTGATCTTCAAGCAGCTGCTGCAGGCCGACGCGATCGGGGTGATGCAGATCGACGCGTGCCGGGTCGGCGGCGTCAACGAGGTGCTCGCCGAGCTGCTGCTCGCCGCGAAGTTCGGGGTGCCGGTCTGCCCGCACGCGGGCGGCGTCGGCCTCTGCGAGTACGTGCAGCACCTGGCCGTCTTCGACCACCTGCGGGTCGGCACCAGCCTGGAGGGTCGCATGGTCGAGTACGTCGACCACCTGCACGAGCACTTCGTCGACCCGGTACGCACCCGGGGCGGCCGATACCTGCTGCCCGAGGCCCCGGGGTACAGCACCCTGATGAGGCCCGAGTCGGTCGCAACCTACCGTTTCCCGGACGGCCCGGCATGGCGGTGACCGTCGGCGCCGACCGGCTGGGCCTCGGCACCCTGCACCGGGTGCCGCCGGCCAGCCGCCCGCTGCTGCGTCCCGGCAGCGCGAAACCCGGGATCGTCCACCTCGGGCTCGGCGCCTTCCACCGCGCCCACCAGGCCGTCTACACCGAGGAGGCGATGGCCGCGGCGGGCGGGGACTGGGGCATCGTCGGCGTGGCCCCGCGCAGCCGCGAGGTGCTGGCGGCGCTCGCCGCGCAGGACCACCTGTTCAGCGTCACCACCACCAGCGGGCAGGGCGTGCACACCCGGGTGGTGGGCGCGCTCGCCGGGGTGCGGCACGCGGCCGGCGACCCGGCCGCCGTGGTGGCGCTGCTGGCCGACCCGGCGATCCGGGTGGTCACGCTGACGGTGACGGAGAAGGCGCACCATCTGGACCCGGTCACCGGGCGGCTGCGGCCGGACGCCGAGGTCGCCGCGGACCTGCGCGGTGACCGGCCGCCGGTGACCGTGCCCGGCCTGCTGCTGCGCGGGCTGCTCGCCCGCGCCGCCGCGCAGGGCCCGCCGTTGGCCCTGGTGAGCTGCGACAACCTGCCCGCGAACGGCCGCCGGCTGCGCGGCCTGGTCGAGCAGGCCGTGGAGTACGCGCGGGTGCCCGAGCCGCTGGCCGGCTGGGTCCGGGACAGCGTCACCTTCCCGGGCACGATGGTGGACCGGATCGTGCCGGCCACGACGGCGCACACGCTGGACGTGGCTCGCGACGCCCTCGGGGTCGCCGATCTGGCGGCGGTGGTCGCCGAGCCGTACCGGCAGTGGGTGATCGAGGACGACTTCCCCGCCGGGCGGCCGGCGTGGGAACGCGCCGGTGCGGTGCTCACCGGTGACGCCGGGCCCTGGGAGCGGCTGAAGCTGCGCACCCTCAACGGGGTGCACTCGGCGGCGGCGTGCCTCGGCGCGCTGGCCGGCCAGGAGACCGTCGCCGACGCCCTCGCGCTGCCCCACCTGGGCACGGTGCTGCGGCGGCTGGTCGCCGAGGACGTGGCGGCGAGCTTCACGCCGCCGGCGGGCGTCTCGGTCGTGGCCTACGGCGAGGAGGTGCTGGAGCGGTTCGCGAACCCGGCCATCCACCACCGCACCCTCCAGGTGGCGATGGACGGCTCGCAGAAGCTGCCGCAGCGGATCCTGCACACGATCGCCGACCTGCGGGCGCAGGGGCGGCCGGCGCGTTGGGCCGCGCTGGTGGTCGCCGGGTGGATCCGCTTCGCCGCCGGCACGGCCGACGACGGTTCCGCGCTGCCGCTGGCCGATCCCCTCGCCGACCGCATCCGGGCGGCGCTGGCGGCCGCCCCGTCCACTCCGGCGGGGGCGGTCGACGCGCTGTTCAAACTCCGTGAGGTGTTTCCGGTGGAGGTGGCCGAGGACGACGACGTCCGGGCCGACGTGACCGCCTGGCTGGCCGACCTCGACCGGCACGGGGTGGCCGCGACGCTGGCGGGTGCCCGGTGAGCGGCCGGGCGGTGCCCCGGGTGGTGGTGGTCGGGGCGAACGGGCACGGTCGCTGGCACCGGCGGGCGATCGCCCCGCTGCACGCCGCCGGCCGGGTGACGCTGGCCGCCCTGGTCGACGTCCGCCCGGTCGAGGTGGACCCGGCGGCGCCGGTGCCGGAGGGCGCGGCGCTGTTCACCGACCACCGGGAGATGCTGCGGGCGTTGCGGCCCGACGTGGTGGTGGTGTGCACCCCGCCGCACACCCACCTGCCGATCGCCCTCGACGCGCTGGCCGCGGGTGCGGACCTGCTGCTGGAGAAACCGCCGGTGCTGTCCATGGCCGAGCACCGGCGGCTCGCCGCGGCGCTGGCCGGGACCGGCCGGGCCTGCCAGGTGGGCTTCCAGGCGCTCGGCTCGGCGGCCCTGGCGGAGCTGAGCACGGCGGTGGCGGCCGACCGGCTGGGCCCGCTCACCCGGATCGCGACGGTCGCGGCCTGGCAGCGCTCCGACGGCTACTACGCCCGGGCGCCCTGGGCCGGCCGGCGGACCCTGCACGGCCGGCCGGTGCTCGACGGTGCCCTGGCCAACCCGCTCGCCCACGCGGTCATGCAGTGTCTGGCCGTCGCCGCGGTGGCCGCCGGCGGGCCGGTCGAGCCGGCGCTTATCGAGCTGGAGCGCTACCGGGTGCGGCCGATCGAGGTGGACGACACCGCCGTGCTGCGGATGACTCCGCGCTCGGGACCGCCCGTGGTGGCGGCGGTGACGCTCGCCGGGGAGGAGTTCATCCCGGGCGAGGTGATCGTCACCGGCCCCGCCGGCCGGGCGGTGCTGGAGTACCCGACCGACCGGCTGGCGCTGCCGGGCGACGTCGAGCCGCGCGTCGTGCCGGGGCGGCACGGCCTGCTGGAGAACCTGCTCGACCACCGGGCCGACCCGGGACGGGTGCCGCTGATCGCCCCGCTGGCGCGGACCGCGCCGTTCACCGCGCTGCTGGACGTCATCCGCTCGGCGCCGGAGCCGGCCCTGCTCGGCGCGGACCGGGTGAGCGCCGGCGGCGACGGCGTGGACCGGGTGCTCACCATCCGGGGCGTCAACGAGGTGCTGCGGCGCGCCGCGGAGCGGGGCCGGCTGCCCTCGGAACTCGGGGTGCCCTGGGCGACGGAGCCGTACCGGGTGCGCCTGCCGAGCGCCAGCGAACCGCAAACGCGTGCAAACGATCTCGTGAGGTGACCGCCGGAGGAATGGGACATTGACCGTCGTACCCCGACAGCCAGTGGCGGGGACGATGCCCGCTGAGTCCGGCAACTGCAACGAACCTGCACATCAAGTGCATTGATTATATTTGATGAGAAAACCTACCGTAATCCTGTTGGACCTCTTCGACAGGAACAGGCGGTGGAATCATGCGTAGACCCGGAGTGGCCGCGACGCTCGTCGTCGCGACGCTCGCGCTGGTGCCCGGTGCGGCGGTGGCCGCACCAGACGCCACCGGGGACCGGCTCGGCCCGGTCGCCCGGATGCTCGGACGGCAGACCCTGCCCCCCGGCGACGGCTGGGCCGCCGCCGGGCCGGGCACCACGGGCGGCGCGGCGGCGGCCCACGACCAGGTGCACGTCGTCACCAGCCGCGCCGAGCTCGTCGCCGCGCTCGGCGGTGACAACGCCACCAACCGCGGCAACGCCACCCCGAAGATCATCTACGTGGACGGCGAGGTGAGCGGCTTCGAGGCCGCCGACGGCACCCCGCTGGAGTGCGCCGACCTGGCCGATCCGGCGTACTCGCTGGAGGCGTACCTCGCCGCGTACGACCCGGCGGTCTGGGGCCGGGTGGCGCCCAGCGGGCCGCTGGAGGAGGCGCGCCGACGCTCGGTGGCGAACCAGACCGCGCACACCCAGATCAACGTCGGCCCGAACACCACGATCATCGGGCTGGGCGGCGCCCGGCTCAGCGGGCTGACCCTGATGATCGACAGCGCGGACAACGTGATCGTCCGCAACCTGACCTTCGACGACGCCCGTGACTGCTTCCCCGCCTGGTCCCCCACCGACGGCGACGCCGGCAACTGGAACTCACAGTTCGACCAGATCTCGGTACGCCGCAGCGAGAACGTCTGGATCGACCACAACACCTTCACCGACGGCGACAACCCGGACAGCGCCCAGCCGGCGTACTTCGGCCGGCCGTACCAGGTGCACGACGGCTCGCTGGACGTCACCCACACCGCGAGCCTGGTCACCGCCTCCTGGAACCGGTTCCTCGGGCGCGACAAGGTACTGCTGATCGGCTCGTCCAACACGGTCGGCCCGGACCTCGGGCGGCTGAACGTGACCCTGCGCCACAACCTCTTCGACGGCACCCAGCAACGGCTGCCCCGGGTCCGCTTCGGCCAGGTCGACGTCTACAACAACCACTACCGGCTCGCCGGCGACGGCTTCCAGTACGCCGTCGGGGTGGGCGTCCAGTCGGCCACCCACGTCGAGAACAACCACTTCACGCTCGGCGCCGGAATCACCGCCGCGGACCTGCTGTACGACTGGGGCGGCACCGCGGTCACCACCCGCGGCAACGTCGTCGACCCGGCCGACGGGCCGGCCCGCCCGGTCGACCTGGTCGCCGCGTACAACGCCGAGCACGAGCCGGACCTGTCCCCGGACGCCGGCTGGACCCCCGTCCTGCGGCACGGCCCGGTGCTGCCGGCCGCGGCCGTGCCGTTCGTGGTCGGCGCGTTCGCCGGAGCCGACCGCCTGCTCCGCTGAACCACCCCGTCCACCACCACCCCTGGGAGAGAACCGTGCACCTGAGACGTACGCCCCGACGTGCGCTGGCCGCGGCGGTCACCGCCGGCGCCACCGCCACCGTCCTGGCCGTCGGCCTCTCGTCGGCCTTCGCCGCCACGGTCTTCAGCGACAACTTCGACGACGGTGACGCCGGCGGCTGGTCGAAGTCCGGCGGCAACTGGTCGGTCGTCACCGACGGCTCCGGCGTGCTCCGCCAGTCCAAGGCGGACAGCGAGCTGGCCCGCCAGTTCGCCGGGCAGAGCGGCTGGACCGACTACCAGGTCCAGGCCCGGGTCAAGCCGCTGTCGTTCGGCTCGTCCAGCAGCCTGGTCGGCCTGGCCGCCCGGGCGGCCGGCAGCACAAAGATGTACCGGCTGGCGCTGCTCGGCTCCGGCCGGGCCGAGTTGCAGGCGGTCAACGGAAGCCAGATCACCGTCCTCGGCTCGGCGTCCGTGGGCGCCGGCACCGGCACCTGGTACACGTTGCGGATCGAGACCAGCGGCAGCACCATCCGCGGGTTCGTCAACGGCACCCAGGTCGCCGCCGGCAGCAGCAGCCTGGTCGCCGCCGGCCGGATCGGCCTGGTCACCGCGTACGCGACCGGCAGCTTCGACGACGTCACCGTGGACTCCGGTGGCGGCTCCACGCCGACCACGCCGCCGCCGAGCAGCCCCGGCTCACCGCCGCCGAGCAGCCCGCCGCCCACGACCCCGCCGCCGGGCGGATGGCCGACCCCCACCGGCAGCGTGAAGGTGGACGCGACAATCCAGGTCTCCGGCACCTTCGACGGCGGCCTGCGGCGGTACTACGGCATCGGCGACGGCGGCCAGAGCGAGAGCCAGGACCCGATGTTCGTGCTCGCCCCCGGCTCCACCCTGCGCAACGTCGTCATCGGCGCGCCGGCCGGCGACGGCGTGCACTGCGAGGGCAACTGCACCCTGATGAACGTCTGGTGGGAGGACGTCGGCGAGGACGCCGCCACCTTCCGCGGCGGCACCACGTACACGGTCGACGGCGGGGGTGCCCGCGCGGCGAGCGACAAGGTGTTCCAGCACAACGGCTCGGGCACCGTGCACATCCGCAACTTCCGGGTGGAGAACGCCGGCAAGCTCTACCGGGCCTGCGGCAACTGCTCCACCTCGTACCAGCGGCACGTCGTGATGGACAACGTCACGGCGACCCGCACCGACGCGCTGGCCGGCATCAACACCAACTGGGGCGACACCGCCCGGTTCAGCCGGATCACCATCCTCGACGACCCGGACCGGGAGACGCGGATCTGCGTCAAGTACCGGGGCGTGCCCAAGGGTGACGAGCCGGAGGAGATCGGCGAGGGCGCCGACGGGGTGAACTGCCTCTACTCGGCCTCGGACATCACCTGGCGGTAGGGACGGTGCGGTGCCCGGCGGCCACTGCCGCTGGGCACCGCGTGTACCCCCGTCCGGGTGGCCCGGCCCTCGATCCCGCCTTCCCGCGCGACGCCCCGGTCTAGCCTCCGGTCGAGGGTGTCGTAGGCGAGCGGGGAGGCCGGCGTTGGAGGACTACCCGGCCATCGAGGACCACGGTCTCATCGGTGACCTGCAGACCGCCGCGCTGGTCACCCGCAAGGGCACCATCGACTGGTTCTGCGCCCCGCGGTTCGACTCGCCGAGCATCTTCGCCGGGATCCTGGACCGGGTCCGTGGCGGCTATTTCTCGATCGTTCCCGACGGGGTGCAGTACGTCAGCAAGCAGCTCTACCTGCCGAACACCCCGATCCTGATCACCCGCTTCATCAGCGCCGACGGCGTCGGCGAGATCGTCGACTTCATGCCGGTGACCGGGGAGCAGGCGACCGACCGGCACAGCATCGTACGGATCATCAACATGGTCCGGGGCGAGATGCGCTTCCGCACCCTGTGCCGGCCCCGCTTCGACTACGGGCGCGAGCAGCACGAACTCGCCATCCTGCCGAACGGCGCCGTCTTCCGTGCCCCGTCGGGCAGCCTGACCCTGCACCTGTCCCGCCCGGACGGACGGACCCTCCCGGTTGAGAACGTCCAGGACCTCGGCGCGGACCTGCTCGCCTTCACCACCATGCACGAGAACGACAGTGCCGCGATCATCATGGAGACCGCCTGCCCGGACGGGCCCCGGGTGATCCCGTTCGGTGAGATCCAGGAGCTGTTCGAGGCGACCCGGGACTACTGGCGCCGGTGGCTCGACCGCTCCCGGTACACCGGGCGGTGGCGGGACATGGTGGAGCGCTCCGCGATCACCCTGAAGCTCATGACGTACGCGCCGACCGGCGCGATGATCGCCGCGCCGACCGCGTCGCTGCCCGAGGAACTGGGCGGCACCCGCAACTGGGACTACCGCTACACCTGGATCCGGGACACCTCGTTCTCGGTGCGGGCCCTGCTCGGCCTGGGCTTCACCGAGGAGGCCACCCGGTACACCGACTGGCTCGACGAGCGGGTCCGCGAAGCCGGCAACAGCTCCGCCCCATTGAAAATCATGTATCGCGTGGACGGCTCGTCCGACCTGCACGAGGAGGTCCTCGAGCACTTGGAGGGCTACCACGGGTCGGGGCCGGTGCGCATCGGCAACGGCGCGGCCGACCAGCTCCAGCTCGACATCCACGGCGAAGCGCTGGACGCCATGCTGCTCGCCGACGAGCAGGGCATCCGCGCCTCGCACCAGGTCTGGCGCAGCACCGTACGGATGATCGACTGGCTCTGCGACAACTGGGACCAGCCGGACGCGGGCATCTGGGAGAGCCGCAGCCACCCCCGCGACTACACGTTCGGCCGGCTGATGTCCTGGGTGGCGTTCGACCGGGCGATCCGGCTCGCCAACCGCAGCGGGCGGCCTGGCGACGTGCCGCGCTGGGTGCAGCACCGCGACGCGATCTACAACCAGATCATGGCTCGGGGCTACCACCGGGGTCGCCGCGCGTTCGTGCAGGCGTACGGGGAGGACGTGCTCGACGCGTCGCTGCTCATCATGCCGTCGGTCGGGTTCATCACCCCGACCGACCCGCTGTGGCAGTCGACGCTGCACGCCATCGACCGCGGCCTGGTCTCGGACAGCCTGGTGCATCGCTACAAGCCGTCGGAGGCGCCGGACGGCCTGCCCGGCGACGAGGGCACGTTCAACATGTGCACGTTCTGGTACGTGGCCGCGCTCGCCTGCTCCGGCCGGCTGGAGGACGCCCGCCTCGTGTTCGAGAAGATGTTCACGTTCAGCAACCACCTGCGCCTGTACGCCGAGGAGATCGCCCTCACCGGGCAGCAGATCGGCAACTTCCCGCAGGCGTTCAGCCACCTGGCGCTGATCACCACCGCGGTGACGCTGGACGGGCTGCTCGACGCCGAGGGGTGGCGGCGGTAGGCCGTCAGGCGTCGTCGGTGTGGTTGCGGCTCCACCGGCCGCCCACCGGCGGGGTGTCCAGCCGGACGGCGTCCCCGGCGTTGCCTACGAGGTCGTTGTCCTCGATCCGGCAGGCCACGCAGCTGCCCCGCCCGGTCACCCACAGCCCGTACGTCTGCGTGCCGTCACCGCTGTCCCACACCCGGTTGCCGCGCACCGTCGCGGCGTCCACCGCCGCGTTGACGGTGATCCCGGCCCGCAGCGGCGGCGGAGCGGGCAACTCGTACCGGCTGCCCGGCGGCGGCACGTCCTCGTTCCAGGCGGTGACGGCGTCCGGCCGTAACTCGGCGAGGGTGAGCTGGGTGGCGGTGTTTCCGGACACCACGGCGGTCCGGCTGCCGACCCGCAGCACCTTGCCCCGGTGCCCGTCGACCGGCCAGTCCGCGGCGCCGTCGGTCACGGTCCGGCGGCCGTACCGCACGGAGGCCCCGGATCCGCTGGCGGCGGGAGCGCACCGGCGACCGTTGTCCCGGATCCGGTTGCCCACCACGAACGCGTCCACCAGGGGCCGGTCGATCCGGATCGCGTCCAGACCGTTGTCGGCGAGGTCGTTGCCCTCGATCACCACGGCCCGCGCCGGGCCGCGGTAGCCGTCGCCGAGGTCGTGCTCGTGGTAGCCGTACCCGCCGTTGCCGGTGATCCGGTTGCCCCGGATCGCGTACGGGCCCGGTGTGTTGCCCATGCTGATGCCGTCGCCGACGTTCCGGTCGATGACGCAGTCGGCGACGATCCCGCCGCGGCCGGCGACGCCGGCGGTGCCGTTGGCGGAGACGTCGAAGCCGGCCTCCAGGTTGCCGGTAAGCGTGCAGGCGGAGACGACCAGGCCGTCGGCCCCCCAGTCGGAGATGCCGAACCGGTTGGCCTGGCTGTGGCAGCCGACGATCCGGTAGCCGCGCGGCGGCGTCCAGTACGGCTTCTGCAGCTCGAGGAAGATGCCGTTGGTGCCGTTGCCGATGGTGGTGCAGTTGGCGATGGTGCAGCGTTCGATCTCGCCCCACCCGCCCACGCCGATCCCGATGCCGGCGCCGCCCATCTGCAGTCCGTTGTCCATGCGGCCGCAGCCGACCACGACGACCCCGTCGATGACCGTGTCCTGCAGGAAGTCGCAGCCGAGGCCGGTGGCGCCGGTGTGGTGGATGTACAGGTTGCGGAACACGCCCCGCACGACGTACTGCAGGCCCAGGCCCTTGGCGAGGTAGCTGTACTCGGTCATCGCCACGCCGGACCCGTCGATCTCGAAGTCGGCGAAGGTGCACTCGGCGACGTGCCGGTCCCGGTCCGCGCCGTGCTGCACGGTCGTCCAGTAGGCCAGCGGCACCGGGTCGGACCGGTTGCCCTCGTTACTGAGCAGGAACCGGGTCGCCGCCGGCCCGGCGCCGATCAGGGACACGCCGCTGCGCCACACGGTGCCGGCGTCGCGGATCGAGTAGATGCCGGGCGGGCAGTAGATGACCCGCGCCCGACCGTCGGCCGCGTACCCCTCGCCGAGCCGGTCCACAAGCGCCGCGAGGGCGGGCTGGTCGTTGGTCACGCCGTCACCCGCCAGCCCGTGCTCCTGCGCGTCGCACCACAGCGGCGCGCCGGCCACCGGCGTGAGCCGCTTCGGAACCGCCGTGGACAGACCCTGATGCGACACGGACCGGGCCTTCCCACTCCCTCCCGGGACAAACCGAAGGAAGGGCCCCTTCTTAACGCCTGCGGTAGTGGAAGGGGCCCCTCTTAACACCTCATCCCACTGCGCGCTCAGTCCACGTCGACCCAGTCGAGGGTGCGCTGCACGGCCTTCCGCCAGCGGCCGTACCCGCTCTCGCGCTGCTCGGCCGACCACGTGGGCTGCCAGCGGCGGCTCTCGTTCCAGTTCTCGCGCAGTTCGTCGGTGTTCTTCCAGAAGCCCACGGCGAGCCCGGCGGCGTACGCGGCGCCGAGCGCGGTGGTCTCGGCCACCACCGGCCGGCTCACCGGCACACCGAGGATGTCGGCCTGCAACTGCATGCACAGGTCGTTGACCGTGACGCCGCCGTCGACCTTCAGGCACTCCAGGCGTACGCCGGAGTCGGTGGCCATGGCCTCGGCGACGTCGCGGCTCTGGTAGCAGATGGATTCGAGCGTGGCCCGGGCGATGTGGGCGTCGGTGTTGTAGCGGGACAGGCCGACGATCGCGCCCCGGGCGTCGGAGCGCCAGTAGGGCGCGAACAGCCCGGAGAACGCCGGTACGAAGTACACCCCGCCGTTGTCCTCCACCTGCCGGGCGAGGATCTCGCTCTGCGCCGCGCTGCTGATGATCTTCAGCTGGTCGCGCAGCCACTGGACGGCCGACCCGGTGACGGCGATCGAGCCCTCCAGGGCGTAGACCGGCGCCTGGTCGCCGAACCGGTAGCAGACCGTGGTGAGCAGCCCGGACCGGGAGCGGACGATGTCGGTGCCGGTGTTGAGCAGCATGAAGTTGCCGGTGCCGTAGGTGTTCTTCGCCTCGCCGGGGGCGAAGCAGACCTGACCGACGGTGGCGGCCTGCTGGTCACCGAGGTCGCCGGTGAGCGGGACCGGGCCGGTGAACGGGCCGTGCGGCGCCGTGGTCCCGTACGAGGCCGGGTCGGAGGAGGGCCGGATAGCCGGCAGCATGGCGCGCGGGATGCCGAAGAACGACAGCAGCTCGTCGTCCCAGTCCAGCGTCTCCAGGTCCATCAGCATGGTCCGGCTGGCGTTGGTCGGGTCGGTGACGTGCACGCCGCCGTCGGTGCCGCCGGTGAGGTTCCACAGCAGCCAGGTGTCGGTGGTGCCGAAGACGGCCTCGCCGCGTTCGGCGGCCGCCCGGACCCCGTCGACGTTCTCCAGGATCCACTGGATCTTGCCACCGGCGAAGTACGTCGCCGGCGGCAGCCCGGCCCGGCGGCGGATCACCTCGCCCTTGCCCTCGCGCTCCAGCGCCGCGGCGATCCGGTCGGTCCGGGTGTCCTGCCAGACGATGGCGTTGTAGTAGGGCCGGCCGGTGCGGCGGTCCCACACCACAGTGGTCTCGCGCTGGTTGGTGACGCCGAGCGCGGCGAGGTCGGAGGCCGCGAGGCCGCGTTCGTTCATCGCCGTCTGGATGACGGTCTGCGTCCGCTCCCAGATCTCCAGGGGGTTGTGCTCGACCCAGCCGGCCCGCGGCAGGATCTGCTGGTGTTCGAGCTGGTGGCGGCCGATCTCGTTGCCGCCGTGGTCGAAGATCATGAAGCGGGTGCTGGTGGTGCCCTGGTCCACCGCGCCGACGAAGTCAGCCATGCGGGAGGTCTCCTCTGCGGCTCGTAGGGGATCTCCCGATCAGACGCGAGCGGGCCCGGGTGGCGCAACCCGCGGACGCCGGTCAGCGTGCCTCGCAGATCCGGCCGGTCAACGCCGGGTCGCCCTCCCGGCCGGTGGACCAGAGCGGGTTGACGTCGAGGACGAGAGGTGGCGCCTGCCAGGCGGCGCTGAGCCGTTGCAGCACCTCGTAGATGCCGAGCGGCTGGTCGACCGGCTCGCCGGAGAGGAAGGCGATGGCCTGGTCGTAGACGTCGCTCCGGTCGAGCAGGCCGCCGTGCAGGGCCGGAACCTCGACGACGGGAATCTGGGTGTACTCACCGGGTGGCGCCTCGGCCGCGCCGACCAGCGGCAGGAACGCGATCATCCGGACGCCCGGCACCGGGCAGAGGATCCGGTTGCGGTAGAACGGCGCCTCGACGATCACGGACCGGATGAACGGCTCGTCCGGCTCGGTGTCGACCTCCTTGAACAGGTTCGTCACCGCGGCGATGCCCCGCAGCTCCCACCCGGCCACCACTCCCCACCCCTCGTGCCGGGGTGGCGGGTAGTAGGCACGTCCGGGCCAGATCAGCGGGCTGAACAGCATCGCCGCGGCCACCGGCCCGCCGGGCAGCTTGTCGAGATAGGTCCGGATGACAAGCGCACCCTCGCTCTCCCCCGCCAGGGCGACCTGGCGGCCGGTCTGCTCGTGCAGGGCGTCGACCTGCGCGTCGAGCAGCGCCGCGCTGGAGTCCAGCGACCGGTGGGTGTGCTCCGGCCCGTACGGCAGCGGCCGGCCGGAGGGGTCGAGCCCGGCGTACGAGAAACGCTGCACCCGGGGGTCCACCGCCGGCCGGCCGTCCCAGCTCGACTCGAACCCGGCCAGGACGATCACCGCGTAGGGCACCCGCTCGGGCAACGGGTGCCGGGTCAACGGCGGCGTCCAGGCTCCCGTCGTGGCGGACGAGAGCCCGAGCAGCGGTGGCGCGCCGACCGCGGCGACCATCGTCAGGACGATCGCGATCGGGGCCACCGGCACCCGGGCCCAGCGGACCCGCCGCTGGTTCCGCACGGCGGCGGTCACGGTACGCCGCCAGAGCAGGCCGTTCACCGCGCCGGCCAGCCCGGCGACCATGATCCGCGACCAGCCCGGCACGGTCACGATCACGGCACTGGCCGCGGTGAGCACCGCGAAGTTCAGCAGCGACCAGCCCAGCAGCTCGATCGAGGGCAGTCCCTTCCACCAGCGCTGGACCACGCCCGCGCGCTGGAGGAACGGCGCCATGAGGATCATCGGGACCACGGAGGCGAACAGGTACCAGGAGAGCGCCACCGCGGAGAACGCGACGGAGATCGCCGCCCACGGCGAGATGATCAGGATGGCGACCGCCGCGACCTCGAGGTTGCGCAGCACCAGCCAGCGCATCGGCGGGCGGGGCTGCTCCTCCGGCCAGGCCAGCGCGGTCAGCCAGGCGGTCAGCACGCCGCGCCCGACGACGGCGGCGACCAGGCCGAGCGCGAACGTCGCCCACGAGTTGTGGTAGACGAGCAGCCAGCGCAGGTCGTGGTAGGAGTCGTACGGCCAGACGGCGGTCGCCTGGGGAGCCAGTGGCTGCGCGGCGAAGAACCCGAGACCGACCAGGGCCGCCATCTCCACCGTCGGCGGCACCGCGGCGAGCAGCAGGAGCCCTCCACCATGACGGCCGGCCACGTTGAGTCGCATCATGCGTAGGATGCCCGCTCGCCGTCACCCACGGTGTCGGTTCCCGGCAATGGGCCTTGACGGTGACCTGCGACACGCCATTCAATGTGCAGGTGGCACGGTGCCACGTCGGAGCGGCCTCGCCAAGGGACCCGCCACTTCGACCGATTTCGCTCTCGCGTCACCCGGCCACGCAGACCGGGCGCGACATGTGCGGAGGGTAGTCGGTGAACGAGCGCCGCCGCCGCATGCGGCTCAGCGCGGCCCTGCACGTGGTGTCACACGGGGTCGCCGTTCTCTACTGTCTGCTGACCCTCGACCAGCCGAACCGCGGGGGCATGCTTGTGGTGTACGCCGGTGGCATGGCGGCCGGCGCGGCGGGCCTGTGGGCCGCGCGGCGGGTGACCAGCAAGGCGGTGGGCTATCGCGTCTCGTTCGTCATCCTGCTGGTCACGATGGTCGCGCTCGCGCTGGGCACCTACTGGGACGGCGGCGTCGACGCCCCGGCCGCGCTGGGCTTCCTGACCACCACCGTCTTCGTCGCCACCCAGACGCCCCGCCTGCGGCTGATGGTCGCCCTCGAGGTGCTGATCCTCGGCACGTACGTGGGCGTCGCGATGGTCGGCCCGCCGATGCGGCCGGGACACCTGTTCATCAACGTCGCCGGAATGGTCGTGCTGATCTCGGTGTGCTCCACGCAGGCCGGCAAGCTGGCCCGGCAGCGCTCCCAGCTGCGCGCCCTGGCCACCCTGGATCCGCTCACCGGGGCGTTGAACCGGCGCGGTCTGGCCGAGTTCGCCGCGACGCTGTTCGGCCCCCGGTGCCGGCCCGGACCGTCCCTGCTCTGCCTCGACCTGGACGACTTCAAGCAGGTCAACGACCGCCTCGGCCACGCCGTCGGCGACCAGTTGCTGCAGTCGACGGTGGCCGCCGTACGCCGGACGGTGCGCCCGGACGACGTGGTCGCCCGGATCGGCGGGGACGAGTTCGTCGTCGTCCTGGCCGACGCCGACGCCGCCACCGCGCAGGCCGTGGCCGCCCGGGTCGACGCCGCGGTGGGCCAGCAGACCAGCACCAGTGTCGGGTGGGCCACCGCACCGTACGACGGGACGACGCTCGAGGCGCTGATGCAGGCCGCCGACCAGCGCCTGTACCGGGTCAAGCAGGAGCGCCGCCGGAGCGCCGGCACCGGGCTACCGCCACCGCGGCGGCCGGACACCCTCGGGGTGCCCTGAGGCCCGGCCGCCGGCACTGCCCGGCGGCTCCCGGACCGAACCCTTCCGTCGGACCGGGCACCCGCGCGGCGGCGTAGTGTGTGTCGCATGGCTGACACCGGTCCGGCGATCGGTGGTCGTCGAAACCTTCGCGCCGGTTCCGGCCGCGCCCGCCCCGGCGCCTCGGACGGCTGAATGCCACCCGGCGACGGGTGGCCGCAGCTCCCCGGTCTGCTCCGCCCGACGCTTGAGGTCACCGGGGTCGACGCCGTGCAGACCCAGCTCAGCCGGCGGTACAGCAGCATGCGGCTGACCGCCCGCGACGGACCGCAGGTGATGCGGCTCGCCGAGGCCCGGCTCGGCCCGGTCCGCCTGGAGCGGCTGGCGTTCCGGATGGACTTCGACGCCGAGGGCGCGCCGTTGGACGCCTTCCACGTCGGCGTCCTCACCGCCGGGGCGGCACGCTTCCGAACGGCCGGCCGGGACCACCGGCACGTGCCGGGGGACGTCTTCCTCGCCGCGCCGCCGGGCCAGCCGTACACCGCCGCGGTCCGCCGGGCGGCCGCCGAGTTCGCCGTCCTCTCCCCCGCGCTGTTGCGGGAGGTGGCCGAGGCGGCGCCCGGTCGCGCGCCGGTGCGGTTCCTCGACTGCCGTCCGTTGTCGCGCAACGCGGCCGCCGCCTGGCGGCGCACCTTCGCCTACGTCCGGTACGGGGTCCTCGCGATCCCGGACCTGGCGGCGAATCGTCTGCTCGTCGCGAACGCGGCACGCCTGCTCGCCGCCGCGACGCTGGCCGCGTTCCCCACCACCGCGTCGACCGACCCGACCGTCGAGGACCGGCGCGACGCCACCCTGCGTACGGCGCACCGGGCGATCGCCTTCATCGACGAGCATCCCGATCTGGAGATCAGCATCGCCGATCTCGCCGCCGCTGCCCGGGTGAGCATCCGGGCGGTACAGCTGGCGTTCCGCCGGCACGTCGGCACGACCCCCACCGCGTACCTGCGGCGGGTCCGGCTGCATGAGGCGCACCGCGAGCTCCGCGCGGCCGACCCGCGAACGACGACGGTGAGCGCGGTGGCGGCTCGCTGGGGCTTCGCGAGCCACAGCCGCTTCACCCGGCTGTACCGGTCCGAGTTCGGCATCCCGCCGAGCCACACGTTGCGGGCGTGACCCGGCGGGTCGCACCGGCTTAGAACCGGTTCCTGGGCAGCCAGCCCAGGAACCGGTTACGCGCCCGGGACAGCGGCATGGTGGGCAGGTCCTGGACGGCGGCGACCAGGCAGGACCCGAGGTAGACCGCGAGGCCGGCGCTGGCGCCGCCGAACTCGGCGAGCAACTGGCTCTGTTTGGTGGGGCACGGCCAGTCCGTGCCGCAGGCGGTGCACTCCCAGCCGGGTGTGCTGGGCAGGTGTTCCGGCAACCGCTCCCGGCGGTAGCGCCGGGCGGCGCTGTTGGCCGCCGGACGGTCGCGCCGGGGCGGGCCGCCGTTGGGCGAGCTGACCTCCTCCGGCGCGAGCCGTCCCCGCACGTCGGTGAGCAGGGCACCCACCCGGATCAGCGCGTCCGGCCCGACCCGGTGCGGCAGCAGCGTGGTGAGCAGGTGGTGGCCCAGGGCGTCGAACGATCCGCGGGTCATCCGCAGATCCCGGCAGAGCGTCAGCAGGTGATCCGGCCGCGCCGGCCGCCCGGCGTCCAGCACCTGGGTCACGACGGTCCGCAGGCAGCTCTCCAGCTCGGCCGCTCGCGCGTCGACGCCGGTCCCGACGTCCCGGGCCAGCCGGCGCACCGTGCGCGCAGCCACCGCCCGGGCGATGCGTTGCGTGTCTTTCCGGTCCACTGTCCTCACCCCGTCCCGCGATCGGCCTGAATCGGCACTCCGCCGGATCCGGGCACCAACCGGACGCCACACCGCACCAGTGTGGACGGACGGAGCGCAACGCCGTACCCGGTCAAGATTCACTGGTCCCGCCCGATGACGCCTAGCACGAGAGGCGCGGGATCTAGCCCGTTTGCGAAGCCGTGCCGGCTGGCGCGTCCGGCGGGGTACGCCGAGCGGCAAGGGCTTTCCGTACCACTGCGGGTCTCGGCCGACACCCGTACACTGCGTGGCGAGGCAATTGCGCGGCGCGGGATTCCCGGGCCGCGGGCCGGAGGTTGCTTGTTCCGCGGGGAGGCGGAGTGAGTGCACAGGCGCCCGTCACGCACCGGTTCGACAGCCGGGATCCCGCCCTGATCCGGACCCACCTGGCCGCGTCCTTCGGCACGCCGCTACGGGTGCGGGTCGGGCTGGACCCGCCCCGGCTCTGGCAGCACCGCATCGACCTCGGCCCGGTACGCCTCACGCAGGCGGCGCACTGCGGCGACCTGCACATCGATTTGGCCGGGCCGGACGCGCTCGTGATCTGCCAGGCGGTGACCGCGCCTGTCGTCCGGACCGCCGCCGGCGAGCGGCACCGGTTCGCACCCGGGGACGTCTTCGTCCTCGCACCGCCCCGGCACCCGTGCACCGTACGCTGGCAGGCCGGATCCATCACGACCTGCGTGCTGGACCTCGACCTGCTCGCCCGGGTGGCCGGCACGGCGCCGGCCGGACCGGCGTCGCCGCTGCGTCTCGCCGCGCTCGGCCCCGCCCCGCCACACCTCGTCCGGCACTGGCGGACGACCACCGCGTACCTGCGGGAGGCGGTGCTCGGCGACCCGGAGGCGGCCGGCCAACCGCTCGTGGTGGGCGCCGCGGTCCGCATGGTCGCCGCCGCGGCGCTGACGGTCGTCACCGACGCCGCCGTCGACGACACCACCGCCCGGGACCGGCGCGACGCGGGCGTCGGCACCGTACGCCGGGCGCTGGCGTTCATGGAACGGCACGCCGAGCGGAACATCCGCGCCGCGGACATCGCCGCCGCCGCGAACGTCACCCCGCGGGCCGTGCAGCTCGCCTTCCGGACGCACCTGGACACGACGCCGATGGCGCACCTGCGCGGAATCCGGCTGCACCGGGCCCACCAGGATCTGCTGCGGGCGGACCCGGAGCGCGAGACGGTGTCCCGCATCGCCCTGCGCTGGGGGTTCCTGAGCCACAGCCGGTTCACCGCCCGGTACCGGGCCGCCTTCGGCGTACCACCCAGCCGCACGCTGTACCGCTGACGGGTCCGGTGCAGGGCCGAAGGTCCCGACCGGGACGGGACCCTTGCTCGCCCTAAGCCGGACCAGCGCCCCTGCTCGGCACTCCCCGATCGCGGTGGAATTGGTGTGTGCCCGACGGGGGCACACCGGATGACGAGAGGACGTGGACGCCATGACCGCGATTGCCGAGCGGTACACCCCGGAGACGACCGCTCCTGCGGTCGGCACCGCCAGGACCGAGACGACCACCACCACCCACAAGGCCACCCGGTACGTGTTCGCCGGCGTGCGGCTGGCGATCGGCTGGACCTTCCTGTGGGCCTTCTTCGACAAGGTCTTCGGCTTCGGGTTCGCCACCCCGGCCGAGCGCGCCTGGATCGAGGGTGGCAACCCGACCAAGGGCTTCCTCAGCGGCGCCGAGGGCCCGTTCGCCGGCATCTACCAGAACCTGGCCGGCACCGCGTTCGCCAACTGGGCGTTCATGCTCGGCCTGCTCGGCATCGGCCTGGCCTTCACGCTCGGCATCGGCATGCGGATCGCCGCCGCGGCCGGCGCGACCCTCTACGTGATGATGTGGTCGGTGGCGCTTCCCCCGCAGAACAACCCGTTCATGGACGAGCACCTGATCTTCGCCGCGGTCATGGTCGGCCTGACCCTGATCGGCGCCGGCAAGACCATCGGCCTCGGCAAGGTCTGGGAGAAGCTGGCGATCGTGCGGAAGCTCCCCTTCCTCAAGTAACCAGATCCAGCACCCTCTGGGGCACCGCCGGCGGCGGTGCCCCATCGCCGTGCCCGGCCATCTAGGCCTCGGCGTCGCCCGGCGCCGGGAGATCGTGCCACCCGGGTTTATCCGGGCGCAGAAGGGGAGAATTCTCCGGCCGATCGGGGACGGCTCCCGCCACTTCGCCGAAGCGGCGCAAGGCCGGCCCGCACAGCGGAAACAGGTACATTGGCGGCGGTTGCCGACGACCGATCCGATGGCGAACAGGCGGGGTCTCCGACCCCAGGGTTCACCTGAGCGTCGATACGCCGCGCTTCTTCCAACCGCCACGGGCCCGCACCGACCAGCACTAACGTCCGATACGTGCTCCGTACTCGCGCCACGCTTCCGGTCCGGGTCGTCGCCGTGCTGGCGGGCGCCGTGCTCGTGTCGCCCGCCGGCGCTGCAGCGACCGCGACACGGGCGGCCGCCGCCCACCGGCCGTGCCCCACTGTGGAGCCCCCGGTACGCCCACCCGCCGCACCGTCACCGCCGCCGGTGGACCGGGCGGACGCCGAGGTCGGCGGGGAGGCGCTGGCGACGCCCGGGCTGGCCGCCCCGGCGGGCACGCCGAGGGCGCCGGCGGTCACCGCCACCGCCTGGGTGGTGGCCGACCTGGGCAGCGGCCAGGTCCTCGGCGGCTGCGCGCCCCACGAGCACCGGACACCGGCCAGCGTGCAGAAACTGCTGCTGGCCGCCGCCCTGATGCCCCGCCTCGACCCGAACCAGGTCGTCGAGGTGAAACGCGACGACCTGCGCGACCTCGATCCGGAGAGTTCGCTGATGGGCGTCGTCGCCGGTGGCCGGTACACGGTCGAGGAGCTGTGGCTCGGGCTGCTCCTCGAATCCGGCAACGACGCGGCCAACGTGCTGGCCCGGGTCGGCGGCGGCGCGGCCGGCCGGGCGGGCGGCGTGCAGGTGATGAACGACGAGGCGCACCGCCTGCGCGCCAACCAGACCCACGCCGCGACCCCGTCCGGCCTCGACGGACCCGGCCAGTACACAAGCGCGTACGACCTGGCGCTGATCGCGCGGGCGGCCTTCGCCCGGGAGGACTTCCGCCGGTACATCGGCACGCCGACGGCGCACGTGCCCGCGCAGCGGGGCCGGGGGGCGCTCGCCCTCGCCGGTGACAACGCCCTCCTGGGCCGCTACCCGGGGATGCTCGGCGGCAAGACGGGCTTCACCGACCTGGCCCGGCAGACGTACGTCGGTGTGGCCGAACGGGACGGCCGGACACTGGTGGTGGCCCTGCTCGGGGCGGAGACCGCGCCGCTGGGCAGCCTGGGCGAGGCGACGGCACTGCTGAACTGGGGCTTCGGACTCGCCCCCGACAAGTCGGTCGGCCAACTGGTGGCGCCCGAGGAGAAGAAGCGCAAGGACGACCGGCTGGTGGTCGCCGCCGGCGGCGACGGCGCGGGGGCCGGCGGATCGTCGAGCCTGGGCCTGCCGGCCGCCCTCGGCGCCGGCGCCGTCCTGCTGACCATCCTGCTCGGCGTCCTCACCAGCCGCCGGAAAGGAAGGGCCCCTTCTTAACGTCTCCGGTAGAGGAAGGGTCCCCTGTTAACACGTTCCTTCCTCCCGGTGCCGGGCCCGCCGTCGCGCCATAGGCTGAGCGCAGGCGCTGGATCGGGCGGAGGGAGCGACGATCATGAGCCAGACCGACCGGACCGACGCGGCCGAGGGTTGGAACGCGGCCGAGGACGACGGTGTCCTGGACGCCACGGACACGCTCGACGACGACCGCGTCCGCGACCCCCTCGACACCGGGATCGTCGCCACGGACCACTGGACGGCGGCGAACCGCTACGGCACGACGCTCGCCGAGCAGCGGGCGGGCGAGTCCCTCGCGCAGCTGCTGGCCCAGGAGGAGCCGGACGTCGACCCGTACGTGGACGGGACCGACGACGAGGACGAGCTGACCCGGCGGGGCTACGAGCGCGAGGTTCGCGCCGGTCGCCTGGTCGCGTACGACGAGGGTGTGCGCGAGGACGACGAGGCCGAGTCGGTCGCCTGGGACGCCGGCATCGACGGCGGCGCCGCCAGCGCCGAGGAGGCGGCGATGCACCTGGTCGACGACCCGGACGGCCCGGGCGACGGCCCGCTGCGCTGACACCGCCGGCTGAGCCGTGCCGAAGACCACCGTGGTCAACCTGAAGGGCCGCCGCGACGACCCGGCGTACGCGGACGTGGTCTACGTCGGGCGCGCCATGCACCGCGGTGGTTGGCACCTTCCGGCCTCACCGCTGTCCAGCCCGTACCGCCCCGGCCCGGACGGCACCCGCACGGAGGTCGTCGAGAAGTACCGCGCGTACCTGCTGGGCCGGCCCGACCTGCTCGCCCTCCTTCCCGGCCTGCGCGGACGCCGGCTCGGCTGCTGGTGCGTGCCGGAACGCTGCCACGCCGAGGTGATCGCGGAACTCGCCGACTCGGGGTAGCTCCTCCGCCGGGCTGCGCCGTGGGGACAGCACGGAGCGCGGTCGGTTGGTAACGTTGCGGCGGTGTCCGGTGGGGAGAGTCACGTGTGGACAGACGAGGCAGCGCTCGACTCGGCGACGCGTCGGCTCGACGAGTGGGAGTCCACAATCGCCGACCGCGCGGCGAGGGCGAAGGCGCTGTCGATGCGGGTGCAGGCGCTGACCGGCGCCGCGCACAGCCCGGACCGGCTCGTCGAGGTCACCGTCGACTCCGCCGGCTGCCTGTGCGGCCTCCGGCTCGACGAACGCATCCGGCAGCGGTCGGCGGCCCGCACCGCCGAGCAGGTCCTCGCAGCCGTCCGGGCCGCACAGGCCGACCTCCTCGGGCAGGTCTCCGCCGCGGCCACGGAGACGCTCGGCGACGCCGACCCGGCGGCCCGGGCCGTCGTCGACTCCTACCGGCGCCGGCTGGGCACCCAGGATGCCGGCCGGTGACGGCATCCAGGTCGACCCGGACGACCTGACCGCCCACGCCGCCCGCCTCGACCGCCACGCGCACGGCATCGACACCGCGCGGCAGGCGGGGCAGCACGTCCGGTTGAGCGCCGACGCGTACGGACAGTTGTGCGCCGTCCTGCCCACGCTGCTCGACGGCCTGCAACGGATGCTTGTCGACGGTGTCGGCGCCGCCGCCGGGTCCGTCCGCGACACCGCCGGTCGGCTGCGTACCGGCGCCGACCGCTACCGGGCCGCCGACGACCGCGCCGCACGACAGTTGCGCCGGGCCGGGCGCGGGCCGTGACGGCCAACCCACTCGTCGCCACCGCGTCCGGCACCGCCCCGAGCCCGTGGGCGGGGGTGTGGATCTGCGAGGACATCGAACTCATCGCCCAGGGCATCCGCACCGGCAGCTGGATCGACGGCAGCCTCGGCGTGGTCAGCGCCGGTCTGGACGCGCTCGCCCTGGTCTCCGACCCGGCCGGCGCCCTGCTCCAGTACGGCATCGCCTGGCTCATCGAGCACGTCCGGCCGCTCAGCGAGGCCCTCGACTGGCTCGCCGGCGACCCGGCGCAGATCACCGCGTACGCCCAGACCTGGCGCAACGTCGCCGCGTCCCTCCGCGACGAGGCCGCCGCGCTGGCCCGCGCGGTACGCACGGACGTCGCCGGCTGGGGCGGCAGCGCCAGCCCCGCGTACCGGACGTGGGCCGCCGAGCAACAGCAGGCCGTCACCGGCCTCGCCGAGGGCGCCGAGGCGATGGCCGCGATCACCGAGGGCAGCGCCGGCCTGGTCGCCGCCGTCCGGCTGCTGGTCCGCGACGCCATCGCCACCTGCGTCTCCCGACTGGTCGTGTACGCCGCCGAACTCGTCGCCACCGGCGGCCTGGCCGCGCCACTCGTGGCCGAGCAGGTCACGACGCTGGTGGCCGCGTGGGCGGCCCGGATCGCGAAGCTGCTGCGCGGGCTGCTCACCAGCCTTCGCCGCCTCATCCCCGAGGTCCGCCGCCTCGGCAACCTCATCGAGAAACTCAAGCAGATCCTCAGCCGCCTCCGGTCCCGGACGTCCTCGGGTGGGAGCAGCGGACCGCGGGATCCGGAGGTGCCTCGCGAACCGACGCCGCACTCACCGGCGGAGGAGCAACGCATACGTGAACTCGGCATGGATCCGGCGACCGGCAGATTCCGTCCAGGGGAGGCTGAAACGGCCGTGAGAATTGAGCAAGAACTGGGCGTACGACTAACTCGTGCTCCGGCGGAGTCCTCCGCCGACTGGGTGGACGCCACCGGTCGCACCTATGACGCTGTGGGCAACTTCCCAAGCCAGTTCTTCGAACGGCAGTGGCCCCAACTTCAGTACCAGATTGAGCGACACCTGGACAAAGCCGACCTGGTACCGGTCGACGTGTCGAAGTTCTCGGCCGAGCAGACCGGGATAATCGAGAAGTTCATAGCGGATCGCAGCCTGGGTCCGCGCGTCTTCATAGTAGGAAAGTGATGGCTGGCCTCATCGTGCTCAGACCCGGCGTCGACTGGAGCGTGTCGGGAGCGCTGTTCGACTGGACGTTGGAGTTCCTGATCTCGCGCCTTTCCGACCGGCAGGCTGCCGGCCGCATACAGGAGATCGTCGACAACAACCTCGGGTCGCTGTGGCTCAACGACATGCCGGAAGCCGTTCAGCGGGAGATCGTCGGCCATGTGCGCAGCGGTCTGGTGGCAGCCGGTGAGAAGGACCTGCCGGATACCGACCAGAAGGCGGATGTCCTTCGGCACCTGCAGGAACTGGTTGACGCTACCCACGTAGCGGCGCTGCCCGAACCTGGCGAGCCGACGTAGGGCCGATGACTGTCAGCGTTGGCGAGGTGGTCGCGTACGCGGCGGTCATGGCGGTGGGTGCGCTCTCCCCCGGCCCGGACTTCGCGATCGTCGTACGGCAGGCAGCCGCCTCGGGCCGTACGCGCGGGATGGCCACCGCGGCGGGGATCGCCGTCGGCGTCTTCGTCTGGGCGGTGGCCGCCGCGACCGGGGTGGCCACGCTGCTGGCGGCCTCGGCGGTCGCCTTCACGGTCGTCAAGGTGGTTGGCGCGGCGTACCTCGCCTGGCTCGGCGTACGGGCGCTGGTCGCCGCGACACGAGGCGGTGGCGGGGCAGCCGACGGCGCCGCCGCCGGGAGCGGTACGACCATCCGGGCCGCGTTCCGGCAGGGGTTGCTGTGCAACATCCTCAACCCGAAGGCGGCCGTCTTCTTCGTCGCGCTGATGCCGCAGTTCCTCGCCGCCGACGCGACGGCACTGGACGCGGCGGTGTTGGCCGCGGTTGCCGCGGCCGTCGCCCTGCTGTGGTTTGTCGGCGTGGCCAACCTGGTGGCCGCGATGCGGCGACGGCTCGACCGGCCAGTGGTACGCCGGACGATCGACGCCGTCACCGGGGTTGCGCTCATCGCGCTCGGGCTGCGTCTGGCCGCCGCACGCCTGTGAGCGAGGTGGTTCCACCGGCGGTGCAGCTCCACGGGCCGCAGCCGGCACGGCGGCCGATAGGGAGAGCAGCGCGCGCCGGGACGGCTGATGCGTCGACGACATCAGCTCCAAAGCGGCACCCGGAAGCTACCACCTGCGCACCCTGCCGGCACATGGCAGCCAGGGCACAAACCTTCCCCAGCCAGGGCGCGAGCTATCCCCCGGCCATCGCCCCCAGAATGATGAACGGCTCCTTGCCGGCGACGACCTCCTCGGGCAGCGGCGTGTCGGGTGAGTCGTTGGACAGGTCCTGCTCACAGGCGTAGAACCGGACGAACGCACGGCGCTTGCCGGTGTGGCGGTCACGAATCGTGCCGAGGAGCATCGGATACCGCTGCTCCAGGGTGTCCAGCACGGAGCGCTGGGTCGCCGGCCCGGGCAGCTCGAGCCGGACCTCACCGTGCACGTGGGCCAGGTTCTTCAGGTGGGCCGGGAGGACGACCCGGATCACGGCAGCACCTGGACTTCCACGGAGAGCACGGGCGGCAGATCGCGGACGATCGGCGCCCAGCTGTCACCGCCGTCGGCCGACCGGTAGACCTGGCCGCCGGTGGTGCCGAAGTAGATCCCGCACGGGTCGAGCGTGTCGACGGCCATCGCGTCGCGCAGCACGTTGACGTAGCAGTGCGACTGCGGCAGGCCGTCGGTGAGCGGCTCCCAGCTCTCGCCACCCGTCCGGCTGCGGTAGACGCGCAGCTTCCCCTCCGGCGGGTAGTGCTCGGAGTCGCTCTTGATCGGGACGACGTAGACGGTCTCCGGCTCGTGCGCGTGCACGGCGATCGGGAAGCCGAAGTCCGACGGGAGGTCGCCACTGACCTCGCGCCAGTTGCCGCCGGCGTCGTCGCTGCGCATCACGTCCCAGTGCTTCTGCATGAAGAGGGTGTCCGGCCGGGACGGGTGCTGGGCGATGTGGTGCACGCAGTGCCCGACCTCCGCGTCCTGGTCGGGGATCTCACCCGAACGCAGGCCCTTGTTGATCGGCAGCCAGCTGGCGCCGCCGTCGTCGCTGCGGAACGCGCCCGCCGCCGAGACGGCCACGTAGATCCGGTCCTTGTGGACCGGATCCAGGATGATCGTGTGCAGGCACATGCCGCCGGCGCCGGGCTGCCACGTCGGACCGGTCGGGTGGGTACGCAGCGCGGTCAGCTCCGTCCACTTCTGGCCGCCGTCGTTGGACACGTAGAGGGCGGCGTCCTCGGCACCGGCGTACACCGTGTCGGGGTCGTGGCGGGACGGCTCGAGGTGCCAGATCCGCTTGAACTCCCACGGGCGCGGCGTGCCGTCGTACCACAGGTGTTGGCCCACCTCGCCCGCGTAGGCGAAGTCGTTGCCGACCGGATTCCACGTGCGGCCGCCATCGTCCGAGCGCTGGATGAGCTGCCCGAACCAGCCGCCGGACTGGGACGCGTAGAGCCGGTCCGGGTCGACCGGCGACCCGGTCAGGTGGTAGATCTCCCAGCCGCCGAAGTGTGGCCCGTCGACCGTCCAGTTCTCGCGTCGGCCGTCGGACGTCAATGTGAACGCGCCCTTGCGGGTGCCCACCAGCACACGTACGCCGCTCATCTTCTCATCCCTTCGCTGTGTCGACGGTACGGCGGGACAGACCCTCCGCGACCTCGAAACTCATCGGTCCCGGCCAGTCTTAGTCCCGAGGTACGACAAGACCAGCTCCTACCCGGGTAGGAGGCGCGCTCCGACCGTCGGCCGCGACCGGGGCCGGAGGTCGGGCGCACCGCGCCCGCCGGCGCACCAGCCTGCAGGTATGACTACTGCACTGCGCCGGGCGGGACACTGGCACCGCCCACTGATGGTCTTCGTTGCGGCGATGGCGGTGCTCGCCGTCGTCTCCGCGATCGGTGTGGTCACCGACCCGCGGGTGCTCACCGGCGTACCGATCTGGCTCAAGCCCCTCAAGTTCTCGGTGTCCTTCGTGCTGTACGGCATCACCCTGGCCTGGATGCTCTCGCTGCTGCCACGCCGCAGCCGGATCGCGGAGCGGGCGGCGACGGTCGTCGTCGCGATGGGGGTGGTCGAGATGATGATCATCGTCGGGCAGGTGCTGCGCGGCACGGCCAGCCACTACAACGAGACCTCCCCGTTGAACGCCGTCCTGTGGCAGCTGATGGGTGCGGCGATCATGGTGCTGTTCGCCGCGCACGTCGTCATCGGGATCGTCGTGGTGCGCCAGCCGATGGCCGACCGGGCCGCCCGGTACGCGACCGGACTGGGGCTCGGGCTCACGCTGCTCGGCATGCTGGTGGCGCTGCCGATGGTGCTGCCCGGCCAGGATCCGGGTGTCGAGGGGATCGCCGGGGCGCACAGCGTCGGCGTGGCCGACGGCGGGCCGGGACTGCCGCTGGTGGGCTGGAGCACCACCGGCGGGGACCTGCGGATCGGGCACTTCGTGGGGATGCACGCGTTGCAGGCGCTGCCGCTGCTGGCGATCCTGCTACGGCGGTTCGCCGGTACCCGGCTGGACCCGCGTACCCAGGCGCGGCTGCTGCTCGTCGCGGGTGCCGCGTACGGTGGGCTGACGCTGCTGGTCACCGCGCAGGCGCTGCGCGGGCAGCCGCTGCTGCGGCCGGACGCGCTCACCGTGACCGCCGCGGCGGCCCTCGTGGCGGCGACCGTGGCCGCCGCGGGCCTGGTCGTGATCCGGCGTCGCCCGGCCGTGGAGCTGGTGGCGTGACCGCCGCACCGGGCGGGCCGGCGGGCACTCGTACCCGCGGCCCGCACCGCCTAGGCTGATCCCGTGGGTTGGGTGGCCCGGCTGTTCGACGCGCGCGACAGCCTCGTACGGATGCTCCTGCTCGACCTCAGCGGCGTCGGCTACCTGGTCCTCAGTGGCCACAGCGGTGTCTCGGCGACCGGCACGCAGTGGGTCCTCGCGGTGATCGCGTTCGCCGCCGGGCTGGTGTTCCACCGCCGGATCCTGGTCAACCTGCTCGTGCAGGTGGCGCTGCTGGCGGTGGCGATCTGCCTGCTCGACGACCTCACGATCAACCAGGTGGGGGCCAGTTGGGCGTTGTTCGAGCTGACCATGCGGGCGGACCGTCGGCGGACGATCTGGTCGGCCGCCGGCCTGCTGGCCGCGGTCGACCTGACCGACTCGATCGGCGACCCGCTTCCCCGGGTCCTCTCCGGCGTCTTCGGCCTGCAACTGGAGGTCGGCGTCCCGCTGCTGCTCGGCCTGGTCATCCGGACCACCCGGGAGCTGGCCCGGCAGGCCGAGGAGCGGGCGGCGGCGGAGCGGCGGCGGCGCGAGTCGGAGAGCCGGGCCGCGCGCGCCGACGAGCGCAGCGCGATCGCCCGCGAACTGCACGACGTGGTCGCCCACCACGTGGCGTCCATGGTGCTGCGGGTCGGGGTGGCCCGGCACGTGCTGACCGATCTGGATCCCCGGGTGGGCGAGGTGTTCGACGACGTGCACGGCACGGGCACGGTGGCGCTGGCCGACCTGCGCCGGCTGGTCGCGGTCCTGCGCGACCCCGACGGGGTACGCGGCGACGCGGCGCTGACCGCGATCGAGCCGTCGGCGCTTCCGGCGGCGCTGGGCGCGGCGGTCGACCGCGCCCGGCAGGCCGGCGTCACCGTGGAGGCCGACATCGACCCGGCGATCGTGTCGCTCGACGCGGTGCGGGGTCTGGCGGTGCTGCGGCTGACCCAGGAGGCGCTGACCAACGTGGCCAAGCACGCCGGCACCGCCACGCTGGCCCGCCTGTCGGTCCGGGTGATCGGCGGGGCCGTGCACTTGTCGGTGGAGGACGACGGGCGGGGCCGGGTGCCGGCGGCGCTGCCGTCCGGCGGCGGCCACGGCATCACCGGGATGCGGGAGCGCGTCGAGGTGCTCGGTGGCCGGTTGGAGGTTGGCCCGGCGGGCTCGGGCTGGCGGGTGCGTACCGTCCTGCCGGCGCCTCCCGCCGCCGTGCCGGCGCCCTCGCCGCCGCCGGAGCCGGCGGGCCCGGTCGGACCGCTCGGCCCGGTGGGCCCGCTCGGCCCGGCGGGGTCGGCGTGATCCGCGTCCTGCTGGTCGACGACCAGCACCTGATCCGCGCGGGCCTGCGCATGCTCTGCGAGGACCAGCCCGACATCGAGGTCGTCGGCGAGGCCGACAACGGCCGCGAGGCGATCTCGCTCGCCGCGCGGCTCGTCCCCGACGTCGTCGTGATGGACCTGCGCATGCCGGGCGTCGACGGGATCACCGCGACCAGCCGCATCCTCGCCGAGCGGCCCGGCACCCGGGTCGTGGTGCTGACCACCTTCGGCGACGACGACCATCTCTATCCGGCGCTGGCCGCCGGCGCGTGCGGCTTCCTCCTGAAGGACGCCCCGCCCACTGACCTGCTGGACGGCGTACGCCGGGCCGCCGCCGGGGACAGCCCGTTCAGCACCGACGTGCTGCGCCGCCTGGTGCAGCGCGCGGTGCACGCCCGGGCCGGGACGCCCCGGCCGGTCGACGGGCTGACGGCCCGCGAGCGGGAGGTCCTCGACCTCGTCGCCGAGGGCCTGTCCAACACCGAGATCGCCGAGCGGCTGCACATCGGCGTCACCACGGTCAAGACCCACATCACCAGCCTGATGGCGAAGACCGGCAGCCCCAACCGGGTACGCCTGGCCCTGTTCGCCCACGGCGCCTGAGCCGACATCGCCGCGCTCCGCCGCTCGGCCGCCGAGGGGTGGGTGTCAGGACGCGGCTTCAATGATGCGCAGGTCGCGTTCGGCGCCGTCGTCGAGGGCGCGCAGCGCCTCCTGGTACGCCGGGCTCTCGTACGCGGCGACCGCCGCCTCGACGCTGTCGAACTCGATGAGCGTCGTGCGCTCCACCACGCCGGACTCGAACGCGGCCGACGGCAGACCGCGGGCCAGGAAGGTGCCGCCGGCGGCCCGCATCGCCGGCCCGGCCAGCTCGATGTACGCGGCCAGCTTGTCCTGGTCCTTGATGGACCGGAAGGTGTTGATCCAGTAGGCCTTCGGCATCGTCTCTGTTCCTGCTCGGTCGGGACGCCGTCGAACCCGGCGTTTCTCAGGTAAGGGCCAGCCTACTGCTCACCGCTCACACCTCGCCGCGAAGGCGGCCGGACCCTTGCCCAGACCCCGTGGTCGGCGTAGGAAGAAATCTCACGTCCCCTCTCGGCCCCTTCCCCCTCAGCCTCGGCTCCGTGGACCCGTCCACTTAGTCCACCGTCGAAGGAGATGCCCGTGACCACCCCCAGACGGCTCCGCCTCGCCGTGTCCGTGCTGGTGACCGCCGGCGCGGTGCTGCTCGCCACCGCGGCCGCCGCCGGACCGCCCGCACCGCGACCGCCCGCCCCCGGCCCCTGCGACCCGATCGGCACGGCGGCCTGCCTGCTGCCGTTCCCGAACGACTACTTCACCGTGCCCGACCGGACCAGCCCGACCGGCAAGCGGGTGCGGTTCACGGCCTCCTCGATGCCGGCCAACGTGCAGGGCGTCCCGATCGACCCGGCCGAATGGAACCGGCAGGACGGGTTCAGCCCCGGCTCGCCGATCCTGGTGCACGTGCCCGGCCTCGACGCCGCGGCCACCGGGATCGCCCCGGTCACCGACATCGGCCGATCACTGGCGCCGGACGCGCCGATCGTGCTGCTCGACACGGCGACCGGCAAGCGCACCCCGTACTGGGCCGAGCTGGACGCGCACGCCGCCGGCCAGCCCGACCGGCAGCTGCTCATCATCCGGCCGGCCGTGGCGCTGGCCGAGGGCACCCGGTACGTCGTCGGCCTGCGCGGCATGCGCGACCGGGACGGCGAACTGATCCCGGCACCGGCCGCCTTCCGCTCGTACGTCACCGGTGGCGGCCTCGGCCCACGCGACCGGCGGGTCCCGCAGATGAAGCGGATCCTCGCCGACCTGACCCGGGTCGGCGTCAAGCGGCACAGCCTCCACCTCGCCTGGGACTTCACGGTCGCCAGCCGGCAGGGCCTGACCGGGCGGATGCTGGCGGTCCGCGACAGCGCGTTCGCCACGCTGGGCAGGGCGGCACCGTCGTTCACCGTCACAGCCGTGACCGACTACCCGGAGCAGCAGGACGCGCGGATCGCCCGGCAGGTGACCGGCACCGTCGACGTGCCGTCCTACCTGACCGGCGGCGGTGGACCCGGCTCGCGGCTGCACTACGGACCGGCCGGCGGCGACGGAACGCCGGCGTGGGCCGACGCGCGGCCCACACCGTCCGGCGCGACGCTGAAGGCGGACTTCGTCTGCAACATCCCGCGCAGCGCCTCGGCCGCCGATCCGGCGCACCTCTCCCTGTACGGCCACGGCCTGCTCGGCCGGCCGACCGAGATCAACGCCGGCAACGTCAAGACCATGTCGGCCACGTACAACTTCACCTTCTGCGCCACCAGCTGGATCGGGATGGCCGCCGCCGACGTACCGTTCGTGGCCGGCGCCTTCACCGACCTCAGCGCCTTCCCCGCGGTGGCCGACCGGCTGCAGCAGAGCTTCCTGAACTTCCTCTTCCTGGGCCGGACGATGATCCACCGGGGCGGGTTCGCCGCCGACCCGGCGTTCCAGGACGCCGCGGGCCGGCCGCTCATCGACCTGGCGGGCGGGTTGCACTACGACGGCAACAGCCAGGGCGGCATCAACGGCGGCGCGCTCACCGCCATCGCCCAGGACTGGACCCGCTCGGTGCTCGGCGTGCCGGCGATGAACTACTCCACGCTGCTGCAACGCAGCGTGGACTTCGCGCCCTTCCAGCAGATCATGGACGGGTACTACCCGGACACGGTCGATCAGCAGCTGATCTTCGCGCTGCTGCAGATGCTGTGGGACCGGTCCGAGGCCAACGGGTACGCCCAGCACATGACCGACCGGCCGTTGCCGCGGACGCCGGCGCACCAGGTGCTGATGCACGTGGCCTTCGGCGACCAGCAGGTCTCCCCCGCCGCGGCCGAGGTGCAGGCGCGCACCATCGGCGCCCGCCTGCACACCCCCGCCCTCGCCGACGGTTGGTCGACCGACGTGCGGCCGTACTGGGGGATCGCGCCGATCCGCGCCTACCCGTACCGCGGCTCGGCGATCGTGATCTGGAACAGCGGTGCGGCGTACGCGCCGCCGCCGACGAACCTCGCACCGCTCGGGCCGGAGTACGGCGAGGACTCGCACGAGTTCCCGCGCGCCCAGCCCGGGGCGCAGCTGCAGAAGGCGACGTTCCTGCTCACCGGGAAGGTCATCGACGTCTGCGCCGGACGGCCCTGCCCCTGATCCGGTGACACCGGCCGCGCCGGACCGGGACGCGAAATCGCGTTCCGGTCCGGCGGTCGCCGGGCCGGTGCGAGGATTGGCGCGTGCCAGCCTCGCCCGGCGCCCCGGCGCCGGTCGATCCGACGCGGCAGGTGGAGAAGCATGCCCAACGACGAGGACGTCCGTCCCTACCGGCTCGACACGCCGGAGGACGCGATCACCGACCTGCGCCGCCGGATCGCGGCCACCCGCTGGCCCTCCCGGGAGCTGGTCACCGACCGCTCGCAGGGCGTGCAGCTGGCCACGGTCCAGGAGCTGGCCCGCTACTGGACGAGCGAGCACGACTGGCGCGGGTGCGAGGCGAGGCTGAACGCCCTTCCGCAGTACACGACGGACATCGACGGCGTCGAGATCCACTTCATCCACGTGCGGTCGCCGCACGAGAACGCCCTGCCGCTGATCATGACGCACGGCTGGCCGGGCTCGGTCGTCGAGCTGCTCGGGATCGTCGGCCCGCTGACCGACCCCACCGCGCACGGTGGCGGCCCCGAGGACGCCTTCCATCTGGTGCTGCCGTCGCTGCCCGGCTACGGCTTCTCCGGCGAGCCGACCGAACTCGGCTGGGACTCCAACCGCATCGCCGGCGCGTGGGCGACGCTGATGAGCCGGCTCGGCTACTCGGCCTACGTGGCCCAGGGCGGCGACGTGGGCGCCTCCGTGACGGAGGCGATGGGCCGCCAGGGTCCCGACGGGCTGCTCGGCATCCACGTCAACCTGCTCGCCGGGGCGATCGCCCTCAAGGACCAGCTTCCGGCGCAGTCCGAGCCGGAGCGCACGGCGCACGAACGGCTCAACGCGTTCATGACCGACGGCTTCGGCTACTTCCTGGAGCAGTCCACCCGGCCGCAGACCATCGGCTACTCGCTGCTGGACTCACCGGTCGGGCTGGCGGCCTGGATGCTCGACCACGACACGGACAGCTACTACAAGATGTCCCGTGCGTTCGTCGACGGCGGGCCGGTCGGCGGCCTCACCCGGGAGTCCATCGTGGACAACATCACGCTGTACTGGCTGACCGGAACCGGCGCCTCGTCCGCTCGCTGGTACTGGGAGTTCGGGCGGTTCGTGGCCGCGGCCGGCGCCTCCGGCCAGGCTCCGCCACCGGTCAAGGTTCCGGTCGGCTTCACGGTGTTCCCCGACGAACTGTGGGCCGCCCCGCGCAGTTGGGTCGAGGCGGTCTTCCCCGGCCTGGCGTACTTCAACGAGGTCGGCACGGGCGGTCACTTCGCCGCCTGGGAGGAGCCGGACCTGTTCGCCGCCGAGATGCGGGCGGCGTTCCGGCCGCTGCGCAAGGCCTGAGCCCGGGCACGTGCCGGCCGCCCCGGCGACGCAACGCTCCGCCGACGGCGGCGGTTCCCGCCCGTCCGATCATCTCGGACGGGCGGGAACCGGATCGCTCACAGCTTGACGTACCGGGTCAGGTCCACAGTCGCGATCGTGCCGGCACGGACCTGGGCCACCGCGACCGGCGGGCCGACGACCCGGTGGGGCAGGTCGACCTGCACCAGGTAGGTCCCGGGCCGCAGGTGCACGAAGCCGAACCAGCCGTCGCCGTCGGTACGCCTGACGATCGGCGCACCGCCGGTGGTCAGCGGCCGCAGGGTGACGGTCGCCTGGTCCAGCGGCGCGCCGGTGCCCAGCGCGAGGCGGCCGGACACGTGCCCCTCGTCGGGGGTCGCCTTCCACGGCATCACCGGCACCGCCGCCTCGTCGGCGAACAGGGCGTC
The DNA here is from genome assembly GCF_040302465.1 of Micromonospora sp. NPDC126480. NCBI lineage: Bacteria > Bacillati > Actinomycetota > Actinomycetes > Micromonosporales > Micromonosporaceae > Micromonospora > Micromonospora sp. NPDC126480. The sequence goes on from NZ_JBEORU010000021.1 coordinate 94,415, forward strand.
CGGACCGGTGGTCAGCGCCTCGGCCAGCCGGTCCCGCTCGGCGTCGCGGACCGACAGCGGCTGACCGACCCCGGCCCGGGTCGGGTTCGCGTACGAGTAGCCGCTCCAGCCGGCGGCGGTGTTACCCGCGGCGGTCGGGGTCAGCGCCCGCCGGGCCTGCTCGACGCTGTGCGGGATGTCGTTGAGGTACAGGGCCGGCCCGATCACCGCCTGCCGGTCGCCCTGCCAGTCGGCGAGCACCTCGGTCCACTCGTCGTACATCTGCTTCTGGTCGGGCATCCAGTCGCGCTTGTAGTTCATGGCCACGACCGTGTCCATGATCCCCTCGGCCAGCCAGCCCTTCCAGTCCTGCAGCACCTCGGCGTACGGCCGGGTCTTCTCCCAGCCGCCCATGGTCTGCGGGCCGAAGGCGTAGGTGATGCCGTCCATGGACAGCCGCGCCCGCGGATCCACCTCCCACATGCCGAGGTAGATCTTGCGGACCAGGTTGGTCATCTGGGTGCGCCGCCAGTCGGAGAACTGCGGGTCGGACGGCAGCGGGGTGTCGGTGCGGCCGGTGGCGGCGCGGAAGCGGGCCAGCGAGGTCTCGCTGTAGCCCCAGTCGCTGTGCGTGGTGGTGGAGTTGAAGTCGGGGTAGCGCACGTAGTCGAGGTTGACGCCGTCGACGTCGTACTCCCGCACGATGCTCTGGATCGCCTCGACGATGTAGTTGACCGCGCCCGGGTTGGCCGGGTCCATGTAGGCGTTGGCGCCCATCAGTTCCAGTCCGTCGTGACGCTTGTTGAGCCAGCGGTCGGCGCCGGTGGCGGACCGGCCGTGCTTGTTGAAGACGTGCTCGGGCGAGGAGTGCGGGGTGGCCGAGTTCCACATCGTGTTGACATTGACCCAGGCGTGCACCTCCAGGCCCGCCGCGTGCCCCTGCGCGATCACCTCGTCCAGGGGGTCGTAGGGGGCGGGGGCGATGGCCGCGTCGGTACGCGGGTAGAGCGCCCGGTTGCAGAAACAGTCGTAGCGCCGGGCGATCTGGACGATCAGGGCGTTGGCGTTGATCTTCTTGGCGTCCTGCACGAGCTTGGTGACCTGCGCGGGCGTGTAGATGCCCTCGTTGAACGCGTCGACCCAGTAGCTGCGCCACTGCTGGGTGGATCCGGTCTCCGGAGCGGCGTTCGCGGGGCTGGCCATGCTCAGAGCGAGGACGGTGGCGGTCAGGGCGGCTAGCACTCGTCTTCTCAAGGTGCCCTCCATGGCGGAAGGTGCGCTGAAGGATAGCTACAGCGTCTGACTTAAAGGCGAAGGTAAGCTACGGATCGCCCTGGGGGCAAGGGATCGGACCCCGTCGACGGCGAGGACGTTCGCTATGGCCATCGCATGATCCATTTGAGACACTTGCCACGATCTATGTTTCCCCGCACCGGGTGGGACGATGAGCGATTCCGCGAGCGGCTCGAGATACCTCGACTTCCTCTACGTCGAGGGGGAACGCCTCGGGTGGGTCTTCCGCGACCGGAACCTCTACCGGCACGCCTTTCCCGAGCCGTACCCGACCGTCGAACCCGTGCGCGACGCGGTGTACTTCGACGCCGCGACAGCGAGCGTGGACAAGTGGCACCGGGTGCGGCGATGGGTGAGCATCGGCTTCGGCGTGACGGTCGTCCTCCTCTGCCTCGGAATCGTCGGCAAGGGGCCGTCCAACCTGCTCGTCATCATCGCGATCGGGCTCGCGGTGATGCTCGGTGGCGCCTACCTGAGCTGGTCCAACAGTCGCGCCCTCGAGGAGGGTCCGCAGCGGGAGCGCGAGCGGCAGCTGCACCGCTACGAAGCGGCGTGCGCGTCGTGGGAGGAGTACCGCGAGCAGTTCGACGCCGCGGAGCGGGAACGGGTCAGCGGCTATCTCGAATGGGGAGCGGCGCTCCTGCCGCCGACGGCCCGCCGGGTCGACGTCGTCGGCGGCAGCGTCTGGGGCTGGGAGGCGCTCCTGACCGTCATGGGCGCCTCGATGCTGCGGACCCGGGGCGCGATGACGCTCGTCGACTTCTCCGGCGAGGCCGTCTGCCATGAACTGGTCTGGCTGGCCAGGGCGGTCCCGGTCGACGTCACCGCCGTCCGGCTGCCCGAGCAGCTCGGCGAGACCACACTGCTGTCCCGCACGGACGGACGCGGTCTGGTCGACTGCCTGGTCGAGGCGATGCACGGCGACGCCCCCGCCGGCCGGCGCGCCGACCGCGCCCAGGACGACCGGATCCTGTCGACGGTCTGCCGGGCACTCGGCGAGGACGTCACGATCCACCGGATCGCCGCGGCCATCGGCGTCCTGCTCGACGAGCCCGGCGAGTTCCCGGAGCTGAGCGCAGCCGAGCGGGAGCACATCGCCGAGTCGCTCTTCTCCGACGAGTTCCGGCGCCAGGCCCACCCGAACCTGCGGCGGATCGAATCCCATCTGTACCCGTTGCGCGAACTGCTCGCCGCGTCCGAGGCGGAAGACGTCCGCCACGATCTGGGGCGACCCGGGTTGACCTGCCTCGTCTACCAGAACGCCGCGTACAACGTACGAGAGGAACTGCTCAAGGAGTTGGTGTTCCAGGGGCTGATCCAGCGGCTCGCGTCGTCCGAGCCGTTCGTCGGCCCGCTGGTCGTCGCCGGCGCGGACGACCTGAGCCACCGGCACATCGAGCGGCTGACCGACCTGTGCGTACGACGCGGCGTTCGGCTGGTCCTGATGTTCCGGCACCTGCGGGACTCGGCGGTCCGCGCCGTCGGGTCGGACGTGGTCGCGTTCATGCGCCTGGACAACCACGAGGAGGCCGCGCGCGCGGCCGACTTCATCGGCCGGCAACACAGCCTCGTTCTCAGCCAGCTCACCCGCACGCTCGGCGGCAGCCAGACGCATTCGCAGGGCACCGGCATCGGATTCTCGGACCAGACCAGCGGTGGCGGATGGATCGGGCACGTCAGCACCGGCCGGAGCTGGACCCACACCAGGACGGTGGCCGACAGCTTGAACTGGAACGAATCCCAGAGCGAGCAACGGGTGTACGAGTACGTGGTCGAGCCCCGCACCCTGCAGGACCTGCCGGACTACGCGTTGATCGAGGTGACCCAGGGCACCGGCGGGCTGTCGGTACGCAGCGTGGAGTGCAACCCGGACATCGTCTCGCTCCCCCGCGTCACCACCGGTCCACTGCCGGACCTGCCGCTGCCGGACCCGGCGGAGGCGGCGGCCGTGTGGTTCGGCGAGCGTGCCGCAACTGCGCCGAACGTGCCCGGACAACGGGGCCGCCCGCGCCCCGACCCGGACGACGAGTCCGAGTGGGCCGAGGAGCCCTACCCGGAGGACTGGCGGTGACGCCTGCGACCGGTCCGCGCCCGGGCGTACCCGACTGGCTGAACCGGACGACGGCGTACCGGATCGTGGAGCTGCCCCGGACAGCGGACCGGGCACGCGGCGATCCGGCCCGACGCCGCCGGCTGGCCGCTGTCGTCGCGGCGTACCACGCGGCGGCAGTCGGCACCGGCGGCCGGGTCGTGGTGGGCTGGTGCCGCCCGCGCGGGCAGAGCGACGTGCATGTCTTCACCGGCGGCGCCGTGGAGGCCGCCGGCACCGCCGCGGGCCCGGGCGCTGACGGCCGGCACCGATCCAGCCTCTTCGCCGGCTCGGCCGGTCTGGAATATCCGGCGGGTGGTCTGGCCGCGTTGCTCGACGCGCTCCCCTGCTGGACGCGGATCGCCGCGACGACGGACGCCCTGGTCGAGGAGCACGACGACCGGGATCCGACCACCGACCTGCGGCCCCGGCTCGACGACGGCCTGCTCGGCGTCTGGCCGAGCGCCTTCGCCTGGCTGCTGCTCGCCGACCCGGTCCCCGCCGACGAGGTCGCCGAGCAGGCCCGGCAGCTCGCCGCTCAGGAACGCGACGCCAAGGCCCGCAGTTCGTCGCCCACCCAGGCGGTACGCGCCCTGCGGCTCGAACGCCGGCACCGGGAGCTGGCCGCCGCCGAGACGCTCGGGTGGTGGCGGATCGACCTGCTGGCCGCCGGTACGACACCGCAGGCAGCCGCCGCTGTGGCGGGCCTGCTCTGCGCATCGGTCGACCTGCACGGTCTGCCGTACGCGCTGGCGCCCGGCCGGGCCTCGGGCGGCCTGACCGACCTGCTCCGGCCGGCCGGGCCGGCCCCCGTGACCGGCGAGCCAGCCCGATCCGATTCGTTCGTCGGCAGCTCGTCGCTGGTGGCCGCGCTGGCGGTCCCGCCGACGCAGGAGGCGCCCGGAGTGCGCATGACCGTCCGGTCGGAGTTCGACGTCACCCCGGAGACCGCCGCCGGCCCGGCGGCCGTTGGGTCCCGCGCCGACTCGTTGGCGATCGGGGACGTGCTCGACCGGCACGGCAACGTCGGCGATGAGTTGCGGATACCGACGAGCAGCCTCAACCGGCACACCTTCGTCTGCGGGGCGACCGGGGCGGGCAAGTCGCAGACCGTGCGGCACCTGCTCGAACAGGCCGCCGCGGCGGGGCTTCCCTGGCTGGTGATCGAACCGGCCAAGGCGGAGTACCGGCGGATGGCCAACCGGCTGCGCAACGCCGATGTCGTCGCGGTCCGCCCCGGCGAGGCGACGGCGCCGCCCGCGGGATTCAACCCGCTGCGGCCGGTGCCGGGATTTCCGCTGCAGACCCACGCGGACCTCGTCCGCGCCCTGTTCGTCGCCGCCTTCGACGCGGACGAGCCGTTCCCGCAGGTACTCGCCGCCGCGCTGACCCGTTCCTACGAGCAGCTCGGGTGGGACCTGGCCCTCGGTGAGCCGCGGCGGCCCGGGCACCGGCCGCGCTACCCGACCCTCGGCGACCTGCAACAGGTGGCAGAGGAGGTGGTCGACCGGATCGGGTACGGCCGTGAGGTCGCCGACAACGTCCGTGGATTCATCCGGGTCCGGTTGGCCAGCCTTCGGCTCGGCACGACGGGCAGCTTCTTCGAGGGCGGCCACCCCATCGACATCGGACGCCTGCTGGACTTGAACGTGGTCTTCGAGATCGAGGACATCGGTGACGACCGGGACAAGGCGTTCCTGATGGGTGCCCTGCTCATCCAGCTGACCGAGCACCTGCGGGTGCGGGCACGCCGGGAGGACTCCCCGGCCGGGGCGACGCTGCGACACCTGAGCGTCGTCGAGGAGGCGCACCGGCTGCTGCGGCGCACCGTCCGCCCCGGCCCGGCGGCGCACGCGGTGGAGCTGTTCGCCGGGCTGCTGGCGGAGATCCGCGCGTACGGGGAAGGCCTGGTGATCGCCGAGCAGATCCCGGAGAAGCTTGTCCCGGACGTCATCAAGAACACCGCGGTGAAGGTCATCCACCGGTTGCCCGCGCGGGACGACCGGGACGCCGTCGGCGCGACGGTCAACCTCACCGACCGCCAGTCTGAGTTCGTCGTGACGCTCCCGCCCGGCGTCGGTGCGGTCTTCACCGACGGCATGGACCACCCGGTGCTCGTACGGGTGCCGGACGGCACCGACCGGGAGACGGCCGCGCCGGCCGCCACCGCGAACCCCGCTGCGATCATCGGTCGGCGCAGTGCCGGCTGCGGCACCGCGTGCCGGGCCGAGCCCTGCACCCTGCGGGACATTCGCCGAGCGCAACTGTTGCTGGCGGACCTGCCCTGGCTGGGACTGTGGGGCGAACTGGCGGTCGTGGGGCACCTCACCGGCTGGCCCACCCCGGCCCTCCGCGCGCACCTGATCCAGGTGCTGCGGATGCTGCCGGTACGGCTGCGCGAGTGCGCTGTCTCGCACGCGGTCGACGACGCGGTCGCCGCCCGGTCGGCACAGCTGTCGGCTTCCTGCGACCCCGGCGACCTCGCCAAGCACGTCGTCGACTCGCTGCACTGGGCGGCGTTCGGCGGCGGGCACTGCGCGGAGCAGGAGCCCTGGTTCCTCGCGCACCCGTACCGCTGGGCGGTGCTGCGCGACGACCTGCGGGCCGAGGCGAGCCGAGCGGCTCCCGGAGCCGGGCGCTCCGCGCGGAGCCCCGAGTGGGCACGGCGCTACGGTGTGGACGTTCCGGGCCGTACCGTGGCCGAGCAGTTCGCCGCCGTCTCCACCTGGTTCGACGCCGACCAGCGGGACCGGGATGCCGGCCGGATGGTGGCCTTCGGGCTCCGCACGCCGTCGGTGGTCGAGACGGCCGTGGGGGTCCGCTGTGACGCCCCGTCCTGGCCGGACCGGCTCGCGCAAGCCGTTGACACCTGTTTCGCCGCCTGCCGGTGGCCGATGGTGGTTCTCCAGTGCTCCGGAGGGGTGTGACCGGTGGCTGCGCGTTGGGACGACCCGCTGAACGTGGCCGGCCGGGCGGACGACGAGGACCGCTCCGCGAGCACCGAGCGGGGCGCCGACCGCGACCGGCCGGAACGGACGCTTGAGCACGACGACCCGCCGGCCGGCCCGGACAGGCCGGAGGGGACGGCCGGGACGCTGGACCGGGCGGAGGAGCGCGCGGCGACCGACGACGCGTCACTGCGCGAGCGGTTACAGGCCGGGGCGCAGCGAGGGGGCGAACTCGCCGCGGCCGTCCTGGTCTCGGCGGCCGGCATCCTCGGTTGGCAGGAGACGGACGACCGGCTGCCCGTACAGGCCGCGGCGAACGCGTCGGAGGCCATCGGGGAAGCCGCCTCCGCCGCCAAGGACCGAAGGGACCGCGACGACGCGGTGGAGGAGCCGAACCAGGACGTCGACCCGCAGGAACAGTTGCCGCCGGACCGGGCGGCGCACCGGACAGATGGTGTCGGCCCCGAAGCCGCGTCGTCCGTCGAGGTGGATCTCCCCGGCCGAGCTTGGTCCGGCGAGTCCCGCCCGGACGCCGCGGACGACGACTGAGCCGGCCGATCCGTTCAGGACGTGGACGCCGGCGACGGGTCCGGTGACCCGGTGTCCGGCTCCCCGGTCGAGTCCGGCGTCGGTTCGGCCGTCGTCGCGGTCGGCGCCGCAGAGGTAGGGGTCGCCACGGACGGCGTCGCACCAGGCGGTCCGCTCGACGGTTCGGCCGCCGGCTCGGAGACATCGGCCGCGGGGGCGGCGCTGCGGTCCGGATCGGGTTCCGCTGTCCGCGCCCCGCTGGGCGCGTCGTCCGCCGGGTCACCCCCGCCGGAGTCCGGCCGGGACGTCACGACGGAGGGCGACGGCACACCGGACGGGTCGTCCGGTGACCATCCGGTCCGGTCAGCCAGCACCACGGCAGCCGCCGCGGTCGCCAGCAGAACCAGCGCGACGCCCGTGACCGCCTTCCGCCCGCCGATACCCCGGCCTGGACGGCGCTCCGGCACCGGTGCCAGCGTCGCGGTAGGGGCGGCTCCCGGTGCCGCCGCCGCGAGCGCGGGGAGCGTCGGCGGACCGGGCGAGCCGGCGACCGCCGCCGCGGTGGCGGCCATGGCCGCGGCCGTCGGGAACCGGTGATCGGGGTCCCGGGCCATCGCGGTGGCGACCAGATCGCGGACGCCCGCCGGGACGTCGTCGGGCAGCGGGGGCGGTTCCTCGTCGAGGCGGCGCAGGGCCACCGCGACCGCGTTCTCACCGGGGAACGGCGGCTGCCCGGCGAGGCAGTGGTATGCCACCGCCCCCAGGGCGTAGATGTCGGCGGCCGGGGTGAGCGGCTTCGTGGACAGCTGTTCCGGCGCCATGTACAGGGCGGTGCCCACCACCTGGTTCGCCGCCGTCAGAGCCGTCGCCTCCGGCGAGCGCGCGATACCGAAGTCGACCAGGACGACGTGCCCGTCCGGCTCGATGATCAGGTTGCCCGGTTTGACGTCGCGGTGGACCACGCCGACGTCGTGGGCGGCCTGCAGGGCGCGGGCGGTCTGCGCCACGATCGACAGCGTCTCGGTGACGCCCAGCCGACCCAGCTCGGCGATGCGCTCCGACAGCGCCTGCCCCCGCACGTACGCCATCACGATATACGCGAGCCCCGAGCCGCCGGGCAATGACGCCTCGCCGTAGTCGTACACCTCGGCGACCCCCGGATGCCGCAGCGCGGCCATCGCCCGCGCCTCACGCCGGAACCGCTCGCCGGCGCTGGCCTCCTGCACGAACCGGGTGTGCTGCATCTTGACCGCCACGGTCCGGTTCAGCGTCTCGTCGACGGCCCGCCACACCTCGCCCATGCCGCCGGCAGCGATCCGATCGGCCAGGCGGTAGCGGTCTCCGATCAGGTCCCCCACGTCCGGCATGCGATCCCCGTACCCCCGCGGCTTCCCTCTTACGCCCGGCCCCGGCGGCAGCCCTACGGGTTCTTAATCCCCGCGCCGCTGCTACTCGCCGGCGAGCAGGGCTTCAAGAGGCGCCACCGGGACGATGTCCGTCGCCTTGGCCGTCAGACCCGCGTCCACGGTGATCAGGGCGTCGGCCTGCAACCGGGCAATCGCCAGGTACTCCGCGTCCCGGAGCGTGTCCCACCCCTGCTGGCATGCGATCCGCCACGCCGTGGCCCGCGACACCCGGTCACCGAGCAGCCGCATCTTCAGCTCCGTGATCCGCTCGTGGGCGGCCAGCGCTGCTCGTTCGGTGCGCTCGCCGCGGCGGACCTCGCTCAACAACAGCTGCAACGCCTCAGAACGAATCCAGTTCGGCGCCACCAGTCGATGGCTGGGATCGACGCGAAGACCGCCGTCGACGAGATGCAGCAAGGTGGGGGCGTCGATGACGTAGCGCGCCATGCCCGTCAGCGTAAGGGTTAGGCAGGCGGCTGGCCGGTACGCTGTGCCCATGAGCTCGGAGGCGGTCGGCAGGCACATGCCCACGGTCGTGACGCTCGATGATCTCACCGCGATGATGGCCGCGGACGAACACCACCGGTACGAGATCAGCCCTGAGGGAGTCCTCTCGATCCTGCCGCCGCCGGGATACGCCCATGCCATCATCGCGACCCGGCTCATGGTGTGGCTCGCCCAGGGCGGTGTCCCGGCGGACCGGATCGCCCAGGCAGTCGGGCTCCGCATCCCAGGGCGACACGGTGGCGTCGGCGGCCGCATTCCTGACCTGGTCGTCTGGAGCAAGGCCCAGGCCGACGGCGTTTGGCTCCCGGTGACCGACGTGCTCCTGGCCGTCGAGATCATCTCTCCCGGCTCCGAGGGCGTGGACACCGTGACCAAGCGCAGCGAGTACGCCGCCGCGGGCATCCCGCAGTACTGGGTGGTCGACCAGGACCAGGCGCAGACCGTCACGATGCACCGACTGGACGGCGAACACTACGCCGTTCGCGCGACCATGCCGCTCGCCTGGGTCCTCAACACCGACCCGGCCGAGCACGACCTCGGCTGATCGGGCGGACGGACGCCGGCCAGCCAGCCGTGCCTATCGCCTGGATGCCCTCACCACGGCCTCGTCAACCTGCTCGACCGCTTCGGTCTGGGCCCGCTCGCCAGGTGCCGGGCGCCGCGCGGCCTAGGATCGGGCCATGCCCTGGACCGCGGACGACGTCGACCGGTTCGAGGCCTCCAGGCTGCGGCTGGAGGCCATCGCCTACCGCCTCCTCGGCTCCGCCGGGGAGGCGGAGGACGCCGTGCAGGAGACGTTCCTGCGCTGGCAGGCCGCCGACGTCGACCGGATCGAGGTCCCCGAGGCCTGGCTGACGAAGGTGCTCACCAACCTGTGCCTCAACCAGCTCACCTCCGCGCGGGCGCGCCGCGAGACCTACGTGGGCCAGTGGCTGCCCGAGCCGCTGCTCGCCGGGGACCCGATGCTCGGCCCGGCCGACACCGTCGAGCAGCGCGAGTCGGTCTCGTACGCGGTCCTGGCCCTCCTGGAGCGCCTCTCCCCCAACGAGCGGGCGGTGTACGTGCTGCGGGAGGCCTTCGACTACCAGCACCGGGAGATCGCCGAGATCCTCGACGTCACCGAGTCCGCCAGCCAGCAGCTCTTCCACCGCGCGAAGAAGCACATCGCAGCCGGCAAGGCCCGTACCGAGGTCGACGGTGCCGCCGCCCGGCGGGTCGTCGAGGAGTTCCTGGCGGCTGCCGGCAGCGGCCAGGTCGAGCGGCTCGTGCGCCTTCTCACCGAGGACGCCACCGCGATCGGCGACGGCGGCGGCAAGGTCCCGGCCCGCGCCAAGGCGTTCGAGGGTGCCGTCGCGGTCGCGAAGTTCCTGCGGGGCCTGTTCACACCGGGCGAGGCCAAGCGCGCGATCGTCGGCGGCGCGCCCGAGGTCCACCTCTGGACCGCCAACGGCGAACCCGCCGTCGTGGCCGTCGTGGACGGCCGGGTCGTCGGCGTCATGTGCCTGGAGGTCACCGCCGACGGCATCGCCGCGGTCCGCAACCAGGTCAACCCGGACAAGCTCGAACGCGCGACCGCGCGCTGGGCCGCCGCCGACCATGGGGAGCCCCTGTTCCACGCCTTCTGATCGGTCGTCCGACCCGCGACGCTGCGGGTAACCCTGGTTAGTGGCCGGGAGTGCGGTAAGGAAGGTGAACGACGCAGCTTCGGAATCGGCGCTCGTCGAGGAGCGCGAGATCGGTGCGCCCGCCAGTCGGCAGCTCCGGTTCGCCGGCTCCGACGGGCTCGCTGAATTCGACGAGAGGCTTGTCGGGACGGCAGGTCGTTGGCCGCTCTGATGTTCAGCGGTGGCTGACGACGTTGACCACCTTGCCGTCCGGGTCGCGGACGAAGAACCGCCGGACGCCCCACTGCTCGTCGGTAACCGGGTGCACGATCTCTGCGCCCGTCGCGCGTACCGCTTCGTAGGCGGCGTCGACGTCATCGACCTCGACGGTGAGGTCCGGATTGACGGAGGCCGCTGCGTCTTTGGTGATGAGAATGACCTGGGCGGTGGGGTTGGCCGGAGAGACCAGGTTGACCACCCAGCCCAGGTTCATTTCCTCCCGGAAGCCCAGAAGCTGGTAGAAGCCGCTGCTTGCGGCCGGGTCGGCGGTGGTGAGATCGGGCACGGCGCGGCGAATCGTCATGCCGGATCCTTACATGCCACGTACTGGTTCGTACGGGTAGTGGTCCCCCACTCACCGGGCGGCCAGGGCGGACGCGGCACAGCGCTCGTCAGGCGACGGAGGACACCGTTCCAATCGCCCTGTGAGGTGCTTCATATCGCGTTCCGGTCAGGAAACGGCGGGCCGCCCGGTTCAGGTGGCAAAACCGCGGCAGGACAGGAGCAGGAACATGCAGCACCGCATCGTCGTCCTCGGAGCCGGATACAGCGGCGCCATCGCCGCCGGTCGCCTCGCCAAGCGGCTCCGCCGCGAGGACGTCGCCATCACCCTCGTCAACGCCGAGCCCGACTTCGTCGAACGCGTCCGCATGCACCAACTGGCGACCGGCCAGGAGCTCAAGCCCCGGCCGCTCAGCGAGATGTTCGCGGGCACCGGCGTCCGATTGAGGGTCGCGACGGTCACCGGCGTCGACGTCGACCGCAGGACCGTCGGCGTCAGCGACGCGAGCGGCACCGACGAACTCGCCTACGACACGCTCGTCTACGCCCTCGGCAGCGGCTGGAACGCGGGCGGCGTCCCCGGGACCGCCGAGCACGCGTACGAGATTGCCAGCCGCCCCGGAGCGCTCCGGCTGCGCGAGCGCCTGGCCCGCCTCGACGCCGGGCAGGCCGTGGTGGTCGTCGGCGGCGGCCTCACCGGCTTGGAGGCCGCGACCGAGATCGCCGAGGCCCGCCCGGACCTCGACGTCGCCCTCGCCGCCCGCGGCGGCCTCGGCGACTGGCTGTCACCCAGGGGCCGCGAGCACCTGCGGAAGGTCGTGGGCAAGCTCGGGATCACGGTGTACGAGCACACCGCCGTCACCGCTGTCGAAGCCGACCGCGTCACCACCGCCGACGGCACAGCCATTCCGGCAGCGGTCACGGTGTGGACCACCGGGTTCGCGGTACACCCGATCGCGGGGGCGACCGCCCTGCAGGTCAACGGCACCGGCCAGATCGTCGTCGACGGGACCATGCGGTCGGTCTCCCACCCGGACGTGTACGCCGTCGGCGACGCAGCCCTGGCAACGGGCCCCGGGAACAAGCCGCTGCGGATGTCGTGCGCCTCAGGAGGCCCGACCGCGTGGCAGGCCGCCGACGCGATCGCGGCCCGCCTGACCGGCGCGAAGCTCCCGAACGTGCCGATCCGCTACTTCAACCAGTGCATCTCACTGGGTCGCAAGGAAGGTCTGATCCAGTACGTCACCGCCGACGATCGCGCCGTGCGGGCGGCCCTGACCGGACGGCTCGCCGCCGGCTACAAGGAACTGGTCTGCAAGGGCGCCGCCTGGAGCGTCGCCCACCCGACGCTCGGGCTGCCGACCCGGCGCCGCCGCGTCGTGCGAGAGCGGGCCGCGGCAGGCCCGGCCGTCAAGACGCTGGCGTAGAGCGTGAAGCTGGCGCGGGCGCCGTCGACGCGAAGGCGCCCGCGCCGGCTCCCGCTCCCGCTCCCGCTCCCGGCGGTCAGTTGACGACGATCGGATTGCTGAGCGCTGCCATCCGCCCGTCCGGGTGGCGCACCTCTGTTCGGACGAAGCCGGCCTCGTCAGCCGTGGTGCGCCACTCGACGAATCCACCGTCGACCGGCAACTGCTCGCGACACACCGTGCCGCGCTCGGTGTGCAGGCTGACGACCCCCGACGGCACGCCGGCCACCCGCACCCGCACCGCGACCGACTCGCCGCGCGACTCCAAGCGTTCACCGACTCCGGCGCTCCGCTCGCCGGCGGTCGCCACGAACGCCAGCTCGACCGCGGCCGACTCCGCTATCCAGCTCCGGCCCGCCCTGATGCCGGCCAGGATGGCGTCGCTGCTCAGCTCCTCCGCGAACACGACGGTGTGCGGCGTGCCGAGTTGACCCTCCAGATGTACGTCACTGTTGCCCATCGCCGGACGCCACCGCCCACGGGCGACATCGAAGGCCAGTCGCCGCCCCCACTCGGCCAGGGCCGCCTCGTTGTCGGCGTTCCAGGGCAGGTCCGACGCCCACAGCCCGTTCCACACCTCGACCGTGTCGAACCAGCGGTACGGGTACATGAGGGTGCCACCGGGATACGGCGCGTAGGGGTGGGCCGCCACGCACACTCCGCCGGCCTGGCGCACGTGGTCGAGGTACTGACCGATCGCGTCGTCGCGGACGCCGTACCGCCAGTCGACCACCTGCCCTGGAGCCACGCCGAGCGCCAGCCAGTGCCCGGTCTGCGTGGTGACCTCCTGGCCCAGGATCACCAGCAGGTCGTCCCCGGCGTACCGCAACCAGTCCTCGTGCCCGCGCGAGTTGTTGTGCTCGGTGGTGGCGACGAAGTCGAGCCCGGCCGCGCGGGCAGCGGCGGCAAGCTGCTCCGCCGTCAACTCCCCGCCGTGCGAGTGAACCGAGTGCACGTGGCAGTCCCCCCGGTACCAGCCACGTCCCCGCCCAGCCGCCCGCCCGTGACCGATCGCCATCTCCGGAGGGTAAGCGCCCGACGCTGGTGGGACCGAAGCCGCCCGGCGAAGGACCGGCGCAGGCTGCCCTGGACACTTGAGCACGGATACCCGACGGCATGCTTGGAGGATCGATGCCGGAGATCGCGGCAGTCACGATATGCAGCAGCTCCAAGTTCTACGGCACAGCCCAGCTGGCCGAGGCAGCGTTCCGCGACCTGGGCATCACCGTCTACACCCCGCGCTACGACTTCAACGAACAGCATGTGCGGGTCGACGAGCCGGACAAGATCCGGCTCACGCGCGATTTCCTCGCGAAGATAGCGACGTCGGACGCGATCTTTGTCGTGGCCAACGGCGGATATGCCGGCGTCAGCGTGTGCATCGAGGTCGGTTACGCCGTGGGGCAGGGCAAGCTGGTGTTGTTCTCCGAACAGCCAGCGGAGTTCGCGCTCCGGGCGCTTGTCGACGCGGTGGTTCCGGTCGAGAACATCGCCGCCGGGATGCGATCGGTGACCGGGTCCGAGGCGACCCGGAGCGCACCGTGAGGTGGACCATCGGCGAGTCCCCCGACCTGAGATGACCTCGTCCGGCAAGGGTTGCGATGGCTGCGTCAGCGACGCAGGCGGCGGGAGCACTCGCCATCGTGGCCGTCGCGGAGCACGCAGCGCCGGCCACCGGGCATCCGCAGGTCGCAGAAGACCCGGTGCCGCAGGAACTGCTTGTCCTCCTCGGAGACGGTCATCTCCCCCGGGTCCATCATCGGCAGCACGGTGATCCAGCGGCCGACGACCCGTGCCAGCCGTTGCGCGGCCGGCAGGTCGGCGGCGACAACGGGCAGGTGAATCACGTACCGTCCGCTCACCGGCGACCAACCTCGGCCTGCTCGGACTGCCACCGGCGCAGCGCAACCTTGATCCGCAAAGTCTCCCGCCGGCTCTGCGCGAGCGCGTCGTAGACGGCGGCCATGTCGACGGCGACCCGGTCGAGGAAGGCGTACACCTCGTCGGGGTTCAGGCCGCGGCGTCCGAGCCGGGCGGGCGGGAAGCGGCGCTCGCGCACCTGCCACGGCAGCAGACTGGGGTACGCGCGGGAGCGGTACGTCGTCCCACCGCCCTCAGGGAACGGCCTCTGGTTGCGGACGCTCATCACTACCTGCCTTCCTGGGTCGTGGATGGGGTGGGTCGACCCGCCCTCCCCGCACGGGCGGACCCACCCCGCCCGAACACCGCAGCTTCAATCAGCGGTACGGCATCCGGGCTGCTCAGCGAGGGTCTGGCTGGGAAGCGCGGCGGCCGGTTTCGGGGGATGACCCGGCCGCCGCGCTGTGGTCATCCTGTGACAGTCCGCAGTGGAAGCGCAACGTTTGATACCGCGATTTCCCTGACATGCATTGACTTTCTTTCTTGGACGGATTAGGTGTTGCACGAGCAGGTCACGCAGTGTTGCGTCTTGGAATCAAGGAGTGTGCGGATGGCCGAGGAACTCGGATCGACGGTGCCCCGCCGGCAACTCGGCCGGCTGCTGCGACAGTTTCGCAACGAGGCGGGCGTGACGCTCGACGCCGCCGCCGAGGCACTGGAGTACAGCCGGCAGAAGATCTGGCGCATCGAGTGCGGCATGGGACCGGTCCGGGTGCTCGACGTCAAGGCGATGTGCGAGCTGTACGGGGTGTCCCCGGAGATGACCGAGGCGATGCGCGGCCTGGCCGCGGAGACGAAGTCGAAGGGCTGGTGGCACGCGTACGGGGACGCGGTGCCGAGCTGGTTCGAGCTGTACGTCGGCCTGGAATCGGCCGCCGCGTACCTACGCCGCTACGACGAATCGCTGATCCCCGGCATCCTCCAGACCAAGGAGTACGCCCACGCCCTCTACCGCCTCGGCGGGCGCTTGAGCGACGAAGAACGCGAGCGGGCGGTGCAGGTCCGACTTCAACGGCAGGCCCTGCTGGTCCGCCGGTTGCCGGCGGCTCCTCGGCTGGATGCCGTGCTGTCAGAGGCGGTGCTCCGCCGTGCCGTTGGCGGCTCGACCGTCATGGGTGCTCAGCTCGACCAACTCGTCAAGCTGTCCGACCTGCCGAACGTGTCGGTCAGGGTGCTACCGCTGGCGGCCGGTCCGCAACCGGGGGCCGTCGCCGGGTCCTTCGTCATCCTCGACTTTCCGCCGACCAAGGGTGGCCGCGCTGCCCCGGAACCGTCCATCGTTTACAGCGAGTCCTTGACCGGCGCGCTGTACCTCGACAAGCCCGATGAGCTGGCCGCCTACGAACGTGTCTGGAGAGGGCTGGCTGCGCTCGCGCTCGGCGAGGCAGAATCGAAGGACATGATCAAGAGAATCATCGGGGAGATGCGGCATGACTGACCTGACCGGCGCCGTCTGGCGCAAGAGCACCCGCAGCGGCGACAACGGCGGCGACTGCGTCGAGGTCGCGACCAACCTCCCTGCGATCGTGGCCGTCCGCGATTCCAAGGATCGTGGCGGCGCGGTTCTCATCTTCAGCACGGCGGCATGGCGGACCTTCGTCGAAGAAGCATCCGCCACCGAGCTCAGTGGATCGGCCCTGCGGTAACTCGGCCGAACGTCCCGAACAGCGGAAAGACAACGGACAGCGTTTCGTCCGCTGGGCGGATATGGTGCCACTCAGGACAACGTTTCACAGCATCTCGCTGATCGGTCGCCAGCCCTTTAGCTACTCCTACTCCGATCCGATGTCACCAACCTGACAATCATCAACTCCTCCACAGCACCGCCGGTACCGTCGGCGGGACTCAATCGGCACATTGCCGCACTGACCTGCTGTGGGGACAAGACATGACCGCTCCTGGCGACCCGAGCCCGAACCAGCCCTACCTGGGCCCGCCGGCCAACGCGCCGTCGCCGTACGGCCCTCCGCCGCCTGCGGCGTACCCGATCGCGCCGGCCCCCCGGAAGCGACCGGCGTGGCTCATCCCGACGCTGGTGGGCGTGGGTGCCATCGTGGCGCTGTGCTGCGGCGTCGGGATGGTAGGAGTCATTGTCGGCGATCCGGAACCGACGAGGGTCTCCTCCAGCGAGCGCCCGTCTCCGCCGCCCCCGGCTGAATCCGCCCCTTCGACCTCTTCGTCGGCGCCATCTCCCGCCACGACGACTGTGGCCCCGGCCGATCCCAGCCCGCCGCCGTCGGCCGGGCCGAAGGTGTACCGGGTTGGCGACAAGGTCCGCGGCGGCGACTTCGAGTTCACCGTCAACAGCGTCAAGTGCGGCATCTCGCAGGTTGGCGACTCGTTCCTCAACCGCAAGGCGCAGGGCATGTTTTGCCGGGTGAACATCTCCGTCAAGAACGTGACCAGATCGGCCCACATGTTCCATGCAGATGGCACCGTGACCGCCCAGGACGCCGCTGGCCGTGAGTACGACGCCGACGGCACGGCAGGGATGTACGGAAACGACGACGCCAACGGTTTCCTCGACGAGATCAACCCGGGCAACACCGTACGAGCCAACGTCTTCTTCGACGTGCCCAAAGGCACGAAGCTGAAGACCGTAACATTCGACGCGGGCCTATTCACGTTGGCCGAAGACGCAGTCGTAAACCTCTGACGTAGCGGTCAGGTCGGCGGATCCGCTGGCCTGACCGCTCGAAGGTTGAAAGCGGTGACCGCCAGCCCGTGAGCAGGTGAACCTTCAGTCACGCTGCCAGCGCATCGAGGCGCTTGAGGATCATGGGCGGGAGGTCCTCCGCCTCGAGACGGTATTCCCGCCAACGATCTTTTGCTCCCGGCCTCATCGATGCGCTGAAGCGATACCGTCCCTTGCTGTTCGGCTCGCCGAGCGTCTTGGCGTACTCCTCGCTCGGGACGAGCCACGCCTTCATCACAGCGCCCCGGTCAATGTCGATCGCGACGAAGAGCAGGTCCAGGTCGGAACGAGGGACGAAGGTCTTTGCCCGGACGAAGGCCACAAACCCCTCGTCCTGGACCCGCTTGCTGTCTGACATCCGTGCCTTGACCTGCACGGCAAGAGTGGCAGTCGAGTTGCGACGATGGAAGACGAGGTCCACCCCCTCGTCGTCCACGACCGATGTCGAGACGTTGAGCCTGCCGCGGGTCGCGAGAATGCAGAAGGCCGCTACAAGGTATTCAGTAGCCTTGCCCATCCTGGCCGACTCGGCGGACTTCAGTGTGTAGTCGTCCTCGTTCACCGTCACTCGCTACCTCCACCCGCTGCCATGCGCTGTCCTCACCGCAACCACACCGCATCCTCGGCCTGACAGCCGTCACCCAGGCTGGGACGCCGACTCACCGCAGTCCTGGGCATCGGTAACCGCGATGCGCGCCGCGATGACGCATCCACACCACCACATCGAGGATTCGCAGTGGAGTCACGTCGCTCGGCACGCCCGCACGTGCGCCCAGATCCACTAGCCGATGCCGCAGGGCGTAACCGTCCTCTTGCATTCGCTCGTGCAGCCAGCACCAGAACCCCTTTCCGGTTCTGAACGCACACCTAACAACCTCGTCATAGACGGGCACGAGCTTGGGGCGCTTGCGAGCCAGAAGCTTGCCGGCGACGACCCAGCCGATCCCGTCCGCCTTCCTCAGCAGCCGCCACGCGCGGTCAGCGTGTCCGCCCTCCTGCATGAGCGGGACGGCGTCCGCGCTACCCAGATGGACATCCATTGGAATCTGCGCCAACTCCGCCGAGACGTCCTCACCGAGCCGGCCCTGCAGAAGCTCAAGTGCGGTCGACGGTGGTACCCGAACGCTGAGCAGTTCCACGGCGATCAGATCCTCGGCGGTTACCACGTCTCGGATCTCGGGACGGTCGCCTCCACCGCCGAGACGCTCGAACTGCCCACCCGTGAACGTCGATGGCCCAGCAGCGTTGAAGTACCACTGGAGGTGGGTGACCGAAAGCGGATTGTCGAGCAGGGCTCGAATGTCCGGACCGGTCATCGCGCCTTTCATCGGGCGGGTACACCTCCACGTCACGGCTTCAGTCATCCGCTGGCCCCTTCCGCTGCTCCGCAGGCAGGCGATCAAGATGTACGAGTAGTGCCCGGATCTCGTCAGCGGCGGAAGCGTCCGGCCCGTGCACTGCCTGCACGTCGGTTACCAAATCTTCAAGTTGCCGCCGGGCACTCGTCACGTCGCCGAGGCCGGCAGCGAGCATGGCGATCTGCTGCCGAAGCGCGAACAGGTCCGGAGAGCC
The DNA here is from genome assembly GCF_040302465.1 of Micromonospora sp. NPDC126480. NCBI lineage: Bacteria > Bacillati > Actinomycetota > Actinomycetes > Micromonosporales > Micromonosporaceae > Micromonospora > Micromonospora sp. NPDC126480. The sequence goes on from NZ_JBEORU010000021.1 coordinate 112,983, forward strand.
CGGCGGAATCACCCCCTGCTCCTCCGCGAGCAAGGAACGCAGCTCCGCCAGCGCAGCGCCGGCCTCGCCGAGCTCCGCTTGGCAGACGGCAGCCTGCTGCCGACACTGCCAAATCAGTTCGCGGTCTGGCTCCGGCCGCGCAGTGAGGTCCGCGACCAGCCGCTCGAACATCGGAAGGGCCTGTCGGTAGGCGCCGGCGAGAAGATACAGATTGGCCAGCGTGACCCGAAGGTCAAGGATCCTGGGTTGCTCGGCGGCTTCGCGCTGCGGCACCGGTCGGAGGGCGGCGGCCAGGAGTTCGGCCGCTTGGGTGAAGCGCTCTTCCTCGGCCAGCTCCCAGGCACGCTCTTCCACCTCCGCGAGCTCGTCGAGCGACGGCGGCACGACAGCGGCCGGGGCAGCACGGGGCCGGACGACGTCGATTCGGGTCGGCGGCATAGGCGCTCGCTGAGGCAACGGCCCGAAGGGGTACCGGTACGGCATGGTGGGGTCGACCGTCTGGTCGGCCATGGTCACGCCCGGATCAGCGGCCAGCTGACTGCCAACGGCGCCGAGGGGCGCCAAAATCTCGTAGACCTCAGCGGCTGAGCCGGGCCGATCTTGCGGGTTCTTTGCAAGTAGCTGGTTCACGAGCTGCCCGATGGGAAGCGGCACTCCAGCTCTGTGCGCGGCGATGGACGGGATCGGGTCGTTCATGTGCCGGTGCAGCAGGCCAAGGGCGCTCTCCGCGCGGTACGGCGGGTTCCCGGTCAGCAGCTCGAACAGTACGCAGCCCAGCGCGTACAGGTCGGCCCGTGGTCCGACCGCACTGTTCAGCGCCTGCTCAGGGGCCATGTAGGTGGGAGTTCCGAGGGTCTGGCTCGTGGCGGTCAGCCGGGGGACGTCCGCGCCGAGCAGGGCGGCCACGCCGAAGTCGAGAACCTTGACCGAGCCGGTCGGTGTGACCATCACGTTCTGTGGCTTGAGGTCGCGGTGTACGAGTGAGGCGGCATGTGCAGCGGCAAGCACCGAACAGATCTGGGCTCCGATCGCGGCGGCCCACGGCACGGAGAGCCAGCCGCGTTCCGCAATCAGATCGGCGAGGACGATGCCCGGCACGAGTTGCATGACGATGTAGATGTCGTCGCCGTGATACCCGACGTCGTGCACGCTTGGAACGCCGGGGTGATCGAGCCGCGCGGTGACCCGGGCCTCTCGCATGAAGCGGTCAACTGCAATCTCCCGCTCACCTTCGGGAATTGCGACCATCCGGAGGAACTTGATGGCGACCGGCCGGTCCAGCTTCTCGTCGAAGCCGGCCCAGACCTGGCCCATGCCCCCGTGGCCGACTGGATACGTCAACTCGTACCGGTCGGCCACCCGTTCCCGCGCCTGCATCAAGGCCTCACTGTGTTGCAGTGCATGTCGTTAGCGCCTGCCGCCGTACAGTTCGTTCAGTTCTCGGTATGCCTGCACGACCGCCGTCGTCTGGTCAGCGAGCTGCTGGGTCGCTGCAGTAGATGATTCAATCGAGTTCTCAGCAGACAGCTTCGCGAGCGCCTTCTCGGTACGTTCCAGCGTGTCGTCCAAGTTGCGGTCCCGTACGTAAGCTTCCCCTGCGACCGCTGCGGCCGTCAGATGAGAGCGCAACCTGTCGAGTTCTTCGTTGACCTCGGTCCACAACACACTGGCTCGTTGCTGCTGGTTAAGTAGGTCCAGGCGAGCACGGCTTACATCCTCAGATCCCCGAAGGGCGTACCCCTTAAGATCGTCGCGAACTGCCCGTATCTCTTGCTTGCGCGCCAGGATCGTTGCAGCGTCCCAAACACTCTCAGCCAACAGCTTCGCCGCATCACCCGGATCGATCAACCCTCCTAGCTTGGGGAGCGTCTTGTGGATCCGTTCGGCCAGACGCAACAGTGCGTCGAACTCTCCGCGTTCCTGCGGGTTCGTCAATAGCCGATGTAGGTCTGGGTGCACACCGCGTTCGGTCACGTCCGCGCTGGTGGTGTAGGAGACGGCCATCGCGGGATCCGGTTTGATGTTATGCGGCGATCGGTGCCGGGTCGGTCTGGTCGGTGTCG
>NZ_JBEORU010000022.1:0-114701 GCF_040302465.1 Micromonospora sp. NPDC126480
CGTTCGTCCTGAGCCAGGATCAAACTCTCCAACAAAAACTTGGAAAACATGTCCCGACAACAAAAAGTGTTGCCAAAGGAATCCCAACCAGCCAAACCGCCACAGCGATCCAACCAGTCCGGGGTATAAAACAATTGGCACTGGCTTATCAAGCACCCTGTTGAGTTCTCAAAGAACAACCACACACCATCAGACAACCCACACCCGTGAGCCACCATCCGGGGCCATCAACCCACCCGACACTCTCGCGCCGAGCACTTTTACTACGTTACCCGGTGGTTTCTGCCGTGTCAAACCGCTCTGTCGTGCTTTGTCGTGCTTCGCACCATTTCCGGGCACCACAATTCGACCGACTTCGCGTCGTTCTCGTCGTGGTTTCGGCGGACCGGCCGCTGCGGTTTCCCGCGAGCGCGCCCGGCACCCTGCCGGTCGTCAACCATACCCGGTCGGCTCCGCCTCACCAAATCCGCCTGACGACGAACCCGGGGCACCGCCCGAACCGGACCGCACGAGTGAACAACCCGCCCGACCCGGAGGTCATTCCGGCGCTCCGGCCTCCAGGACTTACGCCCTGTTTCGTCCGTTCCGCGCTGGCAGAGGAAAAGTTACGCGTCCGGCGGAGTGATCGTCAAATCCGCCGGACGCGTCCCCGGTCACACTGTCGACGTACGCCTATTTTCGCAGCTCGACGCCCGCGAAGGCCCGCTTGCCGCGGCGCAGCACCAGGTACCGGCCGTGCAGCAGGTCCTCCGGCGTCACCACGGCGTCGGCGGAGGTCACCCGGTTGTTGTTGACGTAGGCGCCGCCCTCGGCGATCACCCGCCGGGCCTCCTTGTTGCTCGGCACCAGGCCGGACTCCTTCAGCAGCCCGACCACGTCGGGCAGCTCATCGACGTGGACCAGTCCGGCCTCGGTGAGGGCCGCCCGCAGGGTAGCCGGCGTCAGTTCCTCCAACGCGCCACGGCCGAAGAGAGCCTGGCTGGCGGCGACCACCTGGGCCATCTCCCGCTCCCCGTGCACGAGCGTGGTCAGCTCCTCGGCCAGGGCGCGCTGGGCGGCCCGGGCGGCCGGCCGCTCCGCGGTCTCCTTCTCCAGCGCCTCCAGCTCCTCCCGCGATCGGAAGCTGAAGTACCGCAGGTACCGGCTCACGTCCCGGTCGTCGACGTTGACCCAGAACTGGTAGAACGCGTACGGGCTGGTCATCTCCGGGTCGAGCCAGATCGCGCCGCCCTCGGTCTTGCCGAACTTCGTCCCGTCCGACTTGGTGACCAGCGGCGTGGTGAAGGCCTCCACCGGCCCGGCCCCCCGGCGGCGGATGTAGTCCACCCCCGCGGTGATGTTGCCCCACTGGTCGGAGCCGCCGAACTGCAGCTGGCAGCCGTGCCGGCGGTGCAGCTCGAAGAAGTCGTTGGCCTGCAGCAGCTGGTAGCTGAACTCGGTGAAACTGATGCCACTGTCCAGCCGGGCCTTGACGACCTCCCGCGCCAGCATCTTGTTGACCGGGAAGTGCTTTCCGACGTCACGCAGGAACTCCACCACCGACATCTCGGCAGTCCAGTCCAGGTTGTTCACCAGCTGCGCCGCGTTGGCGCCCTCGTACGACACGAAGGGCGCGAGCTGCTCCCGGATCCGGGCCACCCAGCCGGCGACCACCTCGGGCGGGTTGAGGGTGCGCTCGGCGCTCTCCTTCGGGTCACCGATCTGGCCCGTCGCACCACCCACCAGCAGCAGCGGCCGGTGGCCGGCGAGTTGCAGCCGCCGGGCGGTGGCAACCTGCATCAGGTGGCCGACGTGCAGGCTCGGCGCGGTCGGGTCGAAGCCCACATAGAAGGCGGCCGTCCCGGGGCCGTCGAGCAGCGCGCGCAGCTCGTCGAGGCCGGTGGAGTCCTGGATCAGGCCACGCCACCGCAGGTCGTCGAAGAGTGGTTCCCGCCCGGACGGCGGGAGGCTGGTGTCGGTCACGGTCACCGATTCTCCCCCATGGCGGGCCGGGCCCCGTACCGGGTTTGCCAGGCCGCTACGCTGGCCGCCTGCCGATCGACGAGGGGGATGAACGTGGACGAGCCGGACCTGACGGGTGGCTTCGTGGCGCTGCTGGGCCTGAAGTTCGACGAGGCGGGCGCGGACCGGGTGGTCATCCGCTGGCAGGTCCGGCCGGAGCTGCACCAGCCGTTCGGCATCCAGCACGGAGGCGTGTACTGCTCGGTGGTCGAGACGGCGGCCAGCGTCGGCGGCGCGCTGTGGCTGGGCGACCGCGGCCAGGTCGTCGGCGTGTCGAACCAGACCGACTTCCTGCGCGCGGTCCGCGAGGGCGAGCTGACCGCCGTCGGCACGCCGGTGCACCGGGGGCGCAGCCAGCAGTTGTGGCAGGTGGAGATCACCGACGCCGACGACCGCCTGGTCGCCCGCGGCCAGGTTCGCCTGCAGAACCTCAGCGCCACCTGACCACCCGGGCGAGGTGTTAACAAGGGGCCCTTTTAGTGCGGCAGGCGTTAAGAAGGGGCCCTTCCTTCGGTCAGCGGGCGGGAGCGGGGTTCGCGTCGCGGGCCGCTACGGTGGGGCGGAGCCGCACCTGGGTGATGGCCCGGTGCTCGATGCGGAGCACCTCCAGCTCCCACCCGTCGACCGTCACGCTCTCGCCGGCCACCGTCGGGATGTGCCCGAGGCCGGCGAGGACCAGGCCGGCGATCGTGGTGTAGTCGCCCCCGGGCCGGCCGGGCACCTCGACGCCGACGTCGGGCAGGTCGTGCACGGGGAACGTGCCGGGCAGCAGCATCGACCCGTCCGGCTCGGCGCGGACCGCGTGGACGTCCCGGTCGGTCTCGTCGTAGATCTCGCCGACGATCTCCTCGAGGATGTCCTCCAGGGTGACGATCCCGTCGACCGCGCCGCGCTCGTCGACCACAAGCGCGATGTGCTGCCGTTCGGCCTTGAACTGGCGCAGCGCGTCCACCACCGGCAGCGAGTCGGGCAGCAGCATCGGCGGGCGGGCGATGTCGTCGACCGGCCGGTCGTCGGGCACGCCGACCAGGTCGCGCAGGTGGATCACGCCGACCGCGTCGTCCAGGCCGCCGTGTCGGACCACCGGCGCCCGGGAGTGGCCGGTTGCGGCGAGGACCAGCCGGGCAGCCTCCGCGGTGGTGCCGCTGTCGAGCGTGAAGACCTGCAACCGGGGTACGAGCACCGCCTTGAGCTGCCGGTCGGCGATCTCCACCGCCCCGGCGATGATCATCCGTTGCTCCTTGGTGAAGCCGTGGTTGCCGGCCACGATGTCGCGCAGCTCGTCCGGGCCGATCTCGTCCGGCTCGTGCTTCGGATCGAGGCCGACCAGGCGTACCACCAGGTCACTGGTGGCACCGAGCGCCCAGACGGCCGGGCGGGTGAGGGCCGCCAGCACGTCCAGCGGGCGGGCCACCAGCAGCGCCCAGCGCTCGGCGGCCTGCATGGCGATGCGCTTCGGGGCCAGCTCGCCGAAGACCAGGGTGACGAAGGTAAGCGCCAGGGTGACCAGCACGATCGCGACCGTCTCGGCGGCGCCGCCCAGCGGGGCCAGCAGCGGCACCAGGGGCCGGGCCAGCGAGACCGCCGCGGCGGCCGAGGCCAGGAACCCGGCCAGGGTGATGCCGATCTGGATGGTCGCGAGGAAGCGGTTCGGGTCGCGGGCGAGGCGGGCAAGGGTCCGCCCGGCCCGGCTGGTGCGTTCCAAGCGCTGGATCTGGCTGTCCCGTAGCGACACCAGCGCCATCTCGCTGCCCGCGAAGAGCGCGTTCAGGACGACCAGGACTCCCACCAGGGCCAGTTGGCTCCCGTAGCTCTGCACCCCGCGCACTCCTCACGCGTCCGTCGCCGGCACCGCCCGGCGGGTGGCCCGCCGGCGTACGCGCATCTTGCCCCGCGGACGGCGGAGTGAATCCTCTACGTGGCGGCGGGAAGATCCAGCACGTACGCGTCGCCCTCGCGGCGGAAACCGAGGCGGTGGTAGTAGGGGGCGACCATGCCGGGCGGGCTGACGACCCGCCGGAATCCCCGGTCGGTGAACAGCCGGCTGCGCCGGTACACGAACTCGCCTGGCGTGAAGTCGCGGAACCGCCGGGTGACGTAGTCGAGGTCGACCTGGGCGACCCCGCCGGGCTCGGCGTGCGAGAGGACCACCCCGACCACCTCGTCGGCCTTCATCACCAGGAACGCCGACCGCTCACGGCCGGTCCGCCAGGTGAAGCCGGGGTTGAAGCGGGCGATGTCGGCTTCGTGCACACGCAGCGTGTGGGCCAGGAACTGGTCGTCGACGCCCACCTCGACCACTTCGTAGGTTGCCTCGTCGTGCCGGGTGGCAAGCATGCCGCGCAGGTACCAGACGTTGATGGCGGCCAGCACGACGTTGAGGCCGACCATCGGCCATACCTGCACCGCCGCGTTGTAGCCGATCAGGACCAGGCAGCCGATCAGGTTCAGCGCGCGCAGCCGGAGGATGCGGGTCTGCAGCAGCGACCAGACCAGCACCGCGGAGCCGGTCCAGCCGATCAGTTCCAGCCAGTTCACCCCGCGAGGGTAGTGCCCGCCCTGGTCAGGCCGGTGCCGGGGCCCGGACCGGACAGCTCGAGGATCCACTCCTCGACCTCGGCGCCGCGCCCGTGGGCGTACCCCCGGTCCTCGCCGGTGACGACGAAGCCGCACTTGCGGAGCACGGCGAGGGAGGCGCGGTTGTCCTTGGCGACGCGCGCGTGCACCGGCCGGAGCGGCACCTCGCCGAGCAGGGCGGCGAGCGCCGCGGTCGCATACCCCCGCCCCCAGCGGCGCGGATCGATCCAGTAGCTGACCTCGATGCGCCCGTCGGCCGGGAAGGCGTTCACGTGGCCGACCACCTCGCCGCCGACGAGCACCGTGCGCGACACCACGGCCCGGTCCGCCCGGACCCGGCGCCAGTGGGCGTCGAACGCGACGCGGTCGGCCGGGTCCACCGGGCCGAACGCCGCCATCCAGTTGGCCTCGGCGTCCAGCTGGTGGGCGAAGAACAGCGGGAGGTCGGCGTCGAGGACGGGGCGCAGGCGCAGGTCGTCGGTCATCGAGGTCGAGGATAGGGCGTGCCACCGACATCCCGGTCGTTCCGGCCGATCCCGCGGGGCCGGATCGGGACCTCTGGGCCGGATCGGGACCTCTGGCCCGGACCGGGTCCCGTCCGGCCCTGCCGGGGCCCCCGCGCCCGGGGCTACCAACGAAGGGGGACGACGCCCCGCGGGTGACGGAGGAGGCCGGCAGCCATGACGAGATTCGTCTACGACTTCATCGAGGGCGACCGGAGCAGGGCTGACCTGCTCGGCGGCAAGGGCGCGAACCTCGCCGAGATGACCCGGCTCGGGCTACCGGTGCCGCCCGGCTTCACGGTGAGCACCGACGCCTGCCGCGCGTACCTGGCCGACGGGCGCCCGCCGGTCGGCCTCTTCGACGAGGTGAACGCGCATCTGCGGGAGATCGAGGTACGGCTGGACCGGCAGCTCGGCGACCCGCACGACCCGCTGCTGCTGGCGGTCCGCTCCGGCGGGCGGTACTCGATGCCGGGCATGATGGAGACGATCCTCGATATCGGGCTCAACGACGCCACGGTGGCCGGGCTGGCCGCGCGTACCGGTGACGAGCGGTTCGCGTGGGACTCGTACCGGCGGTTGATCCAGATGTTCGGCCGGACCGTGCACGGGGTGCCCGCCGAGGAGTTCGAGCGTGAGCTGGCGGCGGTCCGCGCCGCGGCCGGGCCGGCCGGGCCGGACGCGGCGGCGCTGCGCGCGCTGGTCGACACCTACAAGAAGGTGTACGCCGCGCATGTCGGGCACGACTTCCCGCAGGCCCCGCACGAGCAGCTCTACCTGGCCATCCGCGCGGTCTTCGAGTCGTGGAACGCCGAGCGCGCGGTGCTCTACCGCCGGCGCGAGCACATCCCGGACGACCTCGGCACCGCGGTCAACATCATGGCGATGGTCTTCGGCAACCTGGGCCCGGACTCGGGCACCGGGGTGGCGTTCACCCGCGACCCGGCCAGCGGCGAGCCCGGCGTGTACGGCGACTACCTGGCCGACGCGCAGGGCGAGGACGTGGTGGCCGGCATCCGCAACACGGTGCCGCTGGCCGAGCTGGAGCGGATCGACGCGGCGAGCTTCACCGAGCTGATGCGGATCATGGGCGTCCTGGAGCGGCACTACCGCGACCTGTGCGACGTCGAGTTCACGATCGAGCGCGGCCGGCTGTGGATGTTGCAGACCCGGGTCGGCAAGCGCACCCCGGGCGCCGCGTTCGCGATCGCCGCCCAGTTGGTGGACGAAGGGCTGATCACCCTCGACGAGGCGCTGCACCGGGTCGACGGCGGGCAGCTGGCCCAGCTGATGTTCCCGGCGTTCGACGCCTCGGCGGCGCCGCCGCCGCTGACCACCGGGGTCGCCGCCTCGCCCGGCGCGGCCGTCGGCGCGATCGTCTTCGACTCCGCGGCGGCCGTCGCGGCGGACCGGCCGGTGATCCTGGTCCGGCAGGAGACCAACCCGGACGACCTGCCCGGGATGATCGCCGCGACCGGGGTGCTCACCGCGCGGGGCGGCAAGACGTCGCACGCCGCCGTGGTCGCCCGCGGCATGGGCCGGACCTGCGTCTGCGGGGCGGAGGAGCTGCGGATCGACGCGGAGCGCGGCGAGGTCGCCGTCGGCGGCCGGGTGCTCCGGTCCGGCGAGGTGATCTCCATCGACGGCACCACCGGCGCGGTGTACCCGGGCGCGGTGCCGGTCGCCCCCTCCCCCGTCGCCCGCTACCTCGCCGGCGAGCTGGCCCCGGAGACCGACCGGCTGGTCGCCGCCGTGGACCGGCTGCTGCGGCACGCCGACTCGGTGCGCCGGCTCGGTGTACGTGCCAACGCCGACACGGCCGCCGACGCCCGCCGGGCCCGCGCGTACGGGTCAGCGGGGATCGGGCTGTGCCGGACCGAGCACATGTTCCTCGGTGCGCGCCGGGAGCTGCTGGAGCGGCTGATCCTCGCCGACGACCCGACGAGCCGCGCCGCGGCCTTGGACGCGCTGCTGCCCGTCCAGCGCGCCGACTTCGTCGAGATCCTGGCCGCGATGGACGGGCTGCCGGTGACCGTCCGGCTGCTCGACCCGCCGCTGCACGAGTTCCTGCCCCCGTTGCACGAGCTGACCGCCCGGGTCGCCCGCGCGGAGGCGCTCGGCGAGGACCCGGGCCGCGACGGCGTGCTGCTGGCGGCCGTACGGCGGATGCACGAGGCGAACCCGATGCTGGGGCTGCGCGGGGTGCGGCTCGGCCTGGTCGTTCCCGGCCTGTTCGCCCTGCAGGTCCGGGCGCTCGCCGAGGCGGCCGCCCAGCGGGTCCGCGACGGTGGCGACCCGCGCCCGGAGATCATGGTGCCGCTCGTCGGCGACGTCCGGGAGCTGGCCGCCGTCCGGGCCGAGATCGAGGAGGTCCTCGCCGGTGTGCCGGGCGTATCGCCGATCCCGGTCGGCACGATGGTCGAGACGCCCCGGGCGGCGCTGACCGCCGGGCCGCTCGCGGCCGAGGCGCACTTCTTCTCCTTCGGCACCAACGACCTGACCCAGACCACCTGGGCGTTCTCCCGGGACGACGTGGAGGCGTCGTTCTTCGGGGCGTACCTGGAGCGCGGCATCCTGACCGTGTCCCCGTTCGAGACGGTCGACGCCGACGGGGTGGGCCGGCTGATCCGGCTCGCCGTGGCCGAGGGGCGGGCCGCCCGGCCGGACCTCACCGTCGGGGTGTGCGGCGAGCACGGCGGCGACCCGGCGTCGATCGGCTTCTTCGCCGAGGCCGGTCTGGACTACGTCTCCTGCTCGCCGTACCGGGTGCCGGTCGCCCGGCTGGCCGCCGGGCGGGCGGCGATCGACCCGACCGGCTCCGTGTCCGACTCCCGATGAAAGGGGCGCCCGCCATGACCGCGATCCTCAACCCCACCGGACCTGCCCCGTTCACCCCGCCGCCGCCGCGGCCGGCAGCCGCCGCGGCGGAGCACCCGGCGGCCGGCGTACCGGTCGGTCCGGTGCTGGACCTGCCGGGCGAGCCGGCGGCGGCGCTGGTGCCGGTGACCCGCGACGGCCGCCCGGTCGGCGCATTCGTCCTCTCCGGCGGGCGGGTGCGGTACCGCCCGGTGCTCGACCCGGACCGGCTGCTCGCCGCGACCGCCGGCGTGGTCGCGCTCGGCCTGGTCGCGGCCGGCACCGCGGCGGCGCTGCGCCGCCGGCCCCCGGCGATCGGCGCGGTGACGATGGGACCCGGCGGGTGGATCAGCCTCAAGGGCCGGCCGCTGCCGCCGCCGCGGGCGCCGCGTCCCTGGTGGGCGCGCCTGCTGCGGGCCCGCCGCCTGGTGGTCCAGCGCTGACCGGCACCCGCCGACGTGCAAGGAAGGGCCCCTTGTTAACGCCTCGCGTTGTACAAGGGGCCCTTCTTAACAGGCGGGCGAGCGTCGGTACGGGAGCGCGCCGGGCCCGGGGTCGCGAGAATGGTCGGATGGCGACGGGAGTACGACTCAGGTTGGCGCGCGTGCTCGGGGCCGGCGCGGGCGGCGCGGTGGCCGGCGGGGCGGGCGCGGTCGGCGCGGCGGCCCTCGGGGCGCTGGCCGTGGGAGCGGTGGCCGTGGGCGCCGTCGCGGTCGGCGCGTTGGCGGTCGGGCGGCTGACCGTCCGGCGGGCGGTGATCCGGGAGCTGCGGATCGGCCGGCTGGAGGTCGACGAGCTGGTGGTGCGCTCCCGCGACGGATAGTGGACAACGTCCACTGTGGCGAGCTCTGGTGCCGGTTGGCTACGAATGAGCCATGGTGCATCGATCCGCGACCGCTGAGCGCACTGCGGCGCTGGCCCGTACGGTGGTGGCCCGGCTCGCCCCGGAGGAGCTGCCCGCCTTCGACCTGCTGGCCCAGCCGTACCTGACCGGCACGGACACCTCGGCCGAGGGCGACCGGCTCGGGTTCGGCGTCGTGGAGGCGGTGACCACCGTGACCCCGGTGGTCACGCTGGTCTGCGCGGGGGTCGTGGGCGCGCTGCTGCGCGGCGCCGAGGGCGAGTTGGAGCAGCTCGGCGGTCGGGCCACGCGCGGGCTGTTCGGCGCGCTGCGCCGCCGCCCGGCGGTGACCGCCCCACCGCGCGTCGAATGGACCCGGGAACAGCTGGCGGAGGTACGTTCCGTGGCCGCCGGACGGGCGGCCGCGTTGGGTGTCGAGCCCGAGCTGGCCTCGGCGATCGCGGACGCGGTGGTCGGCGCGCTGCTGCTGGACGGTCCGGAGGCGCCGCAGTGAGCGGCGCGGGTGACCGGGTGGCCGCCACGGCACCGCCCGGCCGGGTGACCCGGGACGGCCGCCCAGCCGACACCGGCTTCCTGCTGCTGCCACTCGCGGCGCTGGTGTTCAGCACGGTGGTGCTGCTGGCCACCCTGTTCACGGCGACGCTGATCGTGCCGCCGGGCTGCGACCTGGGGGACGTGTTCGTACACCCCTGCACCACCATGGTCAACACTTTCCAGCTGACCTTCAACGCCATGCTCATCCCCGGCGCGGTCATGTTCCTATGGCTGTCGCGCTGGCACCGGCGGCGGACCCGGCCGCTGGACGAGTCGGTCTTCCCCGCGGCGGCCGACGTGATCGGCGCGGTGCTGGCGTCGGTACGGCTGCCCCGGCCGGTCGAGGTGGTGGTCGGTCCTCGGCTGGGCCGACGGGCGTTCACCGGCGGGACCGGCGCGAAACCGTACGTGGCGCTCGGGCCGGAGCTGCTGACTCTGCCCGCCAAGGGGCCGGCGGAACGGGAGATCTTCGCGGCGGTGCTGCGGCACGAGCTGGCGCACGTCCAGAACCTGGACCTGCTCCGTCTGCAGTTCGCCACTTCGCTGCGGATCAGCACCCGGGCGACGGCGCTGGCCACCGCGCTGCTCCTGGCGGCCCAGCAGGTCTGGGCGGCGGCGCCGCTGCCGGCCGGCACGGCAGCCGGGGTGTTCGTGCGGACCCTGCTGCTCGCCGCCGCAGCGGAGCTGGTCGTCCGGGCGTTCTTCCGGGCCCGGGAGCACGAGGCCGACCTGCGGGCCGCCGCCGGTGCGCCGGACGGCATGCGGGCCGCCCTGAGCGCCGGCCCGGAACGGCCGCGCGGGCTGCGGGAACGGTTGCTGGCCCGGCACCCGGCCGGGCCCGCCCGGCTCGCCGGTCTCGACGACGATCGGGGGGTGCTCGCCCTGCCGCCGGGGCAGGTTCTCGGGGCCGGCCTGTTCACCGCGGTCGCTCTCGCCAACCTGCAGACCCTCGTCGACGTGTTGATCCAGGTCGGGCTGATCGACCGGCCGCGGGCGGGCGACGTGCCCTGGACGCCGCTGCTGATCGTTGCGCTCGCCGCCGTGCCGGCCGCGGTCTTCCTGCCGCTCGGTGTCTGGCGGGACGCCCGCGCGCGGCGGCTCGGCGGCAGGCCCGACCGGTCCGCCCTGCTCGGAGCGGTCTTCGGCGGCGGGCTGCTCGCCGGGATCTTCCTGGCTCCGTACGGCGCGTTCTTCTACGACGTCGCGCCCTCGGGGCCGCCGCCGGCGACCGGCCTGATCGTCTGCGTCGCCGGTGCGGTGGCGCTGTGCTGGTGGCTCGGTGCGCTGGTGGACCGCGCCGTGCCGACGGGGCGGGCGCGGGCGGCCCTGCTTCCGGCCGCCGTGACCGTCGGGGTGGCGCTGCTCGTACTGATCTGGGAGAGCACCGGCTGGCTGGCCGCCCAGGGGTCCGGCTGCGCCTACTCACCGGTGGGATGCGGTTGGCCGGCCGCGCCGCGCATCGTGCTGGTCCTGCTCGGCGAGCCGTGGGCAACCGTGCCGCTGGCACTGGGCACGGCCACGCTGCTTGCGGTCGCGCTGCACCGCAACGGCGCCGGCGCGGTCACCCGGTGGTGGTTGGCCGGCGTCGTCACGGCGGGGGCCGGGCTGGTCGTCGTGCTGCCCCGACTGGCACCGGCCGACGCGCTGGGGCTCGGCGTCTGGGACTGGTTGTTCCGGCCACCTCCGGTGGCCGGATTCGCCGTGAGCCTCCAGGTGGCGCTGCTGGTGGCGGTGACGGTGGCGGTGCTGCTGCCCCGGCCGGTGGCCGGGCCGGCCGCCGGGGCCAGCGCCCTGCTGATTCTCGCCGTCGGGCTGGGGTGCTGGCTGCTCGAGCGGACCGGGGCCGCTCCGGCGCTGCGACCCGAGGAGTACCGGCCCGTCATCGGTCAGTACCTGGGCGCGGGGTACGCCCTGGTCCTGGTCGCCGTCATCGGCGTGCTCGGGGCGCGCAGCGGGCTGGGCCGGCCCCACCGGCGCTCGGCGGGTGGTACGGCGACGCCGCCACGAGCCGAGCCGCGGGCGGGTGTCAGCGGCGCCGGTCAGCCGGCCGACGGCAGCTCCGTCGGGTAGCCGTACAGGTCGAGCAGGCGGCCCCGGGCGGCCTGGAGGCGGTCCACCACCACGGCCATGAACCGGGTGGTCAGCTCCTTGCCCAGCGCGTCGTCGGTCTCGATCAACCGGCGGACGGCCGCGGCGGTGAACTCCACCGCGGTGCTGCGCTGGACGGCCACCGCCCCGAACTGCCAGCGGTACGGCGGGAACAGCCACGACCAGCCGAGGACGCCGCCGGCGCCGATGGACTCGATCGCGACCTCGCCCCGGCCGGGCACGGCCACGTCCAGCACCACCTCGCCTCCGCGTACCAGCCAGAACCGCTCGGCCGGCCGGTTGGCCGAGAACAGCCGCTGGCCGGGGTGCCACACGACCGGGCGGGCGTACGCGGCGAGGCGGGACAGCGACGCCTCGGGCATCCCGGCGAGAAACGGGTGTGCGCGCAGCACGTCGAGTGTGGTCATGGCACCCTCCCTGTCCCGGGTACGGTCCTCCACCCTGATGTCACCTGATGCGGCTCCGGCGCGGCAGGGCCGTTGGTCCCGGGTCGGGCGGGAGATCCGCCCCTGCCCGCCCCGGCGGGAACGACTCAGGCTGGACGTGGGACGGCGCGCCGGCGGGGCGGGCCCGGGCAGGACACGGAGGGCCACGGTGGCCGGCGGCGTACACACGATTACCGAACTCGCCCCGGCGCCGGTGCCGCCGACCGGGCTGACCTCGGCGGAGGCCGCCGCCCGGCGGCGCGCCGACGGACCCAACGCGGCAGCGGCGCCGCCGCGCCGGCACCTCGCCACCCGCGTGCTGCGCCAGCTCACCGACCCGCTCGTCGCGCTGCTGCTGGCCGCGGCGGTGGTCACCACGGTGCTGCGCGACTATCCGGACACCGCCGTGATCCTGCTGGTGGTGCTGGTCAACACCGTCATCGGCGTGGTCCAGGAGGTCCGAGCGGACCGGGCCATCGCCGCCCTGGACCAGCTCGCCGCGCCGACCGCGCGGGTGGTCCGGGACGGCCGCGACCTCGTCCTGCCGGCCACCGAGGTGGTGGTGGGCGATCTGGTCCGGATCGAGGCCGGTGACGTCGTCCCCGCCGACCTGCTGCTCACCGACACCGCCCGGCTCGCCGTGGACGAATCGGCGCTCACCGGCGAGTCGGTGCCGGTCAGCCGGGCCGCCGGCGAGGAGGCCAGCGCGGGTACGGTCGTGACCACCGGCCGCGCCACGGGGACGGTGACGCGCACCGGCGCCGCCAGCGCCCTGGGCCGGATCACCGCGCTGGTCGCCGCGACCCGGCCGGCCGCCACTCCCCTGCAGCGGCGGCTGGCCGCGCTCGGCCGGATACTCGGCTGGTTGCCGTGGTGCTCTCCGGCCTGGTGTTCGCCATCGGTGTGCTCGGCGGCCGGCCACTTGTGGACATGGCGGTCACCGCGGTCAGCCTGGTGGTGGCGGCGGTGCCGGAGTCCCTGCCCGCGGTGGTGACGCTGGCCCTGGCGCTCGGCGCCCGCCGGATGGCTGGTTCCCGGGCCATCCCCCGCCGGCTGCACGCCGTGGAGACGCTCGGCTCGGTGACCGTCATCGCCTCGGACAAGACCGGGACGCTCACCGAGGGCCGGATGGCCGTGCAGCACGCGGTCACCGCCGGGGGCTCCCGCTACGGGGTCACCGGCACCGGGTACGCGCCGCACGGCGCGGTGCACCACCGGGGCGAGCCGGTGCCCGTACCGGACGAGTTGCGCCGGCTGGCCCGGGCCGGGCTGCTGTGCAACGACGCGACACTGGCCGCGCCGACGGGCGAGCGGCCGGAGTGGACGGCGGTCGGCGACCCCCTCGAGGCGGCGCTGGTGGCGTTCGCCGCGCGCTGCGGGCTGGACCCGGAGGCCACCCGCACCGCCTGGCCACGGATCGCCGAGGCCCCGTTCGACCAGGACCTGCGCCGGATGACGACGGTCCACCGCGCCTGCGACGGCCGGCACCTGGTGGTCTGCAAGGGCGCGCCGGAGAATGTGCTGACCCGTCCCCTGGTCGACGCCACCGACGCGGAGATCGCCGAGCTGACCGCCGCCGCGCACCGGCTCGCCGCCGAGGGGCTGCGGGTGCTCGCGGTCGCCTCCGCGATCCTCGACGCTCCGCCGGACGACCCGGCCCAGCCGACCGGGCTGCTGCCGGCCGGACTGGTCGCGGTCGGCGATCCGCTGCGCGCGCGGGCCGCGGACATCGCCGGTGACCTCGACGCCGCCGGGGTCCGCCTGTTGCTCGTCACCGGGGACCACCCCGCCACCGCGGCGGCGATCGGCGGGCAGCTCGGGTTGTGGCGCGACGGCGACCCGCTCGCCCGCGGCGACGACGGCGACCTGGCCGGCGCGCACCCCGACACCCGGGTGTACGCGCGGACCCAGCCGGACCAGAAGCTTGACATCATCGCCGGACTGCAGGCCCGGGGGCACGTGGTGGCGATGACCGGTGACGGGGTCAACGACGCGCCGGCGCTGCGCCGGGCCGACATCGGCGTGGCGATGGGCGGCGGCACCGAGGTGGCGCGCCAGGCCGCCGACCTGGTGCTCGTCGACGACGACCTGGCCACCGTGGCGACCGCGATCGGCGAGGGCCGCCGAATATACGACAACATCCGCCGGTTCCTGCGGTACGCGCTCTCCGGCGGCGTCGCCGAGATCGCCGTGATGCTGCTCGGGCCGCTGTTCGGGCTGGCCGTGCCGCTGCTGCCGGCCCAGATCCTGTGGGTCAACCTGCTGACCCACGGCGTGCCCGGGGTGGCGCTCGGGGCCGAGCCGGCCGAGCCGGGCACGCTGCGGCGGGCTCCGCGCTCGCCGTCGGAGTCGGTGCTCGGTGCCGGGTTGGGCCGTGACGTGCTGGTCACCGGCGCGCTGATCGCGGCGGTGGTGCTCGGCGCCGGGGTGACCGCCGCGTGGGCCGACCGGCCGTGGCAGTCGGTGGTGTTCGTGGTGCTCGGCCTGGCCCAGCTCGGCGTGGCGCTCGCCGTCCGCGCGCCCCGCCCGCCCGGCGCCCGGCGCGGCAACATCGCCCTGCCGGTCGCGGTGGCCGTCTCGGCGCTGCTCCAGGTCGCCGGCGTGCTGCTGCCGCCGCTGCGCGAACTGCTCGGCACCGAGCCGCTGGGCGCCGTGGAGTTGCTCGCCTGCGCCGCGGTCAGCGTCCTGCCGGGCCTGCTCCTGCGCCTGACCCGGCGCCCCGCCGCAGGACCAATGGCCCGGGGCCGGCGGGACGAGCGCCCCTGAACGGAGGGACCTCGGTTTGGCAGGCTTGAGGTGAGCCGAAGGAGGACGTGATGACGATCAACACCGGTGCCCCCGTCGTGGTGGGTGTGGACGGTTCCGCCGCAGCCCTGGACGCGGTCCGCGTGGCGGCGCGGGAGGCGGAGTACCGGCAGCGTCCGCTGCGGGTGGTGCACGCCTTCATCTGGCCGTTGACCGGTGCCCCGCTCGGCCCGGCGGCCGGCGCCCCGGCCCACGCCGGCCTGCGCAACCAGGCCGAGCAGTACGTCACCGAGGCCGTCGAGCAGGCCCGCAAGGTCGCCCCCGACCTGCGGATCACCGGTGTCGTCGCCGACGGCGCACCGACTCCGGTGCTGGTTGACGAGGCCCGGGAGGCGGCACTGATGGTGCTCGGCCACCGGGGCCTGGGCGGCTTCGCCGGTCTCCTGCTCGGGTCGGTCACCGTGCAGGTCTCCGCCCGCGCCGAGTGCCCCGTGCTTGTCGTCCGCGGTGAGCCGCGCGCCGACGGCCCGGTCGTGGTGGGTGTGGACGGCTCGGAGCTGTCCAAGGAGGCGGTGGCCTTCGCGTTCGAGGAGGCGGCCCGCCGGGACGCCCCGCTGGTGGCGGTGCACGCCTGGCTCTACCCGACCCCGGTCGGCCCGGGCGACATCCTGCCCCTCGTGTACGACCTGGAAGCCTTCGAGGCGGAGGAGGAGCGGACGCTCGCCGAGTCGCTCGCCGGGTTCGCCGAGCGCTACCCGCAGGTGACGGTGCAGCCCCGTCTGGTCCGCGGCTCCCCGGCCCGGGTCCTGGTCGAGGAGTCGAGGCAGGCCCAGCTGGTGGTGGTCGGCGCGCACGGGCGCGGCGCGCTGGGCGGTCTGCTGCTGGGCTCGGTCAGCCACGCCGTCCTGCACCACGCGGACAGCCCGCTGGTCATCGTGCGGCACCCCCGTACCGCGAAGTGACCGTCACCGTCGCGCCGGCCGCCGCAGCGCGGCCGGCGCGACGACGCGCCGGAGCGATCGGAACGTGACCCGCCGGGCCGGCCGGGGCCGGCCCGGGCGACAATGGCCCGAACGAGTCCGGAGGGCAGCTGATGAACCGACCCGTCGTGGTGGGTGTGGACGGATCACCGTCAAGCCTGGTGGCGGCCGACCACGCCGCCCGCGCCGCCGTGCTGCGGTCGCGTCCGTTGCACCTCGTGCACGGCTACCTGCACGCGCTGGGGTACGGCGTGCCGATCAACCCGTACGAGCTGGGCATCCCCGAGCCGAGCGACGAGGCGGAGAAGATGCTGGAGCGGGTCGCCGCCGATCTTCTCGGCCGGTGGCCGGGGCTGGCCGTGGAGGCGCGGCAGGTCGCCGGTGGGCCGGGCGCCACGCTGGTCGAGGAGTCCCGCCGGGCGGAGCTGGTGGTGCTGGGCAGCCGGGGCCACGGCGGTTTCGCCGGGCTGCTGCTCGGCTCGGTCGGTACGCAGGTCACGGCACACGCTCACTGTCCGGTGCTTGTGGTGCGCCCGGCCGAGGAGCCGATCCCGGTCGACGGGCCGGTGCTGGTGGGCGTGGACGGGTCGGAGGCGGCGGAGCTGGCCGTCGGGCAGGCCGCCGACGAGGCCGCCCGCCGACGGGCCGAGCTGGTGCTGGTGCACGTCCGGGTGCCCGATGAGGACGCAGGCGGCACGGCGGCGTTGCTCGACACCGCCGCCGCGGCCGCCGGCGGCAGCCATCCCGGGCTGGCCGTCACGACCCGCGAGCTGCACGCCGACAAGCCCGAGGCGGCACTCATCGACGCGAGCCGCGACGGCGCCCTGGTGGTCGTGGGTACCCGCGGGCGGGGCGGGTTCGCCGGCATGTTGCTCGGTTCGGTCAGCCAGTCCCTGGTGCAGCACGCCCACTGCCCGGTGCTGGTGGCGCACCCGTACGGCCACGCCCGCTGAGCCGACCGGGCAGCCGCCGGACGTGCGGCCCGGGCCCGGGGCCGCGCCGGCCCCGGACGACCCGGGTCAGGAGTCGCGCAGGCCGCCGAGGAGGTCCTCGAAGCTGCCGGTGAGCGCGAACGGGTCGGCCGGCCCGGTCGACGCCGGACGTCGGCGTACCTGCTCGGCCAGCTCGGCGCCGGCCCGTTCGATGCGCCGGCGCAGGGCACCGTCGGCGGTGCCGCCGGACCAGTCCTCGGGGGCGGCGAACACGGCCGTGGGCACGACGACCGCCCGCAGGTACGCGAACATCGGCCGCAGCGCGTGCTCCAGGGCCAGCGAGTGCCGTGCGGTGCCGCCGGTGGCGGCGACCAGCACCGGCCGGTCGGTGAGCGCGTCCGCGTCGATCAGGTCGAAGAACGACTTGAACAGCCCGTTGTACGACGCGTTGAAGATCGGCGTCACGGCGATCAGCCCGTCGGCGCCGGTGACCGTGTCCAGCACCTCGCGCAGGGCCGGCGACGGGAAGCCGGTCAGCAGGTGGTTGACGATGTCGTGGGCGTGCTCGCGCAGCTCGACGGCGCGCACCTCGACGGTTTCGCCGTGCCGGGCCAGCTCGTCGCGGGTGGCTGCGGCGATCTGGTCGGCGAGCAGCCGGGTCGACGACGGCTGGCTGAGGCCGGCGGACACCACGGCGAGGCTGCGGGCGCTCATGCCGGCGCTCCGCCGCCCGCGGCGGCGAGCAGCGAGGCGTGCGTGGGCGCGTCCGGCACGTGCGCCGGCCGCACCGACTCGAACTCCTTGCGCAGCACCGGCACGACCTCCTCGCCGAGCAGGTCGAGCTGCTCCAGGACGGTCTTCAGGGGCAGGCCGGCGTGGTCGATCAGGAACAGCTGCCGCTGGTAGTCGCCGACGTAGTCGCGGAAGGTCAGCGTGCGGTCGATGATCTGCTGCGGGCTGCCGACGGTCAGCGGGGTCTGCTCGGTGAACTCCTCAAGCGACGGCCCGTGCCCGTAGACGGGGGCGTTGTCGAAGTACGGCCGGAACTCCCGCACCGCGTCCTGGGAGTTCTTCCGCATGAACACCTGCCCGCCGAGGCCGACGATGGCCTGGTCGGCGGAGCCGTGGCCGTGGTGCTCGAACCGCTGCCGGTACAGCCCCACCATCCGCTGGGTGTGCTCCCTGGGCCAGAAGATGTGGTTGGCGAAGAAGCCGTCGCCGTAGTACGCGGCCTGTTCGGCGATCTGCGGGCTGCGGATCGAACCGTGCCACACGAACGGCGGTACGCCGTCGAGCGGGCGCGGCGTCGAGGTGAACGACTGCAGGGGCGTACGGAACCGGCCGGACCAGTCGACCACGTCCTCGCGCCACAGCCGGCGCAGCAGGTCGTAGTTCTCGATGGTCAGCGGGATGCCGTTGCGGATGTCCTGGCCGAACCACGGGTACACCGGGCCGGTGTTGCCGCGCCCCAGCATCAGGTCCACCCGGCCGTCGGCGAGGTGCTGGAGCATCGCGTAGTCCTCGGCGATCTTCACCGGGTCGTTGGTGGTGATCAGCGTGGTCGCGGTGGACAGCACCAGCCGGGACGTGCGGGCGGCGATGTAGCCCAGCATGGTGGTGGGCGACGACGGCACGAACGGTGGGTTGTGGTGCTCGCCGGTGGCGAAGACGTCGAGACCGACCTCCTCGGCCTTGAGCGCGATCGTGACCATGGCCTTGATCCGCTCCCGCTCCGTCGGCTCCCGACCGTTTGTCGGGTCGACCGTGACGTCGCCGACGGTGAAGACCCCGAACTGCATGACCGGCTCCTCGTGTACGGCCTGGATCTCGGTGATCCCGGACGCTCCGCACAACATATTTGACGAGTCAACTATTCCGCCAGCCGGTACCGCGTCGGACGGGGACCGGGTCAGGAGAACAGGGCGCTGTAGCCGTTGAGGGCGGGCTGGCCGCCGAGGTGCGCGTAGAGCACCGTCGAGTCCCGGCCGATCTCACCGGTGGTGACCAGGTCGATCAGCCCGGCCATCGACTTGCCCTCGTACACCGGGTCGGTGATCATCCCCTCCGTGCGCGCGGCCGTGCGCATCGCGTCGAGCGTCCGCTCGTCCGGGATGCCGTACGTACCGGCGTGGTAGCGGTCGTCGAGGACGATCTCGTCGTCCGACAATGGCCGGTCGACCCCGATGAGCGCGGCGGTGTCCCGGGCGATCCGGGCCACCTGGTCCCAGGTCTGCCTCGGCTTGGCGGAGCCGTCGACGCCGACCACCCGGCGGGGCCGCCCGCCGGCCGCCTCCAGCGCCGCGAAGCCGGCCACCATGCCGGCCTGGGTGCTGCCGGTCACCGAGCAGACGACGATCGCGTCGAAGAAGACCCCCAGCTCGCGTTCCTGCTCGGCCACCTCGTACGCCCACCGGGCGAAGCCGAGACCGCCGAGCCGGTGGTCGGAGGCGCCGGCCGGGATCGCGTACGGCTTGCCGCCGGCCTCCTCGATCTCCCGCAGCGCCGCCTGCCAGCTCTCCTTGAAGCCGATGCCGAAACCCGCCCGCACCAGCCGCACGTCCGCTCCGGCCAGGCGGGACAGCAGGATGTTGCCGACCTTGTCGTACACGGCGTCGGGCCAGTCCACCCAGCTCTCCTGAACCAGGACGCAGCGCAGGCCCGCCCGGGCCGCCACCGCGGCGACCTGCCGGGTGTGGTTGGACTGCACCCCGCCGATCGACACCAGCGTGTCGCAGCCCTGCGCGAGCGCGTCGGCGACCAGGTACTCCAGCTTGCGGGTCTTGTTGCCGCCGTACGCGATGCCGGAGTTGCAGTCCTCCCGCTTCGCCCAGACCCGGGCGCCGCCGAGGTGCGCGGTGAGCCGCTCCAGCGGGTGCACGGGCGAGGGGCCGAACAGCAGCGGGTACCGGGGGAAGGAGTCGAGTGCGGGGGTCATGGCGTCTCCTCGGGGATGGCGTCGGCCGGCAGGATGTCGTCGAGGCCGGACCAGATGGTGGCGGTGATCTCGGCGGCGGCCTCGGCGTCGCCGGCCGCGCAGGCCTCGATCAGTGCCTCGTGCCGGCGGATCGACCCCTCCCCCGGCACGCTTGCGAACCGCTGCCGCTCGAGCCGGCGGATCAGCGGCGTGTAGCGCTCGATCGTGGCGGCGACCGCCCGGTTGCCGCCGGCCCGCACGAGCACGTCGTGCAGCCGGTCGTCGGCGGTCAGCGCGCGCTCCACGTCGCGGGAGCGCACGGCGCGGGCGAACTCGGCGTTGGCCGCGCGCATCACGGCCAGGTCCTCCGGGCGCAGCCGGCGCACCGCCGACCGCGCCGCCACCTCGTGCATCGCCCGCACCACGACCAGCGCGTCGCGGACGTCGCGCAGGATCAGCGGTGTCACCCGGGTGTGGCTCTGCGGCTTGGACTCGACAAGCCCCTCGTCGACGAGCCGGGCGAGGGCGTCGCGGACCGGCGCCCGGGAGAAGCCCAGCTGTTCGGCGAGGTCCCGGTCGCGCACGACCTGGCCGGGCGCGAGCGTCCCGGCGACGATCGCGGCCCGGATGGCGGCGTACGCCTGGTCGCGCAGCAGCGTCCGGCCCAACGGCTTGAGATCCACAACTGACATGTTAGATGTCAATTAGGGACCGGCCAAGTCCTCGCGGACTCTTGTGCGAACCGCTGCAACCGCCGCGCCGGGCCGGGCGTCATGGGTGGTGTCACGCCGACCACGCCCGCCGGCCCGGCCCCTACCGGCCGAGACGGGAAAGGAAAACATGCCGGACACCGACACCGCCGTACCAGCGACGGAGGACCCCCAGGGCTCCTTCGACGCCTTCTACCGCGCGACCCGGCAGCGGCTCTTCGCGTTCCTCTACGCCCTGACCGGCAACGCCGCGGAGGCCCAGGACGTGCTGCACGAGGCGTACGCCCGGGCCTGGCAGCGGTGGTCGACGGTGCGCGACTGCGACTCGCCGGAGGCGTGGATGCGTACCGTGTCCCGGCGGATCGCGGTGAGCCGGTGGCGACGGGCCCGCAACGCGGTCTTCGCCCACCGGCGGGCCGGCCCGCCGGACGACGTGCCCGGACCGAACCCCGACAACGTCGCCCTCGTCGCCGCGCTCGCCCGGCTGCCGGTCGAGCAACGCACCGCCATCGTGCTGCACCACCTCTGCGACCTGCCGGTCGCGGCCGTCGCCCGGGAGACCGAGGCGCCCGAAGGCACCGTCAAGGCCCGGCTCGCGCGCGGGCGACGCGCGCTCGCCGACCTGCTCAGCATCGACCTTCCGGAGGAGTCCCGTGTCTGACCAGCTCAATGGGCTCTTCGCCGACGTACGCGGCGTGCTGCCCCCGGCCGAGTTCGCGCCGCCCGAGCAGGTACGCCGGCGCGGCCGGCAGCGCACCCGACGCACCGCGATCGGGGCCGGAGCCGGCGTGCTCGCCGTCACGACCGCGGCCGTCGGCCTCGGCGCGGGCCTGCCGTCGCCGCCCGACAGCGTGGCACCGCCCGGCGGACCGACCCCGACCGCCACGGCCCCGAGCCCGACCGTCACGGCGCCCGCCCCGACCGCCAGTCCGACCCCGTCGGCCTCCGCGCGCACCCCCGCCGCCCGGCTGCTCCAGCCGGACGACCTCGGCCCCGGCAGCTGGCAGCGCTTCGAGGCGGAGCAGATCGACAACCCGGACCAGTGGTTCTGGGGCTTCTGGGACGGCCTCTGCCCGGCGTACGAGACCGGCGCGTTCCCCTCCCTGCGCTACCAGGACCGGATCGACACCGCCGCCTACCGGACCGGACCGGACAACAGCGCCTTCCAGATCCTCGAGAACTATCCCGGCTGGGCCGAGCAGAACCTGGACGACGTGCGCGCGGTCATCGACCAATGCGGGGAACCCTCGGTGAACACGCCGGACCTGCGGGTGTCGGTGGTGGGCAGCGGGGTCGCCGGCGACGAGTCGCTGCTGGTCCGCCAGGAGCAGACGCCGGCGGACGGCAGCGAACCGGTGATCACCTACATCGCCGTCGTCCGGATCGGGGACAACGTGACCACGGTCCGGGCGTACCCCTCGGACCCGGACCGGGTGCGCGACCTCGCCAAGCGGGCCGCCGCCCGCCTCCGCTGAACGGCGGCGTCCACGATCGCGCTCATGGTTGGGCGGGGCGTCGGCGGGGGACGTGGCGGCGGTAGGTGCTCACCGTCGGATCATCGGTGATCCAGAACCGCCACGGCACGTCGTGCGCCCCGGTCACCCCGACCCGGGGGCCGGCACTCACCGACCCGGCCGGCACCGGCGTCGACGCGGGCCGCAGCCGGACCGGGCCGTCGCCGAGCAGGTAACGGCCGTACACCGACTTGTCGATCCCGAGCGCCGCGCAGAGCCGCGCCGGCCCGCGCGCGAGGTCCACGTCCCGACGTACGGCGGTCCGGCGCGCGCGGGCGGTGTCGAGGCCGTCGACCACCTCGCCGGCCCGCAGCAGCACCGCCGACGCCTCCCCCTCCGGCCCGGTCACCACGTTCACGCACCAGTGCATGCCGTAGGTGAAGTAGACGTAGGCGTGCCCGGCCGGGCCGAACATCACGGCGTTGCGGGGCGTGCGACCCCGGTGGGCGTGCGAGGCCGGGTCGCCGGCCGTGCCCGCGTACGCCTCGACCTCGGTGATCCGGACGGTGACGCCGCCGGCCGAGATCTCCCAGCCGAGCAGGTTCCGGGCGGTCTCGGCAACGTCGGTGGCACTCAGCCAGGAGTAGTCCATCCCTCCAGGTAACCCCGCCCGGGGCTCGACCGGCAAACCGCACTCCCGTTCGTACCGGTCAGACCGCCGACAGCCCGAGCGCGGCGGCGAGTGGCACGAGTGGGCTCGGGGCGTGCCGGCTCCGGATCACCTGGGCGAGCAGGTCGCGGGCGACAGGCCGGTGCCGTACCTCAGCCGGCGCGGTGGCTTCGGCCGCCAGCAGCAGCTTTCCGGCGTTGGCCGGGTCGTCCGCCTGGAGGTGCGCGCGGGCGGCGTCGACCAGGTGGGCGGCGCGATGCTCGACCGGCAGCCACCGCCATCCGTCGCTGCCGATCGTCTTCTCGTGCCAGGCCAACGCCTCGCCCGGATTACCCAGCTCAAGCGCCACCAGCATGCGGGCAGCCGTGGTCACGGTCGGTCCGAACCCGGTCCGGTGGTGGTCGTGGCCGTCACACACCCGCGCCGCCAGCTCGGCCGCCTCATCGATCAGGCTCGACGTAACCATCTCGTCGCCGTTGTGGGCCGCCGCGAGGGCGGCCTGCACCAGCAGCGTGCCGCAGAGCGACAGGCGCGCCGCCGGGCCGCCATCGAGGTCAGGCGGGGCGATGCGGTACGCGGCAGCCCGCATGATCGGCACCGCCGAGCGCGCGCGGCCGGTGGCGCGCAGCACCTGTCCGAGTTGCACCGCTGCCGCGGCCACCAGCGCCGGGTCACCGGTGGCGATCGTCATCGCGCGATCCGCTATGAGCCATGCCAACCCGGTCTCACCGAGCTTCAACAGGAGCGAGGCGGTGACCCGGTACACTTCCACCAGCGACGTCCGACCCGTCTCGGGCTCGCGGACGTAGCCGCGCTGCGCCCCGAGCACCAGCTCCGGCAACCCCTTGCTCAACTGTGGGTACCGTGCGTGCTGGTAGGTGGTCCAGGCATGCCCGACGCTGCGGGCCAGTTGAGCCGGCGGAGGCACGTCCCGGCCCGCCGCCCGCCGGCCCAGAGCCATCTCGTACGTCGACAGCACCGCCCTGATTCGCTCCACGTCTTCGATCCGAGTACCCGTGTCCTCGGGTTGGACGTCCCGGCCGAGCAGCACCTCCCGGTCGATCCGGAGGACAGCGGCGATCTCCGCAATCGTGGAGATCTTGTCGAGTGATCGGGCGCCCCGCTCGACCTTGTCCACCCAACTCTTCGACTTGCCGAGCCGGTCGGCGAAGACCTGCTGGGACATCCGGCGTCGACTGCGCCAGTACGCCACCCGCCGACCGATCGGCACCGACTCACTGCCCACGACGCCACCGCCGGTCGGGCAGGGCCCGAGTCGTCTCCTCGACGGGGATCCGTTCTGCCTCGGCCTGGGCGAGAAGCCGATATTTCGCCACCTCCCGTTCGGCCGCCTCGATTTGCTCGCCCCTGCTGGGCGTACCGGCATCCTCCTGGCCACTCATTGCCGACTCCCTCACCATCAGAAGCGACGGCGCGGAGTCACCGGACGACTTCGTGCCGCCATCGCCCGATTACGCTAAGCAGTCATGCCATTCAGACGGTGTACGCGCTGTACCCGGTGACGAGGTGTACCTAGAGGTCAGTGGCACCGATCCGACGCGCGAGGTCGACGGCTTCGGCGCGGACCGCCGCCGGCGCTTCGTGGCACAGCCGGGTGACCATGTCTTGCGCCGCCGGCGAGTAGCGGACCGTCTCGGGTGACGTCGCCTCGGCTCGCGCCAGCAGATGCAGGGTCGCTTCCCTCGCACCTTCCAGGTCGGCCGAACGAGCCAGCTCCACGTAATGCCGGCCACGCCGCTCGGTCGACGGGATCGATGCCGGGTCAAGAGCATGGGCACGGCGCTGCGCCTCGTCGGGATCGCCGAGATCCACGGCGCACATGACCGCGTACACGTCGACCAGGGGCCGCGACACCCGGGTCCGCAGGCCCACGAAGCCCTCCGGCAGCGCACGATCGACGACCGATCGGGCGGCGTCCCAATCCGACCACGCCCCCTGGTCACCGGTGCGGGCGCGGGTAAGTGCGACACAGAGGTGCAGGTCGGCCAGCATCTCCGCCCATTCGGTGCCGCCATCGGCAACGCGAGGCTCGATCAGCCCGCGCGCTTCCCGAAGCCGCTCCAGCGCCTCGTCGCCGCGACCAACCGAGCGCAGCAGGTGTGCCGCATACCAACTCGCCTGTGCGATAGCCAGCGGGTCATCCGCATCCAGGGCAGCGGTCATCCCGCGATCGACGGTCAACCACACCATCTCGCGGTCGCCATGCCAGGCGAGGTAGGCCTGGGCCAGGTGGTAGGCCTGTGCGAGCAGGGTGAGGCTCGCCCGCCGATCTTCCCCGGAGTGCAGCCGGGCAGCCCGCTGGGTGGCGTCGAGCAGGCCGGGCAGGATGTCCCCGGCCGCTGTGCGCTGAAATCGAGACGTGTGCCAGGTCTGCCAAGCGGAGTCGACCGCACCACGCAGGTAGTCGGTGCTCTCCGCTTCGCCGTCGAGGACGATGTGCCAGGCGGTCAGCGCGCGGCGCACCTCGTGAACTGCGGGATGACTGGCCCGGCCGTCAAGAGACAGTGCCACCGACGGGCCGAACAGCTCACCGAGGTCCCGAACCCCGAGGTGTGGCGCCAACTGTTGTGCGGCACGCAAGGTCAACGACCGGCGGCCATTCTCGATGAACTTGACAGTGGTCGGCGATAGTCCACTCAGGTTGGCCAGGCGCTCGCGGGATAGCCCGGCGGCTCGACGTAGCCGCTCGACACGCTGGCCCGGCGTGGGCTGGTGCTGCCTGGTCACGCGAAACACCTCACCTGATGGGGTACATCGTGTACCTCACAGTACGCGCAGCCCACCGCGGTAGGAAGAGGCGAAAGCGATCGCCTCCTCGGCAATCGCACAGCCATGCCTGAACATGGAGGCTTCTCGCATTCTAATGATCGAGAATAGCGGCCGGATCGAGGTTTGCCGGTGCGCTGGACGAACTGACGTCTCTCCCTATTAAATAATGAGCACTATGACGGTGATCAACATGTCTCCGCTCGACGGCAGCCCCAGCGATCTGCATTCCCTGTTCAGTTGGCTTCAGCGCACCGATGAACTGCGCGGGAGAGTGCGGATACTGCCTCGCCAACCCGGCCCGCACGAGATGGGCGGCGCTGTAGAGATCGTCTCTGTTGCGGTCGGCAGCGGTGGCGCGATTGCCGTTCTGGCCGGTGCGCTGGCGACCTGGCTACAGACGCGGCGCGCACGGATCAGCGTGGAGTTCGTCGTCGACGAGACGGGCGAGACCCTGCGGAGAGTCGAGGTCGAAGCCAGCAACGCGGCCTCGGTCAAAGAGCTGTACGACGCAGTCGCTCAGGACCGGAAGGTGCCATGAGCGCTCGCTTGCCAGATCCAAGGGCCTCCCAGGCGCTGCTCATCGGGGCATCGCGGTTCATCGACGATGACCTGCACGATCTTCCAGCAGTAGCCAACAACGTACGGGCTCTGACCGACCTGCTCACCGATCCGGTTCTGGGTGGCTTCGATCGGTCAGGTTGCCGAGTGCTGACCGACCCAGCGACCCCACAGCAGGTCGGGGATGCCATTGACGCTGCAATCGACCAAGCGCTGGACACGCTCGTGTTGTATTACGCGGGCCACGGGGTGCTTAGTCAGCGCGGGGACCTGTTCCTGGCCGTCGAGTCCACCGAGCCCGACCCGCGCCGGGTCCGCTACTGCGGTGTGCCGATGGAGTGGTTCCGGTCCGCGCTGGCCGACAGCCCTGCGCCCAACCGAATCCTGATCCTGGACTGCTGTTTCTCAGGGCAGGCCGCAGAGGCGATGTCGGGCAACACCGCCACGGTCAGCGGAAACCTCGACATCCGTGGCACTTACACCCTGGCGTCCGCGCCCGCCCACCAAACCGCAGTGGCACCGCTCGGTGCAAAGTTCACCGCGTTCACCGGCGAGTTGCTGCAAGCGTTCCGGCAGGGCATCCCGGAGGGCGGCGAGCTGCTGACGCTCGGCGACATCTACCCGTCCCTAACCCGGGCGCTGCTGGCGAGCGGCATGCCCCGTCCGCAACGTCTCGGCACCGGCTTGGCCGACCACATCGCGCTGACCCGCAACCCCGCCTACCGACCAACAACTCGACCATCCGGCAAGCAGCGCCCAGCGTCGGAGTCGCCTCACAGTCGGGCCGTACCCCGCGGACGAACCGCCGATGAGCAGGATCCGAAGATCGCCGCCGAGTTCCACGCCGCCATGCTGGACGGTTACCGAAGAGCCAAGAAGGAGTTGAACTACAACGCCGGCTACTTCCTGCAGATGGTGCAGCAGGTAGGCGGGCTGGAGGCTGCCCGCCGGCTACTTAGGGCAAGTTCGGTTTCCAGCGGCTTCACGACCCTGTGGGAGAAGGGCAGGCTTGACCTCGCGGTCGAGGCGGTGGTGCTGCAGGAGCGCTTCGCCGGGCTGTTTACCGACGAGGAACTCGACATCGCCCGGAACAGATTGGCGGAATACGGCTACCACCTGCCAGCTCAGACTTCGTAGACCTTAACCACCTCGTCGCCGTAGTGGTTGACCACCTTCACGGCGATCATCCCAGACTCCGGCCGGGGGAACGGACGGGATCGGTGACTGTAGAGGCTATGCCAGGCCGATTCGTCGATCTGCGCGCGGAGTGCCTTACGCAACCGCTCGTACGGGTCCAGCCCGTCCGGCTTGCCCTCCTTGCCGGCGAAATAGATGTGCCGGACAAAGAACTCCTCCTGGTTGTAGTCCGTGTCGATCATCCAGAGGGCGACGTCGCCAACGCCGTTGTCCGGCCGCAACTCGCCCGTGGTGGGGTTGTAGACGTCGACGCCACGGATCTCGACCACGAGCCCGTCCGGCGCCGGATCGATGGCAATGTCCGGCTCACCGAAGACCGTGAAGAGATTGGCCGTACCGGTCTTCTTCAACAAGGTGTCCCCCATTGCGAGGTCCGCGTTCATCCGGACCAGCAGGACAGGGAGCCTACCGAGCTGCCGCTGCTCCGCGACCGTGGCGAAGTCGTTGCCCTCCGGTGCGAACTCACTGGCGGCGTCGCTGGCACGCCCGTCGAAGCCGAACGCGCACACCAACAGCAGGTCGAACCCAACGCCCCTGAGCGCCTCCCGAGCCGCCTCCTTGACCCACTCGGCATCCACCGTGCCGTACTGCGGGCCGACACTGACCGCGATCCGTGCCGACGTGCCGTCGTCGTTGCGCCGGGCGGCCTCCGCGTGGATGAGTTTGCCCGGGTGCGGGTTCAGCGACGCGAATTCCAACCGCTCGTTGCGCCAGCCGTTCTGCACGCCGGCCTTGGCGAGGTTGTCCAGGATCGTCTTGTGGTAGGCGTTGATGTCAGTGCCACTGGACTGTTCCTCGCCGACCGAGAACGTCACCGGACGGTGCGGTGACAGGCTCTCGACGGTGAACCTGCCGGCCACCCGGATCCGTTTCTTGTCCTCGTACGGACGGTCGTAGAGCATCTCGGTGTCGGCGTGCCGGGCGATCGCTGCGTCGATCTCCTTGCGGCTCATGCCCTCCTTGATGTCCGGGTTGTTCGCGATCGACTTGAGGGTCACGTGCGGCACTCGCTGGTAGACGAAGCCCTTGCGGATGTCGTTACCGGGTAAGGTGGGCGGCGGCTCGGCACCGGACAACTCCCGCTCCTTGGCTCGGCCTTCGACACAGTCGGCCAGCAGGTAGGCGGGATACTTCGCACCGATCAACCGCTGCCGAGCGAGCGTGATCGCTACCCGCGAGGTGTCGACGGTAATCCAGCGCCGCCCCCACTGCTCAGCCACATACGCGGTGGTCCCAGAACCACACGTCGGGTCCAGCACCAGATCCCCGGGGTCGGTGCACATCAACATGCACCGCTCAATCACCTTGGTGTTCGTCTGCACGACGTAGACCTTGGGATCGCCATAGCCGGCCGTGGTCGTGTCGTCCCACGCATTGTGCAGCGGATAAGCCGGGAAGTCATCAAGATAACGAACATATCGCAGCGTGTCACCCAGGGGCATAAGTCGTCGAGCCAACTTCAGACGACGCATTCCATCGGCGTTTGTCTTCCAGCCACCCTTTCTGGGTCGGTAAGGTGTTCCGCCCAGATGCACATCGAAGACCGTTGTCTGACCTATTCGGGTCGTCTGGCTGGTCAGGTTGTCGGCAGCGAAAACCCTCCCACTAGGCGTTTCACCAGGCACCATGCGTCGTCGCTGCTCGTCACCGTCCTCAACGAACACGTAACCAGAACTACCTGCGCCCTCACCAGACTTTTTCTGATACAGCTGCCGATACTTTCCTGTGGCAGATCGAAAATCTTTTGTGTACCAAAGGATGTAGTTGTTCACAGACGCCAGAACGTTCGTGCCGCCCGCAAAACTGCCAGCTCCTGATGTTGTCTTAAAGCTGATGAGCGACGCGAAGTTCTCCGGACCGAATACCTCGTCGAGGAGACAGCGGACGAGGTGGACGTTCTCGTCGCCGATCTGGACGAAGATGCTGCCGGACTCGGTGAGCAGGTCGCGGGCAATGATCAGCCGGTCCCGCAGGTAAGCCAGATAGGAGTTGATGCCCAGCTCCCACGTGTCGCGGAACGCCTTGATCTGCTCGACCTCGCGGGTCACGTCGGCGAGGTTACCGTCCTTGACGTCCCGCTTGCGCGCCGACATCTGCCAATTGGAGCCGAATTTGATGCCGTACGGCGGGTCGATGTAGATCATCTGGACCTTGCCGCGCAGGCGTTCCTTCTCGGCCAGTGACGCCATGACGCGCAGCGAGTCGCCCAGGATCATCCGGTTAGACCAGTTGGCCTCGTGCTGGTAATACTCGACCGACTGCCAGTCGTCCAGACCATCGAAGTCGGCGTAGTCGTCCGCGAAGAGACCGAGCTGTTCGTTCTCGCGAGGGCGAGAACTCTCGCTGGCCCTCCGCAGCTCCTCGACAAGGGTCCGCGGGGCGATCTTCTCCTGAATGTAGATCGGCGGGGCCTCGACCACCAGATCGTCGGCGTCCTGCTCCTCCTTACCGATCCAGACGAGCTGCGGATCTAGGCTCGGGTCGCGCTCTTTCTTGACCTGCTCGATCCGGGCGGCGTCGGGCGAGACGAGCTCCTGGCCGTCAGCTGTCGGCAGATGCACTCGCCGGTCGGTCGGGTGCGCGATCGCCTGCACGGGCACGGCGGCGACGGGCTTGCGACTCCTCGAGGGCATCAGACCAGCTCCTCCTCGGCGGCGAGTACGGCATCGGTGATCGCCGACACGCCTTGCAGCTTGAACAGTGCCTCGATGGCGGGCCGAAGGTCTCGTTTGGCGGTGGTCGGGTCGCGAAGCTCGCAGAAACTCCAGCGCCCGAAGGCGCCGCTGTTGTTGACCGCCGGCACCCACAGATTGCGGGCGGCCCACGCCTTCTGCGATGCCTCGGCCTGCGACTTACGGCCGCCGGACACTTCCACGATCAGGGTGCGGGTGATTCCGTCGCCGACGTCGGCCAGCTTCACCAGGAAGTCCGGGTAGAACCGCCGGCTCCGGCCGGCGTGCTCGTATGGGATGAAGAAGTCGAGATGGTCGTTGCGGACGTACGCGGCGACATGGTCCTCCGGCAGCGACTCGATCGCCTGCGCCACCGCCCGCTCCCAGGCGTTGCCGTCCTTGCCGTCCAGCGTCACGAGATTGACCTGGCAGCGTCTCGGATCCGTCGGCCAGACCTCTCTGGTCGTCCGGAAGTCCACGCTGAACGTGGTGCCCATCGGGTCCGTCGTCCGCAGCACAGGCAGGACCCAGCGTTTCCGTGAGCCGTCCTGCCGCGTGATCGACTGCCAGATCTTCTCCACCGCCTCGGCCTCCCGCAACAGGATCAGACCGATCGCCTGATCGTCGCGGAGTTCGACGCAGCCGCGCAGCCACTGCTGGGCGATCTCCAGCACCTGCGGGAAGTACCAGGGCCGCAGATCGCCCTCCTCGGTGCGCAGCTTGCGCGTGAGCACCTCGCTGGCGAGCCGGTAGGCGACGTACTGTCCTCGGAGGGTCTTCAAACGTTCGAGGTCGTGCACGTCCTCCGCACCGACCTGTCCTGCCATTGTGGTCTTCGTCGGGAGGTCGGCCCGGGAAAGGATCATCCGCAGGTCCGGGTCCGAAAAGTCGGGCACCAGCTGCTCGTCGGGTATCTCCAGGTGGTAGCCCGTTACCCGAGGGAAGGTGATCTCCAGCTTGCTGGCGTCGCGATCGGGCTCGGCCCGCACGTTGCGCACGGGCTTCATCGGCAGCTCGCGGGACACGGCCACGGTGGGGATGAACTGGAACGGAACGCCGTAGACATCCGCGTACTCGGGGGTGAACATGCCGTTCTCGTCGGCGACGTACGAACGGCGCCGCAGTCCCCGGCCGACCACCTGCTCGCACAGCAACTGGGTGCCGAAGGCCCGCACCCCCAGGATGTGGGTGACCGTGTTGGCGTCCCAGCCTTCAGTGAGCATGGAGACACTGACGACGCACCGCACCGGTTCGCCGAGCTTCCCCGGTTTGCCGACGGTGTTCATCACCTCTCGCATCAGCTCCGCGTCGCCGATGTCGTCTGCGGTCCGGCCGGGGAAGCGTTCCGCGTACTCCTGCTTGAACTCGGCGATCTCGCGACCTGCCGCGCGGCGGAACTCCGGCGACAGGCTGCCGGACTCGAACTCCGCAGCGTCTACGAGGATCGTCCGCTGTCGGGGCAGCCACTGCCCGTCCGCCACGTTGCTGAACAAGGGGAGCTGTCCGGCGGTCGGCAGAGTGGTCCCGCCCTGTTCGCGATCATAACCGCCGATCCAGTCGTAGACCGCCTTCGAGATCGTCGTGTTGCTGCAGACGACGATGAACACGGGCGGCGGCTGCCCGTGCGCTGCCGCCTCTGACTTCTCCCACGTCTCGAAGGCCGTCACGTAGGAGCCGTAGAGGCTGTGCAGGGCAGCGGTCAACGCACCCGGAAGGTCCGCTGCGGTGAAGTCCTGGTTGGCCCGACGCCCGCCCTTGGGCAGGGAATCCCGGACCTCCTGCCACAGGTTGAGGTAGGTCACCCGGTTGGCGACCCGGTCGTCGTCCACGGGAACCCGGGGGATCTTGACGATGCCGGCCTCGATGGCGTCGATCAAGGAGAAGTCGCTGACCACCCAGGGGAAGAGAGTGCCCTCGCGGTAACCGGAGCCGGCCAGGAAGAAGGGCGTCGCGGAGAGGTCGTACACCTTCTTGATGCCGACCTTGGCCCGGATCGCTTCCAGGCCACTGAACCAGATCCGCGCGTCCTCGGCCCGGTCGGCGGCCTCCTTACGCTCCTCGCCGCGCAGGTTCTCGACGGTGTCGGCGTCCGGCTCCGGGTCACCGGTCCGCCCGCGGTAGCAGTGGTGCGCCTCGTCGTTGAAGACAACGATCTCCGACGAGCCACCGAGCGGACGCAACACCCGGCTGACCATCTGCGCCGGCGTCTCCCGAAACGGGTCGGGGCGCCCAGGCGCTACAAGGGACTTGGTGTTTCCGGTCGCGTTGCGCCCGAACCGGGTCTCGCGGAGTTGGAAGGCGTGGAAGTTGGTGATGACGATCTTTGCCTGGCCGAGGTCGTCAACGAACTCGACCGGCACCAGGTCCCGTTCCCGGTAGTAGTTGCCGGCGTCCTCGGGCAACAACACCCGCAGGCGGTCGCGGATGGTGAGGCCGGGCGTCACCACCAGGAACCGCTTGGCGAACGTCCGGTCGTAAGGCGCGTGGACCTTGTTGATCGTCTGCCAGGCGATCAGCATGGCCATCACGACCGTCTTGCCGGTGCCGGTCGCCATCTTGAGAGCAACACGCGGCAGCCCGTTGTTGTGCTCGGCGTTGTGCGCGTCCAGGTCGTTGTTGATCCAGCTGCCCTGCCACTTGGTCGCGCCCTCGGCCAGGAAGATCGCCGTCTCGACGGCCTCAAGCTGGCAGAACAGGAGCTTGTTGTCCCGCTCCGGATCGCTCCAGTACTCCAGCAGGCGGCGGGTCACCGGCGTGACGTTGGGCCAGCCCGCCTCCCGCCAGGCGTCGACCCGTTCCCGGACGTCGTTGACCTGCTTGTTGGGCTTGATGTCGTCCTCGGTGAAGACCTGCAGCTCGAGTTGCTGCCCCCGTTTGCGGGGCCGGGGCACCGGGATGAAGAAGCTCGACGGGCGTCGCTGCTCCACGAGCCGGTCTGTGATGCCATCGCGGTCAAAGGCGAAATGGCGGGTCGGATGCCCGTACGGTGAGTTGATGATCGGGTTGTCGATGACCCGGTCGCCCACCGCTGGACCTCCCGATTGCGGCTGATGTTGCAGATTCGAGCGACAGCCTATACCGCGAGTTAAGGCTCTTGATCGCGGCACCGGCCGTGACGCGGGTCGCCCGCCCTATGGATTAGGTCAGGCTTACCTTAGGCTTGGTGTCCGTGACGCCCCTGTCCTCCCTGCTCCCGGCCGTCGGGGTCGTGCCGTTCGTCCGCAATCTGGCCGCCCACGGGGACCGTCCCGCGATCGTGACCCGGGACGGGGAGATCACGTACGCCGGCCTCGCCGAACGGGTCGCCCGGACCGCCGAGCGACTCGGGCCGGGCCGCCGGCTGGTGCTGGTCATCGGCGCGAACACGGTCGACTCGTTGGTGGCGTACCTGGCCGCGCTCTACGCCGGCCACCCGGTCCTGCTGGTGCCGGGCGGGCACGACGCCGCCCTCGCCAGCCTGGTCGACGCGTACGACCCGGACGTGGTGGTCGGCCCGGCCGACGGCGGCTGGCGGATCGAGCACCGGCGGGCGGCCTCCGCGCACGACCTGCACCCGGATCTGGCGCTGCTGCTGTCCACCTCCGGCTCGACCGGCTCTCCGAAGCTGGTCCGGCTGTCGCAGGCCAACCTGCAGGCCAACGCGGAGGCGATCGGCGAGTACCTGGGCATCCGGGACACCGACCGGGCGGCCACCAGCCTGCCGCTGCACTACTGCTACGGGCTGTCGGTGGTCAACAGCCACCTGGCCCGGGGCGCCGCGCTGGTGCTGACCGGCCTGTCGGTCGCCGACGCCTGCTTCTGGGAGCTGTTCGGGGAGTCCCGGGCCACCACGTTCGCCGGGGTGCCGTACACCTTCGACCTGCTGGACCGGGTCGGCTTCGCCACGATGGACCTGCCGCACCTGCGCTACGTCACGCAGGCCGGTGGCCGGCTCGCGCCGGAGCGGGTGCGCCGCTACGCCGAGCTGGGTCGCCGCGCCGGCTGGGACCTCTACGTCATGTACGGGCAGACCGAGGCGACGGCCCGGATGGCGTACCTCCCGCCGGACCTCGCGCTCGACCACCCGGCGGCGATCGGCGTGCCGGTGCCCGGCGGCGCCTTCCGGCTCGCCCCGGTCGCCGACCACCCGGACCCGGCGGTCGGCGAGCTGGTCTACGCCGGCCCGAACGTCATGCTCGGCTACGCCCACTCCCCCGCCGACCTGGCGCTCGGCCGCATCGTCGACGAGCTGCACACCGGCGACCTGGCTCGGCGCACCGGGAACGGCCTGTGGGAGATCGTCGGCCGGCGCAGCCGGTTCGCCAAGATCCTCGGGCTGCGGATCGACCCGCAGCAGGTCGAGGGGCTGCTGGCCGCACACGGCGTGGTCGCGACCTGCCTCGACGGTGACGACGAGCTGATCGTGGCGGTCGTCGGCGTCGGCGACCCGCGCCGGATCCGCCGGCTGGTGGCCGACGAGGTTGCACTTCCGCCGCGCGCCGTGCGGGTGCTGACGCTGCCCGAGCTGCCCCGGCTGGCCTCCGGCAAACCCGACCTGGTGGCGCTGCGGGGGCTGGCCGCCGCCGAGGCCTCGCCGCCCGCGCCGGCCGCCGTCGGTGACCTCTGCCGGTTGTACGCGGAGGTGCTCGACCGCACCGACGTCACCCCGGAGCTGAGCTTCGTCGATCTCGGCGGGGACTCCCTGTCGTACGTCGAGATGTCGGTGCGCCTGGAGCAGGAGCTGGGTCACCTCCCGGCGAACTGGCACACCCGACCGATCGGCGAACTGCGTCGGCCGGCCGCCGCTTCCGGCCCGCGGCGGCGGCGCGCGCTGGAGACCAGCGTGGCGCTGCGGGCGGCGGCGATCGTGCTGATCGTCGGCTCGCACATCCCGCTGTTCACCATCACCGGCGGGGCGCACGTGCTGCTCGCGGTGGCCGGCTTCAACTTCGCCCGGTTCCAGCTCACCGACGCCGACCAGCGCGACCGGCTGCGCCAGGTCCGCACCGGCCTCGCGCGGATCGTGCTGCCGACGGTGGCGTGGATCGGCGCGGTGATGCTGGTCAGCGACCAGTACAAGCTGAGCACCCTGCTGCTGGTCAACAGCATCGTCCGGCCGGAGGACGCGCCGCACGGCTGGCACTTCTGGTTCATCGAGGCGGTGGTCTACCTGCTGGTCGGCCTCGCGGCCCTGCTCGGGCTGCGCCGGGTCGACGGCTGGGAACGGCGGCACCCGTTCGCCTTCCCGCTCGGGTTGACCGCGCTCGCGCTGCTCGGCCGGTACGACGTGTTCGGCCTGGACGCCCGCTACGACCTGCCCTCGGCGCTGGTGGCGGGCTGGCTGTTCACGCTCGGTTGGGCGGCCGCCCGGGCCGACGGGGTACGGCAGCGGCTGCTGGTCACGGCGGTCGCGGCGGGCACCGTTCCCGGGTTTTTCGGTCAGCCCGGGCGGGAGGCGCTGATCGTGGCCGGGTTCGCCCTGCTGACCTGGCTGCCGACCGTGCCGAGTTGGGCCGTCGTGAACAAGGTGGCGGGTGTGCTGGCCGCCAGTTCGCTCTACATCTACCTGATCCACTGGCAGGTGTACCCGCACCTGCGGGACCTGCCGCTGGTCGCGCTCGCGGCGTCGCTGGCGGGCGGCATCGCGTACGCGGCCCTGGTGAACCGGGTCTGGCGCTGGGCGACCGCTCGCCGCAAGCGGTCGAGCCGGCGAGATCAGATGACGCCCGGCCGGTCCGTGGACGGGCCGACGCCCAGCTGACGATCATCCGATCGTCGCCCACACCCTCGTAACACCGCGATCACCTCGACCTCGTCGGTGAGCTGATGCAGGTTCACGCCGGCGAGCATAGGAGACTGGGTCGACGTGGGTCGGACTGCGGGAGTGGCTGATGGAGCGTGAGGAGATGCGGGCGTACTGCCTGGGCAAGCCGGGCGCCTGGCTGGACCAACCGTGGGAGGGCGACGAGGTGGTCAAGGTCGGCAGCCGGATCTTCGCATTCCTCGGCAGCCCGGACGGCGGGGCCCGGATCGGCCTGAAGTGCGGCCCGGATCGGGAGGTCGCCGACGAGTGGATCCACCGCTTTCCCGACGACGCGCGCCCCTCGCCGTACATCGGCCGCTCCGGCTGGAACACGCTCCGCCTCGACGGCGAGATCCCGGACGACGAGCTGACCGAGGCCGTCGACTCCTCCTACGAGGCGGTCGTGGCGAAGCTCCCGAAACGCGAACGCCCCCAGGCCTGAGCACCTTCGGGGAAACTGCTACCTCGGAAGGCTCGGAGGCCGCAGTTTGCCCGAAGGTGCGCGTGAGGCCGCCGACGAGCGGCGCCGCTCTCAGCGGGGCACGACCCGCTCGGCGGCCCACTCCTTCCAGCCGACGAGCTTGTCGGCGGCGGCGGCGAGCTGGTCGGCGACCGGGCCGGGGCCGGTGGAGCCGGGCGTGGTACGGGCCGCGAGGGCGGAGCGGACCGACAACACGTCCCGCACACCCGGGTTCAGGTGCTCGCTGACCGCGGCGAGGTCGTCGTCGGAGACCTCGTCGAGCGCGCAGTCCCGGGCCACGCAGAGCGCCACCAGCCTGCCGGTGATCTCGTGCGCGTCACGGAACGGCACGCCCCGCCGGACCAGCCAGTCGGCCACCTCGGTGGCGAGCGAGAAACCCACCGGCGCGGCGGCGACCAGGCGGTCGACGCGTACCGTCA
Source organism: Micromonospora sp. NPDC126480 (assembly GCF_040302465.1). Lineage (NCBI taxonomy): Bacteria > Bacillati > Actinomycetota > Actinomycetes > Micromonosporales > Micromonosporaceae > Micromonospora > Micromonospora sp. NPDC126480. The sequence continues at coordinate 36,172 of NZ_JBEORU010000022.1, forward strand.
TCGTGGAGATCATCCCCGCGAGGGCCGGCAGCAGCAGCTCCAGGGTGTCGACCGCGTCGAAGGCCGGCTCCTTGTCCTCCTGCATGTCCCGGTCGTACGTCATCGGCAGGCCCTTGAGCATGGTGAGCACGCTCATCAGCCCGCCCACCAGCCGGCCGGACTTGCCCCGGGCCAGCTCGGCGATGTCCGCGTTCTTCTTCTGCGGCATGATCGACGAGCCGGTGGCGAAGGCGTCGTCCAGCTCCACCCAGCCGAACTCCTGCGACGTCCACAGCACCACCTCCTCGCCGAGGCGGGACAGGTGCACGCCGATCAGCGCGGTGACGAAGAGGAACTCGGCCACGAAGTCCCGGTCGGCGACCGCGTCCATCGAGTTGGCGAACGACGTACGGAAACCGAGCTCCTTGGCGACCGCCATCGGGTCCAGCGGCAGCCCCGAGCCGGCGAGGGCGCCCGCGCCGAGCGGGCTGATCGCGGTGCGGTGGTCCCAGTCGCGCAGCCGCTCCAGGTCACGAAGCAACGGCTGCACGTGGGCCAGCAGCCAGTGCCCGAAGGTGACCGGCTGGGCGTGCTGCACGTGCGTCATGCCCGGCGCGGCGGTGTCCACGTGCCGCTCCGCCTGCTCGACCAGCGCCTCGGCCAGCTCCACCAGGCGGGCGGCCACGCCGCGGGCGTGATCGCGCAGGTAGAGCCGCAGGTCGGTGGCGACCTGGTCGTTGCGGGAGCGGCCGGCGCGCAGCTTGCCGCCGAGGCTGCCGAGCCGCTCCAGCAGGCCGCGTTCCAGAGCGGTGTGCACGTCCTCGTCGTCCACCGTCGGCCGGAACGCCCCGGAGGCGCAGGCGGCCTCCAGGTCGTCCAGCGCGGCCAGGACCCGGCCCAGCTCCTCCGGGTCGAGCAGGCCGGCGCCGGCCAGGACCCGGGCGTGCGCCCGGGAACCGGCGATGTCGTACGGGGCCAGTCGCCAGTCGAACTGCACGCTCACCGACAGCCGCGCGAGGGCCTCGGCGGGGCCGCCGGCGAAGCGACCGCCCCACAGGCTGGTCCGGTTGGCGGCGGCGCTGTTCTGCGTCAGGCTCTTGTCGTCCACCCCACCCATTGTGAAGGTCAAGACTGCGACCCACCCAACCGGGCGTCCCGGGCGGCGGCCATCTTGCTGGGCAGGCCCCACAGCTGCACGAAGCCCTTGGCGAGCGACTGGTCGAACGTGTCGCCGGTGTCGTACGTGGCCAGGCCGAAGTCGTAGAGGCTGGCCTCGGAGCGCCGGCCGGTCACGGTGGCCCGACCGCCGTGCAGGGTCAGCCGCACCTCGCCGGAGACATGCTTCCGGGCGTCGTCGATGAACGCGTCCAGCGCGTACTTCAGCGGCGAGAACCACAGGCCGTCGTAGACGAGCTCGCCCCAGCGCTGGTCCACGCTCCGCTTGAACCGGGCCAGGTCCCGCTCGACGGTGACGGCCTCCAGCTCATGGTGGGCGGTGATGAGGGCGATCGCGCCCGGCGCCTCGTACACCTCGCGGCTCTTGATGCCGACCAGCCGGTCCTCGACCATGTCCAGCCGGCCCACGCCCTGGGCGCCGGCGCGCCGGTTCAGCTCCAGGATCGCCTGGTACGGGGTGACCGTCTCGCCGTCGATCGCCACCGGGTCACCGGCGTCGAAGGTGATGACGACCTCGTCGGCGTCCCGCTGCTCGGCCGGGTCCGAGGTGTACGAGTACAGGTCCTCGACGGGTGAGTTCCAGATGTCCTCCAGGAAGCCCGTCTCCACCGCGCGGCCCCACAGGTTCTGGTCGATCGAGTACGGCGACTTCGCCGTCACGTCGATCGGCAGGCCCTTCTCCTCGGCGAACGCGATGGCCTTGTCGCGGGTCCAGGCGAAGTCCCGGGCCGGCGCGACGATCTTCAGGTCGGGGGCGAGCGCGCCCAGCCCGACCTCGAAGCGCACCTGGTCGTTGCCCTTGCCGGTGCAGCCGTGCGACACGATGGTGCCGCCGTACTTGCGGGCCGCCGTGACCAGGTGCTTGACGATCAGCGGCCGGCTCAGCGCCGACACCAGCGGGTAGCGGTCCATGTAGAGGGCGTTGGCGCGGATCGCCGGCAGGCAGTAGTCGGCGGCGAACTCGTCGCGTGCGTCGACCACCTCCGCCTCCACCGCGCCGCAGTCCAGGGCGCGCTGCCGGATCACCTCCAGGTCCTCGCCGCCCTGGCCGACGTCGACCGCCACCGCGATCACCTCGGCGCCGGTCTGCTCGGCCAGGTACGGAATGGCGACGGAGGTGTCCAGCCCTCCGGAGTACGCCAGGACGACCCGCTCGGTCATGGTGTGCTGCTCCCTTCAACGTTCTCTTCGCGGCGGGCCCAGCCGGCGAGCTTGTCGCCGAGCGCGGCACCGCCGTCGGCCTCGCGGGCCACGACGAGGATGGTGTCGTCGCCGGCGATCGTGCCGACGACCTCGGGCAGGCCCGCTCGGTCCAACGCGCTGGCCAGGTAGTGGGCTGCGCCCGGCGGGGTGCGCAGCACGGCGATGTTGCCGCTGGAGTCGACCCCGTTGAGCAGCTCGTGCAGCAACCGCACGAGGCGCGCCGGCGCGGTCTCCGCCTCCCGCAGCGAGCGGTGGCCGTCCTCGGGGATCAGGTAGACCGCGCGACCGTCGCCGCCGCGTACGGTCACCGCGCCCAGCTCCTTGAGGTCCCGCGAGAGGGTGGCCTGGGTGACCTGGATGCCGTCGCCGGCCAGCAGGTCGGCCAGCTCGGTCTGCGAGTGGATCGCCTTGTCACGGATCAGCTCGACGATGCGGCCGTGCCGGGCGGCGCGGGTCAGCGGGGCGGTCATGGTGTCTCCCTGGTGGTGGCGTCCGGCGCCACCACGTCCGGGGCCGGTCCGGCACCGAGGAGGAACGTCAGCAGCGCCTTCTGGGCGTGCAGCCGATTCTCCGCCTGGTCGAAGACCGCGCTGCGCGGGCCGTCGAGCACCTCGTCGGTGATCTCCTCGCCGCGGTGCGCGGGCAGGCAGTGCAGCACGATCGCGTGCGGCGCGGCGTGCGCGAGCGTCCCGGACGTGACCTGGTACGGCAGGAACGGCGTGATCCGGTCCTGCCCGTCGGACTCCTGCCCCATGGAGGTCCAGGTGTCGGTGGCGACGACGTCGGCGCCGCGTACCGCCTCGACCGGGTCGGTGAGGGCGCGGACCGACCCGCCGGTGCCGGCGGCGATCTTCTCGGCCCGGGCCGTCACCTCGGGGTCGGGACCGAATCCGGCCGGCCCGGCGACCCGGACGTGCATGCCCGCGGTCGCCCCGGCCAGCAGGTACGAGTGCGCCATGTTGTTCGCCGCGTCGCCGAGGTAGGCGAGGGTGCGACCGGCGGTGCCGCCGAGGCGTTCGCGGACCGTCAGCAGGTCGGCCAGCAGTTGGCAGGGGTGGAAACCGTCGGTGAGCGCGTTGACCACCGGCACCGTCGCCCCCGCGGCGACCTCGGCGATGCGGTCGTCACCGTGGGTACGCAGCACGATCGCGGCCACGTAACGGGACAGCACCCGGCCGGCGTCGCCGAGCGTCTCGCCCCGGCCGAAGTGGGTGACCTGGGTGTCCACCACCAGCGGGTGCCCACCCAGCTCGGCGATGCCCGCGTCGAAGGAGATCCGGGTACGCAGGCTCTGCTTGTCGAACAGCACCGCCACCGACCGCGGCCCGGCCAGCGGCTTGTACGCGAACCGGTCCGCCTTCATCCGGGCGGCGAGGTCGAGCACCGCCGCCTGCTCGGCGGGGGTGAGATCGTCGTCGCGCAGGAAGTGCCGGGTCATGCGGGGGCCTCCGGGCTGGTCGCGGCGGTCGGCGTCGAGGTGGCGGTGGCCGGCGCGGCGGCGGCCGGGTCGGCGGCACCTGGCGTGGCGGCGGTAGCCGGCGTGGCGGCGGCCGGGTCGGCGGCACCTGGCGTGTCGGCGGTCGGGACGGTGGCAGCAGGCGTGGCGGCGGCCGGGACGGCGGCGTCGAGGGCGGCCGGCAGGGCGGCCAGGAACGCGTCGGCCTGGGCGGCGGTGAGGATCAGCGGCGGGGCGAGCCGGAGCACGCCGGGCTGCACCGCGTTGACCAGGAAACCGGCCTCGCGCAGTGCCTCGGCGGCGACTGCCGAGACGGGCGCGGTCAGCACGATCCCGAGCAGCAGGCCGGCACCCCGGACGCCCTCGACGAGCGGGTGACCGAGCGCCTCGACACCGCGCCGCAGTCGCTCCCCGACCCGCTTGACGTGGTCGAGCAGTCCTTCGCTGGCGATCGTGGAGACCACCGCGAGGGCGGCGGCACAGCTGATCGGGTTGCCGCCGAAGGTGGTGCCGTGCGAGCCGGGACGGAGCAGGGCGGCGGCCGGGCCGAAGGCCACACAGGCGCCGAGCGGCAGCCCGCCGCCGAGCCCCTTGGCCAGGGTGATCACGTCCGGCTCGACGCCCTCGGCCTGGTGGGCGAACCAGTGCCCGGTGCGGCCGACGCCGGTCTGCACCTCGTCCAGCACCAGCAGCGCCCCGTGCCGGGCGGTGATCCGCCGGGCAGCCGCTAGGTAGCCCGGTGGCGGGGCCACGACACCGTTCTCGCCCTGGATCGGCTCGAGGATGACCATCGCGGTGGCGTCGGTGACCGCCGCCTCCAGCGCGGCCACGTCGCCGTACCCGACGTGGGTGACCTCGCCGGGCAGCGGCCGGAACGGGTCCGCCTTGGCCGGCTGTCCGGTGAGCGCGAGGGCGCCCATCGTCCGGCCGTGGAAGGCGCCGTGGGCGGCCACCACCTCGGTGCGGCCGGTTAGCCGGGACAGCTTGAAGGCGGCTTCGTTCGCTTCCGCGCCCGAGTTGGCGAAGAACACCCGGCCGGGCCGGCCGGCCAGCGCGAGCAGCAGCTCGGCCAGGGCCACCGGCGGCTCGGCGACGTACAGGTTGGAGACGTGTCCCAGCGTGGCGACCTGCCGGGACACGGCGGCGACCACGGCCGGGTGGGCGTGGCCGAGGGCGTTGACGGCGATCCCGCCGAGCAGGTCCACGTACTCCCGGCCGGCCTCGTCGACCACGACGGCGCCGGACCCGCTCACCAGCGCGAGTGGCGGCGTGCCGTAGTTGTCCATCATGGACATGGACCAGCGTTCGACGAGGGTGCTCATCCCGGGATCACCATGGTTCCGAAGCCTTCCGACGTGAACACCTCCAGCAGAGTGGAGTGGGCGACCCGGCCGTCGACGACGTGCGCGGCGGGCACTCCCCCGTGCACGGCCCGCAGGCAGGCCTCCATCTTCGGGACCATGCCCGACTCGAGGGACGGCAGCAGCTTCGCCAGATCGTCCGTGGTGATCTCACTGACCAGGCTGGACGTGTCCGGCCAGTCGGCGTAGAGGCCGGGCACGTCGGTCAGCACGACAAGCTTGCGGGCCTGCAGGGCGACCGCGAGCGCCGCGGCGGCCGTGTCCGCGTTCAGGTTGTGCAGCACCCCGTCCGCGTCCGGCGCGACCGTCGAGATCACCGGGATCCGGCCGGCCGCGATCAGGTCGGTGACCGCGGAGACGTCGACCGACTCCACGTCGCCGACCTGACCCACGTCAACGGGCTGCCCGTCGACGTACGCCGGTCGCCGCACCGCGGTGAACAGGCCGGCGTCCTCGCCGGACAGGCCGACGGCGAACGGGCCGTGCGCGTTGATCAGCCCGACCAGCTCCCGGCCGACCTGGCCGACGAGCACCATCCGGACCACGGCCATCGACTCCGGCGTGGTGACCCGCAGGCCGCCCCGAAACTCACTGTCGATGCCGAGCCGGCCGAGCATTGCCGAGATCTGCGGACCGCCGCCGTGCACCACGACCGGCTTGAGGCCTGCGTACCGCAGGAACACCATGTCGGCGGCGAACGCCTTCTGCAGCCCCGGGTCGACCATGGCGTTGCCGCCGTACTTGACGACGACTGTCGAACCGGAGAAGCGGGCCAGCCAGGGCAGCGCCTCGATCAGCGTGGCGGCCTTCACCTGGGCGCGGGCGAGATCGGTGCTCACGTCGAGTACGCCGAGTTCTCGTGCACGTACGCGTGCGAGAGATCGTTCGTCCAGATCGTCGCCTCCGCGCCACCCGTACGCAGGTCGATGCGGATGGTGACGTCCCGCCCGCTCAGGTCGACCTTCGACCGGTCCTCCGCGGCGGCACCGCCGCGGCACACCCACACGCCGTTGACCGCGACGTCGACCGCGTCCGGCTCGAACCGGGCGGCGGTGGTGCCGACCGCGGCGAGGATGCGCCCCCAGTTCGGGTCGTTGCCGAACAGCGCGGTCTTCACCAGGTTGTTGCGCGCCACGCTGCGCCCCACCTCGACCGCGTCGCTCTCGCTGGCCGCGCCGACCACGTCGATCGCGATCTGCTTGGTGGCGCCCTCGGCGTCGGCGATGAGCTGCTGCGCCAGGTCGTGACAGGCCGCGGTGACCGCGGCGGTCAGCTCCGCCGCGCTGGGCTCGATACCGCTCGCGCCGCTGGCCAGCAGCAGCACCGTGTCGTTCGTGGACATGCACCCGTCGGAGTCGATCCGGTCGAACGTGACCCGGCAGGCTTCCCGCAGCGCCGCGTCCAGCGCGTCCGGCCCGGCCACCGCGTCGGTGGTGAGGACGCAGAGCATCGTGGCCAGCGCCGGAGCGAGCATGCCCGCGCCCTTCGCCATCCCGCCGACCGACCAGCCACTGCCGTGGGCGACCGCGTTCTTCGGCCGGGTGTCGGTGGTCATGATGGCCTGGGCGGCGGCCGGCCCGCCGTCGCGGCCGAGCGACCGGACGGCGGCACGCACGCCGGGCAGCAGCCGGTCCATCGGCAGGCGCTCACCGATCAGGCCGGTGGAACAGACGGCGACGTCACCGGCGCCGAGCATCAGCCGGGGGTTCGCCGCGGTCAGCGCCGCCGCGGTGTGCTCGGCGGTGGCGTGGGTGTCCTGGAAGCCGCCCGGGCCGGTGCAGGCGTTGGCCCCGCCGGAGTTGAGCACCACCGCGCGGACCACGCCGCCGTGGACGACCTGCTGCGTCCAGAGCACCGGCGCGGCCTTCACCCGGTTGGCGGTGAAGACGCCGGCCACCCCGGCGTCCGGGCCGTCGTTGACGACGAGGGCGACGTCGGACGCGCCGCCGGTCTTCAGTCCGGCGGCCACCCCGGCCGCCCGGAAACCGCGAGGGGCGGTGACACTCACAGAGTTCGCCTTTCGTTCGCGACTGCGGGGCTCCGCTTCGCTGCACTCCTCGCGCTCACAGAGTCCGCCTTTCGTTCGCGACTGCGGGGCTCCGCTTCGCTGCACTCCTCGCGCTCACAGAGTTCGCCTTTCGTTCGCGACTGCGGGGCTCCGCTTCGCTGCACTCCTCGCGCTCACAGAGCCCGCCTTTCGTTCGCGACTGCGGGGCTCCGCTTCGCTGCGCTCCTCGCGCTCACGGGGCGGTCCCCCAGACCGACAGGCCCGTCGTCTCCGGCAGGCCGAGCATGATGTTGGCGTTCTGCACGGCCTGACCGGCCGCGCCCTTGCCGAGGTTGTCCAGCGCGCTCACCACGATCAACCGGCGCGAGTCGACGTCGACGGTGGCCTGCAGGTGGCACGAGTTGGAGCCGACGGTGGCGGCCGTGTGCGGCCACTGCCCCTCCCGCAGCACGTGCACGAACGGCGCGTCCGCGTACGCCTCGGCGAGCACCGCCTGCGGGTCGACGCCCCGCGCCGGCACGGCGGTCACCGTGGCGAGGATGCCGCGCGGCATCGGCGCCAGCACCGGGGTGAACGACAGGCTGGTGGCGCCGGTGGCCTGCTTGATCTCCGGGACGTGCTGGTGCGCGCCGACCCGGTACGGCGACAGGTCGCCCATGACCTCGCTGGCGAGCAGGTGCGGCTTGGCGACGCGACCGGCGCCGGAGGTGCCGGAGGCGGCCACCACCACCACGTCCTCGGGCCGGGCCGCGCCGGCGGCGATCAGCGGGGCGAGCGCCAGGATGATCGTCGCGGCGTAGCAGCCGGTGTTCGCCACCCGGGTCGAGCCGGCGATGAGCTCGCGCTGGCCCGGCAGCTCCGGCAGGCCGTAGGTCCACGGTCCGGCGTGGGTGCCCCCGTAGTAGTTGGCCCAGTCGTACGGGTCGGCGAGCCGGTAGTCGGCGCCGAGGTCGACGATGCGCACCTCGGGCGGCAGCTGGGCGGCGAGCGCCGCCGACTGCCCGTGCGGCAGGGCCAGGAAGACCAGGTCCGCGTCGGCCAGCGCCGCCGGGTCGGTCTCGGCGAACACCAGGTCCAGCCCGGTGAGCTGCGGGTGTACGACGTCGAGCCGGTGCCCGGCCTGGCTGTGCGCGGTGGCGACGACCAGGTCGAACTCGGGGTGCCCGGCGACCAGGCGCAGCAGCTCGCCCCCGGCGTAGCCGCTGGCCCCGGCGACCGCGACCCGGATCCCCATACTCACCTCCGCATGACTATGCAGAGAGCGTAACAGCACCCTGCATGTTCATGCAATCATTTGCATGAGGATGAGGATGTGCCGGGGATCACGCGCGCTACGCGCGACGAGGCCCGTACCGCGGTTGCGGCACGGGCCTCTCGTCCGGTGTGTTAACAGGGGTCCCTTCCTCTACCGGAGGCGTTAAGAAGGGGCCCTTCCTTTCATGCGCCGCGGAGGACGGCGTTGTAGCGGTCGGCGGCGCGGGCGACCGCGGCGTCACGGGCGGCCACCGCCTCCTCCACGGTCAGGGTGCGGTCCGGCGCCCGGAACGTCAGCTTGTACGCCAGCGACCGGCGACCCGCCCCGAGCTGCTCGGAGGCGTACACGTCGAACAGCCGCACCGATTCGAGCAGCTCGCCCGCGCCCTCCACCAGCGCCGCCTGCACGTCCGCCGCCGGCACCGAGGCGTCCACGACCAGGGCCACGTCGATGAGCGCGGGCGGGAACGACGAGACGGCCGGCGCCTGCCGCATCGGGGCCGGCGGCACCGCGTCCAGGTCCAGCTCCATCGCGGCGGTACGCCGGGGCAGCTCCAGCGCGGCGACCACCGCCGGGTGCAGCTCGCCCGCGTGCCCGACGACCGTGTCGTCGACCAACAGCTGCGCGCACCGCCCCGGATGCCAGGGGGCGTGCTCGGCCGCGCGCACCGTCACCCGGTCGTCGGGAACCCCGGCGACGGCGAGGACCGTGCGGGCCGCCTCGACCGCGTCCATCCAGCCCGCCGCGCGGCCCGGACCCCACCAGCCGGTCTGCTCGACCTCGCCGGCGAGCACCACGGCGACGTGCCGCGGCTGGTCCGGCAGGACCGCGTCGGCGGCGGCGAACTCGGCGTCCGACGGCCGGTGCGCCACACCCATCGACGGCGGGACGCCGGCGCCCGGGCGCGGGTGGAAGACCGAGCCGATCTCGTACAGGGCGAGATCCCGCTGGCCGCGGCCCAGGTTGCGCTTGAGCACGCCGAGCAGCGGACCGAGCAGCGTGGTACGCAGCAGCGGCTCCTCCTCCGACAGCGGGTTGGCCAGCCGCACCGCCCGCCGCCGCGCGTCGTCGGCCGGCAGGCCGAGCAGGTCGGCCAGCTCGACGGCCACGAACGGCTGCGAGAGCACCTCGACGTACCCCTGGTCGGCGAGCGCCCGGGCCACCGCCCGGCGGCGCCGCTGCTGCCAGGTCAGGCCACGGCCGGCGGGCGCGACCGGCAGCACCGACGGCACCCGGTCGTACCCGTCGAGGCGGACCACCTCCTCGACCAGGTCGGCCGGGTCGGTAAGGTCGGGCCGCCAGGTCGGCGGGGTGACGGTGAGCGCCTCGGTCCCGCCGGCGGCGACAGCCACCTCGCCCGGGTCCTCGGCGAGCCGGTCGGCGCCGGTGGCGACCGAGCAGCCGACCTCCTGAAGCAGCGCGACCACGCGGGCCGGCGGGTACACCACCCCGACCCGCCGGGACGGCAGGTCGGCGGGCATGGTCACCGGGGTACGCGGCCGCACGTGATCGATGTCGAGGATCTCCTCCCCGACCGTCCCGCCGCCGTGCTCCACCAGCAGCCGGACCGCCCGCTCGATGGCGACCAGCGGCAGGGCCGGGTCCACGCCCCGCTCCCAACGCTTCGCGGCCTCGCTGAACAGCTTGTGCCGGCGCGCGGTCCGCCCGACCATCACCGGGTCCCAGTGGGCGGCCTCGAAGAGCACGTTTGTGGTGCCCTCGACCACCTCGCTGGTCTCCCCGCCCATCACGGCGGCCAGCGAGACGGGCCCGCTGTCGTCGCAGATCACCATGTCCTCGGCGGCCAGCGTGCGGACCACACCGTCCAGGGTGGTCAGCTTCTCCCCCGGCTCGGCCCGGCGCACCACCAGCGGGCCGGCGATCCGGTCCGCGTCGAACGCGTGCATCGGCTGGCCCAGCTCCAGCATCACGTAGTTGGTGATGTCGACCGGCAGCGAGATGCTGCGGATGCCGGCGGTGGTGAGCCGCTGCACCATCCAGGCCGGCGAGGGCGCCGTCGGGTCGACGCCGCGCACCATCCGGGCGGCGAAACGGTCGCACCCGACCGGGTCACGCACCTCGACCGGGTACGCGGGCCGCTCGGTGGCTCCCGGCGCGGGCACCAGGCCGGGGTCGCGGAACGGCACCCCGAGGGCGTGGGCAAGTTCGCGGGCGATCCCGCGTACCGACATCTGGTAGCCCCGGTCCGGGGTCAGCTCCACCTCGACCACGACGTCGTCCAGGCCCACGACCGGGCGGGCGTCGTCGCCGGGCTTGGCCGGGCTCGACTCCGGCAGCACGATGATGCCCGAGTGGTCGTCACCCAGGCCCAGCTCCTTCGCCGAGCAGATCATGCCGTTGGAGTTGCGCCCGTACGTCCTGCGCGCGCCGATGGCGAAGTTCCCGGGGAGCACGCCGCCGGGGAGGATCACCACGACCCGGTCGCCGACCGCGAAGTTGCGGGCCCCGCAGACGATCTCCTGGAGCTCGCCGGTGCCGTTGGCGTCGCCCACGTCGACCCGGCAGAACCGGATCGGCTTCTTGAAGCCGGTCAGCTCCTCGATCTCGCGTACCTCACCGACCACAAGCGATCCGGCGACCGTCGCGGCCAGGTCCACGATGGACTCGACCTCGATGCCCAGCTCGACGAGCGCCCGCTCCAGGTCGGCCGGCGGCAGGTGCGCCGGCAGGTCGACGTGCTCGCGCAGCCAGCTGACAGAAACTCGCATGACTCAGACCACCGTCTCCGTAACTCGCAGCCAGCTCACGATCCGTACCCGAACGCCCGGGTGAACCGGACGTCGCCCTCGACCATGTCCCGCATGTCACCGACGCCGTGCCGGAACATGACGGTCCGGTCGATACCCATGCCGAAGGCGAATCCGGAGTAGACCTCGGGGTCGATGCCGCACGCCCGCAGCACCCGCGGGTTCACCATGCCGCAGCCGCCCCACTCGACCCACTGCGGGCCCCTGCGGTGCTCCGGGAACCACACGTCGAACTCCGCCGACGGCTCGGTGAACGGGAAGTAGTGCGGACGGAACCGCGTCTTCGCGCCCGGCCCGAACATCGCCCGGGCGAAGTGGTCGAGGGTGCCCCGCAGGTGGGCCATCGTGATGCCCTTGTCGACGACGAGGCCCTCGACCTGGTGGAACACCGGCGCGTGCGTGGCGTCCAGCTCGTCGGTGCGGTAGACCCGGCCCGGGCAGATCACGTAGATCGGCGGCTTCCGGGTCAGCATCGTGCGCGCCTGCACCGGCGAGGTGTGCGTGCGTAGGACAAGGCCCGAACCCGCCGAGCCGTCGGCGGACGCCACGTGGAAGGTGTCCATAAGCCCGCGCGCCGGGTGGTCCGGCGGGATGTTCAGCGCGTCGAAGTTGGTCCACTCCAGCTCGACCTCGGGCCCCTCGGCCACCTCGTAGCCCATCCCGACGAACAGGTCGGTGATCTGCTCCATGAGCGTGCTGACCGGGTGGCGGGCACCCGCCGGGCGCCGGTCGTACGGCAGGGTGACGTCCACCCGCTCCTCGACGAGCATCCGCTCGGCCTGCTCGCGCTCCAGCACCTCGGCCCGGGCGGCGTAGGCGCTCTCGATCGCCCGGCGGGTCTCGTTGACCCGCTTGCCGGCGTCGGCCTTGGCGGCCGGCGGCAACGCGCCGATCTCGCGGCGGGCCAGCGAGACCGGGGCCCGGTCGCCGAGGTGCGCGGGGCGCAGCGCGGTCAGCGCGTCCGGGTCGGCGGCGTCGGCGAACGCCTTATCGGCGGCGGCGACGGCCTCGGCCAGTGCGGCCGGGTCGAGCAGGGCGACCTGCTTCGGGTCGTACGGATCGTTGCGGTAGGTCATGGCGTACGGGCACTCCCTCACGGCGGCGCCGGCCCTCGTCAGGCGGCGAAGCGAGTCTACGGACGCGCGGCTGTGCCGCAGCCCGCCGGTGGGAGTTGTGCGGAGAGCAGGTCAGGCTCGCCGCCCGCCGACACCGGCGGGCTGGCTAAACGAACGCCGTGGCGCGTTCATGGACGGACGTTCTCCCCTGCTGTCTCGGCCGCGCGGCCGGTCGACGGCCGGCGCTGCGCTCTCGCTGAAGCGTACAGGCACACCGCCGCCGCCGCAGCCAGGTTCAGGCTCTCGGCGCGCCCGTGCAGCGGCACCCGGACCCGCGCGTCGGCGGCGGCGGTCAGCTCGTCGGGCAGCCCGTGCGCCTCCGACCCGAACACCCAGGCCGTCGGGGCGACCAACCGCCCCGCGTCGGCGAGGTCGTCCAGGTCGTCCGTGCCGTACCCGGTGGTGGCCAGGACGGTGAGCCCGGCGGCCCGCAGCGCGGCGACCACCTGGAGCGGATCCGGCGCGCGCACCACGTCGACGTGGAAGAGGCTGCCGGCGGAGGCCCGCACCGCCTTGCCGTTGTAGGGGTCGACGGCCTCGCCGGCGAAGACCACCGCCTGCGCGCCGGCCGCGTCGGCGGTGCGCAGGACGGTACCGGCGTTGCCCGGGTCACGGATGCCGGCGAGCACCGCGACCAGCCGGGGCCCCCGCCCGAGGGCGGTGTCCAGTGGGACGTCGAGGTGCCGGCAGACGGCGACCAGGCCCTGCGGGGCGACGGTCTCGGCCAGCGCGGCGAGCGCCTCGTCGGTGACCTCGGAGACTTCGACGTCGTCGGTGGCCGCCTGCGCGGCGAGGTCCGCGTACCGGTCGAGGGCGGCCGGCGTGCCGAAGAGCTCCAGGACCGTGCGCGGCCGGGCGAGGGCCTCGCGGACCGCCTGCGGCCCCTCGGCCAGGAACCGGCCGGCGGCGTCGCGGTCCCGGCGGCGCTGCAGCCGGCGGGCGGCGACGACCCGGGGCGTACGCGGGGTGAACGGCCCCGCGACGGCGTCGAGGCGCCTCCCCTGCGGTGGTGACTGCATGGGAGACGCCTCGATCTGCCGTGGGTGGATCAGGCGGCCTGAGCCGGGGCGCCACCGGTGCCGTGCTCCGCGACGGCGGCGCGGGCCAGCTCGACGATCGCCGCGAACGCGGCGGCGTCGTTGACGGCCAGGTCGGCCAGGATCTTCCGGTCGACTTCGATGCCGGCCAGCTTGAGGCCCTGGATCAGGCGGTTGTAGGTGAGCCCGTTGGCGCGGGCGCCCGCGTTGATCCGCTGGATCCACAGCTGCCGGAAGTCGCCCTTGCGGTCGCGGCGGTCCCGGTAGGCGTACTGCATCGAGTGCAGCACCTGCTCCTTGGCCTTGCGGTACAGGCGGGAGCGCTGACCGCGGTAGCCGCTCGCGGTCTCCAGCAGGGTACGGCGCTTCTTCTGGGCGTTCACAGCCCGCTTGACGCGTGCCATCTCAACTCCTTCTTCGGTTCAGGTGGCGCGCGTCAGCGGCCGAGCAGCTTCTTGATGCGCTTGACGTCGGCCTTGGCGGCGACGACGACGCCGGTCAGCCGGCGGGTCCGGGTGGACGGCTTCTTCTCCAGGTTGTGGCGCAGGCCGGCCTGCTGCTTCACGACCTTGCCCTTACCGGTCAGCCGGACGCGCTTGCCCATCCCGGTGTGGCTCTTCATCTTCGGCATGTGGAACGTCTTCTCCCCTGTTACTCGCCGGTTGTCCCGGCGGGCCCGGTCGGCTCGACCGGCGGCGCCGTCTCGGGGGCGCCGGACTCCCGCTCGCCCCGCGGTAGCGCGCCGCCGCGGGCCGCCGTGGCGGCCGCCTTGGTGGCGCGGTGCGGCGCGAGCACCATGATCATGTTTCGGCCGTCCTGCTTCGGCGCGGCCTCGACGTACCCCAGCTCCGAGATCTCGGACTCGAGCCGGCGCAGGAGCCGGTAGCCCAGCTCCGGGCGGCTCTGCTCCCGACCGCGGAACATGATCGTCACCTTGACCTTGTCGCCGGCCTTGAGGAACCGCACCACGTGACCCTTCTTGGTCTCGTAGTCGTGCGGGTCGATCTTCGGCCGGAGCTTCATCTCCTTGATGACGGTCTGCTGCTGGTTACGCCGCGCTTCGCGCGCCTTCAGTGCGCTCTCGTACTTGAACTTGCCGAAGTCCATGAGCTTGCACACCGGCGGGCGCGCCATCGGCGCAACCTCGACCAGGTCCAGGTCGACGTCCGCGGCCAGCTGAAGGGCGCGCTCCAGCGGGACGATGCCCACCTGCTCACCTTCAGGGCCGACCAGTCGGACCTCACGTGCCCGGATCTGCTCGTTCACGCGTGGTTCGACGCTGATGGGGCCTCCTCGAGTCGAGTGTTCCTGCGTGGCCGACCCCGCGGCTCCCGGGTGGGAGCCGACCCGGAAAGCAGAAGGCCCCGGCGCATGCCAGGGCCCGCTCGACCGGTCGGCACGACAACATGGTCGCGCATCCGGCACCGGGACGTGCCCGGAACCGGTGACCGGACCCGGCCACCTCGCGGCGACTCGGGTGGGAGCAGGCGCTCCGCTTTCAAGACCACCCGCGATCCTCACTAGCAACTGACACACGCGGGCAGCCTGGTCGACTCGACAACACTACACCGCCGGTCGCGTCTCCCCCAAACCGGGCACCCGATCTTGCCCAGCGGCGGCCCGTGCGGGCGTCAGCGGCCGGCGGCGCCCTCGGCGAGACGGGCCTGGTGGGCCTGGTGCAGCCGGCGCAGCGCGCGGACCCCCTCGACCGCCAGCTCCTTGTCGGCGGCCTGCAGGGCCACCATCGGCACCAGGTCGTCGTCGTGCAGCTCCAGGCTGGCCCAGGGTGCGCCCCGGTCGAACCGGACGCCCCGGACGACCTCCCAGGGCAACTGGTACGAGCCGACCACGTTCTGCACCCGCACACCGTGCCCGTCGGCCTCCACCTTCGGGCGGGTGAAGAGCAGGAAGGCGAGCGCGCCGAACACGCCGAGGCCGACCATGGCGATCTGGTCGCCGCGCTGGAACGTGCCGTAGCCGCTGCCGGTCGACCCGCTCAGCGACGTGGCGAGCACGCTGAACATCACAAGCAGCGCGGCCGCCGACCCCCAGCAGACCAGCCGGATGCGACGGGGCCGGATGCGGATGGACTCGGTTTCGCTCACCCCACCAGTCTGCCACCCGCCCCCGGCCGCCCCGCGCCCGCCACACGCGACCGCGCCACCGGCCACACGTGCCGGCTCGATGATCGGATGATGCTGGACCGGTCGCCGGCGGCCCGAAAGACCGGCACCGCATCAAACGATCATCGGAGCCTCGGGCCTCGCCGCGCGTCCCGGCCGGCGACCAGCGCGGCGGCCAGCGTCAGCAGAGCCCCGGCGAGCACCGGCAGCCGGAGCCCGGCACCGCCCGGCAGGAGCGCGTCGAGCACCAGCGCGCCGGCGAGCTGCCCGGCGACCAGGAGCAGGCCGGTACGCAGCACGCCCACCACCCGTACGCCGATCACCAGGCTGGCCACGATGCCCACGCCCAGCAGGCCACCCGTGTAGAGGTACCAGGCGTCCGGCCAGGTCGGCGCCGGACCGGTCAGCGCACCGGCCACCGCCGCGGCGAGCAGCACGGCGGGCGTGCTCACGGCGAAGTTGACGGCCACCCCGGCGCCGGCCGAGCTGGCGGCCGAGACCCGGCCGTTGAGCGCCGACTGGAGCGCCACCGCCACGCCGCCCGCGACGGCCAGCAGGACCATGCCGAGGGCCAGCTCACCGACCGGCTGGCCGAGCTGGGCCAGCGTCACCGCGCCCACGCCGAGCGCCGCGCCGGCCAGGCGGGGGCCGGTGAGCGCGAGCCGCCCGACCGGCGCGAGGCCGGCACGGTCCACCGCCAGCCCGCCCACGCTGCCGCCGGCGACCTGGGCGATCGTGAACACCGCCACCCCGACGACCGGGACGACGTACGCGCCGAGCACGACGATCGCGGCCCCGCCGAGCCCGCCCAGGTACGCCCACCAGGGCAGTCCGGCCCGGCGCAGCCGGCGCAGGTCGGCGCGCAGACCGCGCATCGTGAGCAGGGCGCCCGTGACGAGCAGGCAGCCGCCGAGGTTGTTGACGATCGCCGCCAGGGTCGGATCGCCGGCCCGCTCACCCAGTTCGGCGTTGACCGCGCCCTGGGCGGCCGACGCGACACCACCGGCCGTGACCAGCAGCAGCGCGACCCACGGCGGCAGGGACGGGCGCGGCGGCCACGCCCGACGCGGCGCGGGTACCCGCGGGGCTCCGCCGTCCGCCCGGACCACGGCACCCGGGACCGCGGCGCCGGCCCCCGCCCGGTGGTCCGCGTCGCCCGGCCCGGCGGGCGGGCCGCCCCCGTGCCCGGCTGCGGTCACAGCCGGCAGGCGTGGATGTTCGTGACGAGGATCGCCCGGGCCCCGAGCTCGTACAGCTCATCCATGATCCGGTGCACGTCCTCGCGCAGCACCATCGCCTGCACGGCCACCCAGCCCTCCCGGTGCAGCGGGGAGACGGTCGGCGACTCGATGCCCGGGGTCAGCGAGCTGGCCCGGTCCAGCAGGCCGGCCGGGACGTCGTAGGCGAGCATCACGTAGCGGCGGGCGACGAGCACCCCGTGCAGGCGGCGCAGCAACTGCTCGCACTGCGGGTGGGAGGGCGCGCCGGCCCGGCGGACGAGCACGGCCGACGAGCGCAGCAGCGGCTCGCCGAACACCACCAGGCCGGCCTGCCGCAGCGTCGCGCCGGTCTCCACCACGTCGGCGACCACGTCGGCGACGCCGAGGCGGATCGCGTTCTCCACCGCGCCGTCCAGGCGGATCACGTCGGCCTTGACGCCCAGCTCGCCGAGGCGCCGCTCGACCAGGCCCGGGTACGCGGTGGCGATCCGGCGCCCGCCCAGCTCCTGCACGGAGTCGACGTCCTCCGGACGGGCGGCGAACCGGAAGGTGGCCCGGCCGAAGGCCAGGTCGACCACCTCCTCGGCGGGCGCGCCGGAGTCGATCAGCAGGTCGCGGCCGGTGATGCCGACGTCGAGGTCACCGGAGCCGACGTAGGTGGCGATGTCCTTCGGGCGCAGGTAGAAGAACTCGATGTCGTTGGGTTCGTCCCGGCAGACCAGGTCCTTCGGGTCGGTGCGCTGGCGGTAGCCCGCCTCGCGCAGCATCTGGGCGGCCGACTCGGCCAGGGCGCCCTTGTTGGGTACGGCGACACGCAGCATGACGGAGTGCTCCTTGAGTGATCGGTCAGGATCAGGGCGGGGATGCACTCAGAGATGTCGGTAGACGTCCTTCAGCTCGAGACCGGTGGCGAGCATCAGCACCTGCACCTGGTAGAGCAGCTGGGAGATCTCCTCGGCGGTCCGCTCCGGCCCCTCGTGCTCGGCGGCCATCCACGACTCGGCCGCCTCCTCGACGACCTTCTTGCCGATGAAGTGCACCCCCTTCTCGAGCGCGGCGACCGTGCCCGAGCCCGGGGTGCCGGCGGCGGCCTTGGCCTGCAGCTCGGCGAACAACTCCTCGAACGTCTTCACGGAAGGTGATTCTTCCAGCCCGCCCCGCCGCCGGCTCGCTCCGGGTCGGCGGCGCCGCCGGGCTCGCCGGCGGCGTACCGGCACCGGCGCCGGTGGCCGCGTCGGATCCCCCGGGCGACGGACGGCTGACCTGCTGTCGAGCTGTCAGCCGCCGAAGCCGACACGCTGGGCCGACGTGGCGGCCACCGCCCGGACGGCCAGGGCGGCGTCGAGCGCGGCGACCGTGGCGGCCCAGCCCTTGTCCTCGGCCGAGCCGGGCAGCCCGGCCCGGTCCCGGGCCTGCTCGATGGTGTCGACCGTGAGCACGCCGTGCGCGACCGGCTTGCCCTCGTCGAGCGCGACCCGGGTGAGGCCGTCGGTGACCGAGCGGCAGACGTAGTCGAAGTGGGCGGTGGCGCCCCGGACCACGACGCCGAGCGCGACCACGACGTCGCACCGGCGCGCGAGGGCCTGGGCCACCACCGGCAGCTCCACCGAGCCGGCCACCCGGGCCACCACGGCGCGGGCGCCGCACGCCTCGGCGGCGGCGACCGCCCGGTCGAGCATGTGGTCGGTGAGGTCGCCGTGCCAGCGGGCCGCGACCACACCGACCGTCAGGCCGGCGGCGTCGACGGTGTCGATGCCCGGCTCCCCGAAACCCGCCATGTCCTACGCTCCGATCTCGTCACCGGGGACCGTACGGCCCATCGGCGCCTCGGTCACCTCGTCCAGCTCCTCCAGCAGGTGCCCCATGCGGTCCCGCTTGGTACGCAGGTAGCGCACGTTCTCCGGGTGCGGCCGCACCGGCAGGCCCTCGCGACCGGTGACGGTGAGGCCGTACCCCTCCAGGCCGGCGCGCTTGGCGGGGTTGTTGGTGAGCAGCCGCATCGACCGTACGCCCAGGTCGTAGAGGATCTGCGCGCCGGTGCCGTAGTCCCGCGCGTCCGCCGGCAGGCCGAGGTCGAGGTTCGCGTCGACGGTGTCCCGACCCAGGTCCTGCAGCTGGTACGCCTGGAGCTTGTGCAGCAGGCCGATGCCGCGCCCCTCGTGGCCGCGTACGTAGAGCACCACGCCCCGCCCCTCCCGGGCGACGCGCTCGAGGGCGGCGTTGAGCTGCGGCCCGCAGTCGCAGCGCACCGAACCGAAGACGTCGCCGGTGAGGCACTCGGAGTGCACCCGCACCAGCACGTCCCGGCCGTCGCCGAGGTCGCCCATGACCAGCGCGACGTGCTCGGCCGAGTCGTAGTCGCTGCGGTAGCCCAGTGCGCGGAACACCCCGTGCTTCGTGGGCATCCGGGCGTCGGCGACCTGCTCGACCTGCTTCTCGGTCCGCCGCCGGTACGCGATCAGGTCCGCGATGGTGATCAGGGTCAGCGAGTGCTCGGCGCAGAACTTCTCCAGGTCGGGAACCCGCATCATCGTGCCGTCGTCGTTGACCAGCTCGCAGAGGACACCGGCCGGGCGCAGCCCGGCGAGCCGGGTCAGGTCGACCGCCGCCTCGGTGTGCCCGGGCCGGCGCAGGACGCCGCCCTCGCGGGCCCGCAGCGGCACCACGTGCCCCGGGCGGGCCAGGTCGGCCGGACCGGTCGCCGCGTCGGCGAGCAGCCGGATCGTGTGCGCCCGGTCGGCGGCCGAGATGCCGGTGCTCACGCCCTCGCGGGCGTCCACGGTCACCGTGTACGCGGTGCCCCGCCTGTCCTGGTTGGTGTGGTACATCGGCGGCAGGTCCAGCCGGTCGCACTCGCTCTCGGTCAGCGGCACGCAGATGTAGCCCGAGGTGTGCCGGACCATGAACGCGACCAGCTCCGGCGTGGCCAGCTCGGCCGCGAAGATCAGGTCTCCCTCGTTCTCCCGGTCCTCGTCGTCGACCACGACGACGGGCCGGCCGGCGGCGATGTCCTCCACCGCCTGCTCGATGCTGCCAAAAACGCTCATGCCACGGCCTCCGAGTAGGTGGACGGGATCGGGGTGGGACGGGTGGCCCGGGACGTCCGCCACCACGCGACGAGGCCCCAGGCGCAGAACGCGCCGTAGACCAGGTACATGGCCGCGGAGGGGTAGAAGCCGCCGCGCAGCAGCAGCGGCACCCCCACCGCGTCGACGGCGATCCAGATCAGCCAGAAGTCGACGTACCCGCGGGCCATCCCGTACGTGGCGAGCAGGCTGCCGGTGAGGATCCACGCGTCCGGCAGCGGCCCCCACGAGCCGAGGGCGGCGAGCACCGGGTACGCGACGGCGGTGCCGGCCACGGCGGCCAGCAGCAGCCCCAGCCGCTCCCGCCCGGTCGCCCAGCGCGGCTCCACGGCCGGCGCCCCGTCGACACCGCGGCGGCGGTTGCGTGACCAGCGCCACCAGCCGTAGAGGCTGACGCCGAAGAAGAAGACCTGCCGGCCGGCCTGGCCGTACAGGTCGTGCGCCTGCGGGGTGGCGAACGCGCCGCCGAGGAAGACGGTGAACAGCAGCGCGTTGCCGACCATGCCGACCGGCCAGGCCCACACGACGCGGCGCAGGCCGAGCAGCGCGGAGGCGAGCCCGAACACGTTGCCGACGATCTCGCGCACCAGCACGGGCGAGCCGGCGACGCTCACCTGGGCGTCCAGCAGCCAGCCGAGGGGACCCATCACGCCACCCCGCGCGGGGTGGCGCCGCCGGGCAGGTGCCCGCCGAGCAGACGCTCGACGTACTTGGCCAGGACGTCGACCTCGAGGTTGACCGGGTCACCGACCCGGCGGGACCCGAGCGTGGTGAGCTTCAGCGTGGTCGGGATCAGACCGACCGAGAACCAGTCGGCCCCGACTTCCGCGACGGTCAGCGACACCCCGTCGACGGTGATCGAGCCCTTCTCCACCACGTACCGGGTCAGGGCTTCGGGCAGGCGGAACCGGACGGTCTCCCACTGTGCGGCCGGTTCCCGGGCGACGACCTCGCCGACGCCGTCGACGTGGCCCTGCACCAGGTGGCCGCCGAGGCGGCTGCCGAGGGTGGCGGCCCGTTCGAGGTTGACCGGGTCGCCGGGCCGCAGCGCGCCGAGCGCGGAGCGGCGCAGCGTCTCCCCCATCACGTCGGCGGTGAAGCTCCCGTCGGCGGCGTCCACCACGGTCAGGCAGACGCCGTTGACCGCGATCGAGTCCCCGTGGCGGGCGTCGGAGGTGACCAGGGGACCGCGGATCGCGACCAGCGCGGAGTCGCCCGCGGTCTCGGTGACGCGGACGACCTCGCCCAACTCCTCGACGATGCCGGTGAACATGTCAGCCCTCCCTCTTCCGGGGCAGCGCGGTGATCCGCAGATCGGGACCGACCTGCGTAACGTCGACGATCTCGGCGTCGATGGCCTCGGCGATCGTGGTCACACCCGCGTCGACGAGCGCGGTCGGGCCGGCGCCGAGCAGCCGCGGCGCGACGTAGCCGACGATCTTGTCGACCAGCCCGGCGGCGAGGAACGCGCCGGCCAGCCGGGGCCCGCCCTCCAGCAGGGCGGCGCGCACCCCGCGGCCGTGCAGCGCGGCGAGCAGCGCGTGCAGGTCGACCCGGCCGTCCGGGCCGGCGCCGACCTCGGCCGCGGTGGCGATCCAGGTGGTGGCGGCGGCGTCGCGGACCCGCGCCCCGGCGGGGGTACGGCCCGCCGAGTCCACCACCACCCGCAGCGGCTGCCGGATCGCGAGGCTGCCGTCGCGCAGGTTCCGGGCGGTCAGGCGCGGGTCGTCGGCGAGCACCGTGCCCACCCCCGCGATCACGGCGTCGACGGTGCCGCGAAGCGCGTGCACGTCCATCCGGGCCGCCTCGGAGGTGATCCACATGCTGGTGCCGTCGGCGGCCGCCGACCGCCCGTCCAGCGTCGCCGCGTACTTCCAGATCACGTACGGCCAGCCCCGGCGCATCGAGATGAGCCAGGCGATGTTGCCCGCCTCCGCCTCGGCGGCGCGTACCCCGAGGTCGACCTGGACCCCGGCGGCGCGCAACGTGGCGGCACCGCCGGCCGCGACCGGGTTCGGGTCGGGCACCGCGATGACCACCCGGGCGACCCCGGCCTGGACCAGGGCGGTGCTGCAGGGGCCGGTGCGGCCCGTGTGGTCGCAGGGCTCCAGGGTGACGACGGCGGTCCCGCCCCGGGCCCGCTCGCCAGCCTGGGCGAGCGCCACGATCTCGGCGTGCGGCCCACCGGCGTACGCGTGGAAACCCTCGCCGACGACCCGCCCGCCCGGGTCGAGAAGCACGCAGCCGACGACCGGGTTGGGGCTGGTGGTGCCGAGACCTCGCGCGGCGAGCTCGATCGCGCGACGCATCGCCTCGTCGACGGAGACGCCGGCCATGCCCCTGCCCTTTCGCTCGCCGGTCGGCGCGCGGGCGGCGACGGGAGCGACGGCATCGGGCCGCGGGCGTGCGGCGGCGGAGATCCGGGGACGGCAGAGCCGACCCGGGTGGCCGTACGGCACGCCGAGGTGGCGGCCGGGCACGGCCCATCCGTCCCGCGCGCTGTCTCCCATCCGGACTGTCTGGGGGCGGGCGTGCCCGCACCCAACCGTCGGCCCCGGATTCTCACCAGGTCCACCGGGCGGACGAACCGCTCCCGGGTCGCGGGCTTACCACGGTCGGACCGTGGATCACCGCCGGTTCGGAATTACACCGAGTCCCGCCAGCGCGTGGTGGGTACTACCGGCAGTCTTGCACGCGTCGGGGCGTCTGTGGCACCCACGCGAGCTACTTCACATGACGATGGCTCGGGTCCGCGACGCCCCGACGCCGGTCCACCGCCACGTACGACCCCGGCTGGCTCTTCGCCACCGACTTCATCTCGGAGGCGATCGTCATCGCCTCCAGCGGGTTGGTGAGGCGCTTGTTGGCGTCCGAGACCGACACGCCGATGGAGAGCGTGACCAGTGCGGCGCGGCGCAGGTTGCCCCGCCGGTCCTTCACCTCCACGTAGCCGCGGGCGGCGTCCGGCGGGTCGTACAACGCGTCGGCGGCCGTCTCGAAGTCGGCCGAGACCCGCGAGGTGAGCGGCACGACCTGGTCCGGCGTGCAGACGAAGACGAAGTCGTCGCCGCCGACGTGACCGAGGAACGCCGGCGGAAGGCCCACCGAGACCACGGCCCGGTGCAGGCTGCGGGCCAGTGCCGAGATGAAGTCGTCGCCCCGGACGAAGCCGTAGACGTCGTTGACGCTCTTGAACCGGTCGATGTCGATGTAGCCGACCGCGTAGTCCGACCCGACCCGGATCCGGTCGGCGATCTCCCGGCGGATCCGGCTGTTGCCGGGCAGCCCGGTCAGCGGCGAGACCTCCCGGAACTCCTTGTTGCGGCGGAGCGTGGAGCTGACCCGGGCCACCAGCTCGGCGGTGTCGAAGGGCTTGACCAGGTAGTCGTCGGCCCCGGCGCTGAGGCCGTGCACCTTGTCCACGGTCAACCCCTTGGCGGTCAACATGATCACCGGCAACGCGGCGGTCATCGGGTCGGCCCGCAGCCGCCGGGTCAGCTCCAGGCCGTCGATGCGCGGCATCATCAGGTCGACCACGGCGAGGTCGGGACGCTCCCGCTCGATCACCTCGAGGGCCTCCTGACCGTCGCCGGCGTGGATCACCTGGTACCCGTGCAGCCGCAGGTTGAACTCGACGAACCGCGCGATGTCCTCATCGTCGTCGACGACGAGGATCACGTCCGGGCGGTCGCCGGCGGGCTCCACGTCAGGCCCCGGCCGCCGCGCGTTCCGCCATGGCCCGCAGCTTCCGGACCGCCTCGGCCGGGTCGTCCGCGCCGTAGACGGCGGTGCCGGCGACGAACGCGTCCGCGCCGGCCTCGGCCGCCTGGGCGATGGTGTCCGCCGCGATGCCGCCGTCGACCTCGATGCGTACCTCCAGGTGGCCGGCGTCGACGTGCCGGCGGGCCGTGCGCACCTTGTCCAGCAACTGGGGGATGAACCGCTGCCCGCCGAAGCCGGCCTTGATCGTCATGATCAGCAGCGTGTCGAAGCTGGGCAGCAGTTCCAGGTACGGCTCGACGGGCGTGTCCCGGTCGATCGCCAGCCCGGCCTTGGCGCCGGCCGAGCGCAGGTCCTTGGCGAGCGCGACCGGGTCGTCGCAGGCCTCCGCGTGGAACGTCACGTTGTACGCGCCGGCGTCGGCGTACCCGGGGGCCCACCGCCGCGGGTCCTCGATCATCAGGTGCACGTCGAACGGGATCTCCGTGGCCGCCCGCAGGCTCTGCACGACCGGCAACCCGATCGTCAGGTTCGGCACGAAGTGGTTGTCCATGACGTCCACGTGCAGCCAGTCGGCGGCACCTTCGACGGCACGGACCTCGTCGGCGAGGTGGGCGAAATCGGCGGCCAGGATGCTCGGCGCGACGATCGGCGGCGGTACGGTCACTGGGCAAGTGTACGAACGCGGCCACCAGCCGCCGGCGGCACGGCACCAACCGGGACACCCCGTGACCCAGCGGTGACCTCTGGTGCAGAATTGGCCGTTCCGGACGGTGAAACCGGACGGAGAGCCATTCGCGACTGGCCGGAAGACCGAAACGCGGCAACACTCCAACAGGGACGGTGACGTGGGCTGCACGACCGCCGGCGGGCGCGCCGGCCCGGTCCGCGGCACCGGCCGTCAGCTCCCGGGAAGGGCGGATGATGCGACGGTGGCTTCCTCTCCGAGCACTGGCGCTGGCAGGCGCGGCCGCGCTCCTGCTGAGCGGCTGTGTCCGGCCGGGCGGTTCCGACGGCGACCTCACCGACGACTGGCCCGCGCTGTCCGAGGCGCGGCTGTTCACCCCGGCCGCCGGGGTCTGCCTGCCACGGATCACCGCGGTGGTGCAGGCCAGCACGTACGAGACGGTGGACTGCGCCCGCAACCACCTGGCCGAGACCGTACACGTGGGCAGGTTCACCGGTCCCGTCGCCGAGCGTGACCGCCGGCCGAACCCGGGCTCGCCGGACCTGCGCGGCGCGCGGGCCGAGTGCGACCAGCGGGTCCGTGACGTGCTCGGCGGCGACTGGCACGCGGCCCGCCTCACGCTGAACATCGCCCTGCCGTCGGTGTCCGCGTGGGCCGGCGGCGCCCGGTGGTTCCGCTGCGACCTCAGCGAGACCGACAGCATCGACAACACCCGGCCGGTCAACCGGACCGGCAGCCTGCGCGGCGCGATGCTCGGTGACTCCCCGCTCGTGCACGGGTGCTTCGACCCGAAGCTGATCGGCGACAACCTGAACTACATGGCCCCGGTGCTGTGCACCGAGCCGCACCGCGCCGAGTTCGTCGGCGTGTACCTGGAACGCGACATGAGCTGGGCGGAGTTCACCCGCAACGAGCAGCGGGCACACCAGCGTTGCATGGCACTGATCGCCGCCTTCGCCGACGTGCCCAACAACAGCGACCTGCCGTACCGGGCGGGCTCGATCTTCTACCCGCCGTCGCAGCGGGAGTGGGAGGAGGGCGACCGTGGCGTGCGCTGTTTCCTGTGGAGCGACGACCGTAAGTTGACCCGCTCGATGCGCGGCGTCGGCCCGCAGGGGCTGCCGGCCATCTGACGTCCGCCGTGTGCCGTATGCTCCCGCAGCGTGGCGGGCACCGGCGGTGCCGGTCCGCCGGACGACGGGGAGGCCGGACGATGAAGCGACGCTGGCTCGCGCTGTGCGGCACGGTGGCCGCCCTGATGCTCGGCGGCTGCGTCACGCCGCCGGCCGGCACCGACGGCGACCTGGTCGACGACTGGGCCCCGATCAGCGCACCGACGGTCTTCACGCCCGAGCCGGCCGTCTGCCACCCGTTCGTGGCCCGGGTCGGCTACCTCGACGGGTACGCGCCGGTCCCCTGCGACCAGCCGCACAAGGTGGAGACACTGCACGTGGGGACGCTGACCGGCGCCGCCGCCGCGGGTACCGAGCCACCGGCCGCCGGCTCCGCCGGGACGCGCGCCGCGCACACCACCTGCCACCGGGAGGCGACCCGGGCGTTGGGCGGCGACTGGCGCAGCGGCCGCATCGGGCTCTCCGTGGTGTTCCCCTCGCCCGCGGCCTGGACCGGCGGGGCCCGCTGGTTCCGGTGCGACGCGGCGGAGATCCGCAGCATGGACGACCCGAGCGTGGTCTCCCGCGACACCGGCCTCGCCGGTGCGCTGCGGAGCACGTCACCGCTGCGACACACCTGCTTCAACCCCACCGTCGACGACGACCAGGTGACCGCGATGGGGCCGGTCGCCTGCACCCGCCCGCACCACGCCGAGTTCGTCGGCGTCTGGACCGCGCCCGACACCACCTTCGCGGCGTTCCGCAGCGGCCAGCGCCGGGTCCGCGACGGGTGCGGCGCGCTGATCGCCGCGTACGCGAAGGTGCCGCGCGGCGAGGTGCGGTTCCGGACCGGCTCGATCTGGTACCACCCGCAGGAGTCGGAGTGGCGCAACGGCAACCGGGGTGTCCAGTGCTTCCTCTGGATCAGCGACCGGAAGCTGACCCGGTCGATGAAGGGCGCCGGCCGTAGCGGCCTGCCGATGGGCTGAGCCACCCGCGGACCGTCCACCCGGGACGGTACGGCCGGTTGGCCGCCCTCGTCGACCGGGCGGTCAGCTCCGGCGCAGCACCGCGAGGAACATGGCGTCGGTGCCGTGGCGGTGGGGCCACAGCTGCACCGTCGGACCGTCGCCGAGACCGGGCATGCCCTCGGGCAGCAGCGACCGGGCGTCGACGAAGTCGACCGCCACGTCGGCCCGCCGGGCCGACTCGGTGACCGTCACGTGCGTCTCGACGGTGTGCGGCGAGCAGGTCACGTAGGCGACCAGGCCGCCCGGGCGGACCGCCCGCAGCGCCGCACCGAGCAGTTCCCGCTGCAACCGGGTCAGTGCCGGCAGGTCCGACGGCTGCCGCCGCCAGCGCGACTCCGGCCGGCGGCGCAACGAGCCCAGGCCGGTGCAGGGCGCGTCGACCAGCACCCGGTCGAAGTCCGCCTCGGCGAGCTCCGGGTCGGCGCCGACGGTGCGGCCGTCGGTGTTCAGCACGGTCACCGGCAGGTCGCGGGTGGCCTGGGCGACCAGACGGGCGCGGTGCTCGGACACCTCGACGGCGGTGAGCCGGGCGCCGCGCCCGGCGGCGATCGCGCCGAGCAGGCCGGACTTGCCGCCGGGGCCGGCGCACAGGTCGAGCCACCGGGCGTCCGAACCGTCGAGCGGGGCTACCGCGAGCGCGTTTGCCACCAGTTGGGAGCCCTCGTCCTGCACGTGGGCCCGGCCCTCGGCGAGCGCCGGCAGGTCCCCCGGCGCCCCGCCGCCGGAGTAGACCGCGTACGGGGAGAAGGCGCCGGGGGCGCCACCGACCTCGTCGGCCAGCTCCACCGGGTCGGCGAGCCCGGGGCGCGCGCACAGGTGCACCGGCGGACGCTCGTTGTCCTCGATGAGCAGGCGGGTGGTCTCGCCGAGGTCGCCACCCAGCGCCTCGGCGAACGCCCGCACGATCCACTGCGGGTGGCTGTACGCCAGAGCCAGGTGCCCGATCGGGTCGGTGTCCATCGGCGGGGCGAGCCGGGCCACCCAGGCGTCCGCGTCCCGGCCGGCGACCTCGCGCAGCACCGCGTTGGCGAACCCGGTCGCGCCCGGCCCGACCGTCCGGACCAGGTCGACGGTCGACGAGACCGCCGCGTGGGCGGGCACCCGGGTGTGCAGCAGCTGGTACGCGCCGAGCCGCAGCGCGTCGCGGACCGGCGGGTCGATGCGCGCCACGTCCCGTCCGGCGGCGTCGGTCAGGATCGCGTCGAGGGTGCCCAGGTGACGCAGCGTCCCGTAGGTCAGCTCGGTGGCGAAGGCGGCGTCCCGGCCGGCCAGTCCCAGGTCACGGAGGATCGACGGGAGCGCCAGGTTGGCGTACGCGTCGTCCCGGTTGACCGCGGCGACCGCCTGGTACGCGGCGTGCCGGGGCAGGTCCACGGCGGGGCGGGCCGCTCGCCGGTCCGGGCGGCCGGCGCCGCCGCCGCGGCTGGGGCGGCCCGGATCCCGCCGGTCTGCGCGGCCGGCGCGGGTGTCGGAGCGGTCGGGTCGCGGGCGGTCGGTGGGGCCCGTCACTCGAAGGCCTCCCCGGCGGCGACCCGGGCGCCGCGCGCCCAGTCGCTCGCCGGCATGGCTCGCTTGCCGGCCGCCCGCACGTCGCCGAGCCGCACGGGCGTGGTGGCGGTGCCGGCGAGCACCCGGGACTTCTCCACCAGCAGCTCGCCCGGCTTCAGCTCGGCACCGTCGGCGACGGGCGTGACCGGGCCCAGCTTGACCCGCTCGTTCCGGAAGGTCGTCCACGGGCCGGGGGCCGGGGTGCAGGCGCGGATCCGCCGGTCCACGGCGAACGCCGGGTCACCCCAGCGCACCCGGGCGTCCTCCGCGGTGAGCTTCGGCGCCAGGGACACCCCTTCGGCCGGCTGCGGCTCGGCCCGCGCGGTGCCGTCCTCGATCGCGTCGAGGACGGCGACCAGCAGCCCGGCGCCGGAGTGGGCGAGCCGCTCCAGCAGGTCGCCCGAGGTGTCGGTGGGCCGGATCTCGTCGGTGAGGGTGCCGTACACCGGGCCGGTGTCCAGGCCCTCCTCCAACTGGAAGACGCTGGCGCCGGTCAGCTCGTCGCCGTGCAGGACGGCGTGCTGCACGGGAGCGGCGCCCCGCCAGGCCGGCAGGAGCGAGAAGTGCAGGTTGATCCAGCCGTGCCGGGGGATCTCCAGCGCGGCCGGCGGCACCAGCGCACCGTACGCGACCACGGGCACGCAGTCCGGTGCCAGCCCGCGCAGCCGGTCGAGGAACTGCGGCTCGCGCGGCCGGGCGGGGGTGAGCACCTCCACGCCGTGCTCGTCGGCCCAGGCGCCGACGGGCGAGCGGGACAGGCCACGGCCGCGACCCGCCGGGGCGTCCGGACGGGTCACCACGGCCACCAGGTCGTGGCGGGAGGCGGCCACCGCCGCGAGGGCGGGGACGGCGACGGCCGGCGTGCCGGCGAAGATCACGCGCACCGGCCGGTCACCGCCCCAGGCCGAAGGGGCTGCCGGCGGCGTGCGGGCTGAGCTTTACCGTCGGCGGGGCCGCCGGGTCGTACCACTGCGCCTGGCGGATCGCCTTCATCGCCTCCTTGCGGCCGGCCGGGTCGAGCCGGTCGATGAACAGCACCCCGTCGAGGTGGTCGGTCTCGTGCTGCACGCAGCGGGCCATCAGGCCGGTGCCGACGATCTGGACCGGGTCGCCGTAGCCGTTGAAGCCCTTGGCGACGACGTTCTGCCGGCGCTTCGTGTCGAAGTACAGCCCGGGGATGGACAGGCAGCCCTCGGGGCCGTCCTGCTCCTCGGAGTCGGGGAACTCCAGCACCGGGTTGACCAGGTGGCCGACCACGTCGTCCACGTCGAAGGCGAACACCCGCAGGCCCACGCCGAGCTGCGGCGCGGCGAGGCCGGCGCCGCTCTGCTCGCGCATCGTGTCGGTCAGGTCGGCGATGAGCTTGCGCAGCTCGACGTCGAAGTCGACCACCGGATCGGCCGGCGTGCGCAGCACCGGGTCGCCGAACAGACGGATGGGCTGGACGGTCACGCGGGGTGGCTCCTTCGTGGGCTCGGCGTCGGGCGTGCCGTACCAGTCTACGGAGTGCCCGGGCCGGTCCCGGCCGGCGTACCGCGATCGGTGACCGCGGCGCTGACGGCGACCGGAAGCGTGTCGTAGCCACGCAGCGTGAGCCGCGTCCGGCGCTGCGGCGTACCGGCCAGGGCCAGGTCGGGCAGCCGGCGCAGCAGCAGCGGGAAGGCGACCTGCGCCTCCAGCCGGGCCAGCCCGGCGCCCAGGCAGTAGTGCGGACCGGCACCGAAGGACAGCGGGTGCGGCTCGGCGCGCCACGGGTCGAACCGGGTCGGCTCGGGGAAGCGCCGGGGATCCCGGTTGGCGGCCCCGAGCAGGACCAGCGTCCAGGCGCCCGCCGGCAGCTCGACGCCGTCGAGGGTCACCGGCTCGCGGGCCGCGCGGGTGGTCAGCTGCACCGGGGAGTCGTGGCGCAGCAACTCCTCGACGTACCCGGGCGCGAGGTCGGGACGAGCGCGCAGCGCGGCGGCCTCGCGGGGGTGCTCCAGGAGCACCACCAGGCCGTTGCCGAGCAGGTTGGTGGTGGTCTCGAAGCCCGCGACCAGCAGCACCACGAGGTTGGCCAGCAGCTCGTCCCCGGACAGCCGGTCACCGTCGGCGTCGTGCGCCTGCACGAGCGCGGTGGTCAGGTCGTCGCCCGGAGCCCGGCGCCGCTGGGCGATCAGCCCGGTGAAGTAGTCGCGCAGCTCGCTCGCGCCGGCGTCGGCGACCGCCAGCTCGTCCGGCGTGAACTCCGGCTCCAGGACGCCGGTCAGGTCGCCGGCCCACCGCCGGAACCGGGGCCAGTCGGCCGCGGGCACCCCGAGCAGGGCGCAGATCACCGCCACCGGCAGCGGGTACGCGAAACCGGCCATGAAGTCGACCGGAGCGCCGTCGCGGCCGGCTGCGACCATCCCGTCGATCAGCTCGTCGGCCTGGTCGGCCACCACGTCACGCATGGCGGCGACCCGGCGCGGGGTGAACGCCCCGGCCGCGAGGCGGCGCATCCGGCTGTGGTCGGGCGGGTTCGTGCGCAGCATGGACCGGGAGATCGACATCAGGGCCGGGCTGGTGCGCCACTGCGGGAAGAGGTCGTCGCGCATCGCGCCGTCGAGCACCACGAACCGGGGATCGCGCAGCACCGCGTCGGCCTCGGCGTACCCGGTGACCACGAAGAAGCCGGGCGCGGCCTGGACCACCGGACCGTGCGCGCGCAGCCGCTCGTAGGTCGGGTACGGGTCGAGCCGGCCCGGCCGTGACATGAGCAGCGCGAGCGCCTCGGATGCGTCCATGAGCCGCCTCCCCGTGCCGAGGTACCGGAGGCTCCATGATGCGCGCCGCGCGGGTCCGCCCGCAGCCCCGGACGCTGCGGACGCGGACGCCGACCGTGCGCCGCGCCGCGCCGGGTCCCCGGCGTCAGACGCCGGCGCCCGGCTCCCCGGCCAGCACCGCGTCCCCGCCCAGCAGCGTGTGCTCGGGCAGCGGCAGCTCGATCTTGTGGGCGGCCTCCCAGTCGTGGATCAGGCCGGGCCGCACCTGGGCGGTGAAGTAGTCGATCGCGCTCATACCGCCGACGACGGGCTCGTCGACCTCGGCGACCAGCCGGGCAGGCACCAACCGGAACCCGTTCTGCAGCGCGGCGCTGAGCCGCCGGTGCCCGTCGACGACGAAGAAGTGCTCGCCGGTGTAGCCGATCCGCAGCGGGTCGAGCGCCTCGTCGCCGGCCGCGGCGACGTCGCCGACGAACTCGGAGTCCCACAGGTCGCGCAGGCTGGCGATGTCCTCGGTGGGATAGATCCGCGCCGGGTCCAGCAGCAGCAGCGGCGGGCTGTCACGCAGCACCTCGGGGCCGAGCCGTCCCTCGTACGCGTCGATGATGTGCTCGATCACCTCCTCGGCGGCGGCCCGGGTGGTGTCGCAGATCAGGTCGTAGTTGCGCAGCCGGGCCTTGTCGACGCCGTAGCGGACGATGAACCGGCCCCGCTCGCTCTCGCTGCGCTCCTTGAGCCGGGCCTTCGCCTCCTCGAGCGAGGTGTAGCTCTCGGCCGGGCCGGACGGGCGCAGCAGCACCCGCCGGGCGGCCTCGCCCGGCTCGGTGATCATGTGCACCTTCAGCGCGTCGGTGAAGAAGTGCCAGGCCAGCCGCGAGTCCATGACCAGGCGCTCCCCGGAGGCGGCGATGTCCCGCTGGAGCTGGTCGACGTAGCCGTCGACGGCCTGGTCCAGCTCGGCGTGCAGGTTGAGCTGGAGGGCGGTCATCTGCCGCTCCTGGGCCATCTGCCGGTAGAGGTCGCCGACGCTGACCCGGCGCATGCCGAGCCGCTTGGCGATCTCCACGGAGACGGTGCTCTTGCCGCTGCCGAGGTCACCGTTGAAGACGATCGACTGAGGAAGGGTCACGACTGGTCCACCCCTGATCACCGGCTGTTCGAGCTCGTCGACACCGCGCCGCTCCGACGCGCTCCCGCCATAGTCGGGCATGACGGGCGATGCTATCACCCGGGAACTCCCGGGTTCCCACACAGCGTGTCCGTCACGCCTGTTCCGGTGACGGATCGTCACGACGGATCTCCGCTGGGTCAGAACAGGGTCAGCGGGTCGACCTGGAGCCGGACCGGGTCGGCGGCCTTGCGGGCGGCGCGGACGCCGGCCGCGGCGTGCAGCGCCGCGGCGAGGGCGGCGGCCCGGGCCCGGGGCACCCGGACCAGCATCCGTTCCCGCTCCCCGTCGGCGGGGACGGGACCCAGCACCTCGGCGCCCGCCGGCAGCCGGGACTCGGCGAGCAGGTCCGCGACGGCGGCCGGCGGCCCGGTGACGCTTGCCATCCGCACCGCCGGCGGGAAGCCGAGTTCCCGGCGTTCGGCGAGTTCCCGGGCGGCGAACCAGCCGGCGTCCCAGCGCAGGAGCGCCTGCACCGGGGCCAGCGCGCCGTCGGCGACCACCACGACCCGGCCACCGGCCGCGGCCGGCCGGGCCAGCGCGGCGGCGGCGAGCCAGCGCCGCAGCGCCTCCTCCCCGGCGCGCAGGTCGGCCCGGGTCAGCAGGGCCCACGAGTCGAGCAGCAGCACCGCGCCGTAGCCGCCGTCGGCGACGGGTTCGGCGCCGGGGGTGGCGATGACCAGGCCGGCGCCGGCGGGCACGCTCTCGAGGACCTCCTCCCGCCCGGAGGTCCGCACCGGCACTCCCGGGAAGGCCCGACCCAGTTCCTCGGCCGTCCGGCGGGCGCCGGTGACCGAGGCGCGCAGGCGCCGTCCTCCGCACTCCGGGCAGGCGTACGCGGCGGCGACGCGCCCGCACCACCGGCAGGCGGGGGCGCCCTCGGCGGACGGCAGGGCGAGCGGGCCGGCGCAGTGCGGGCAGCGGGCGGGCGTCCGGCACGTGGCGCAGGCCACCGAGGGCAGGTAGCCGCGCCGCGGCACCTGGACCAGCACCGGCGCGCCGGCCTGCAGGGCGTCCCGGGCGGCGGTCCAGGCGAGGCTGGGCAGCCGGGCGGTGGACGCGCCGGGGTCCCGGGCGAGCTGCGGGTCGTCGCCGGTGGGGGCGATCGCCGGCATCCGGGTCCGGACGGTGGCCCGGTCGGCCACGACCTCGCGTGCCCAGCCGGTCTCGACGAGCAGTTGGGCCTCGGCGGTACGGGCGTACCCGCCCACGAGGGCGGCGGCGTCGGCGAGCTGGGCGCGGGTCAGCAGCACCTCGCGGGCGTGCGGGTAGGGGGCCCGGGGCTCGGCGTGCAGGTCGTCACCGTCGTCCCAGACGGCGACCAGGCCGAGCCGGGGCACCGGGGCGAACATGGCGGCCCGGGTGCCGATCACCACGGGCACGTCGCCGCGGCGGGCGGCGAGGAACGCCCGGTACCGGCGGGCCGGGCCGAGCGCGGCGGTGAGCTGGACGTGCCGGTCGGGGCCGAGCGCGGCGGTCAGTGCCCGGTCGAGCCGGTCCAGGTCGCGGGCGTCGCCGACCACCACCACGGCGCCCCGGCCGCCGGCGACGGTCGCGGCGACCGCGTCGGCGTAGCGGGCGGGCCAGTCCTCGCCGGGCAGGGCGGACCAGACGGCGCGTGGCGCGCGGCCTTCGGTGAGGGCGCGCAGCAGGGCCGGGCCGGCGGGATAGTCCGGCCAGCCGGGGGCGACCGGTGGGCCGGGCTGCGGCGCCGGGAGGTCGGCGGGCCCGGCGGGCTGGTGCGGTTCCTTCTCGACCCGGGCGTGCCGGGGCGGGACGGCGAGCCGGAGCACGTCGGCGAGGCTGCCGGCGTAGCGGTCGGCGACCGCGCGGGCCAGGCGGGCGATCTCCGGCGCGAGCACCGGTTCCGGCGAGACGACCTTCTCCAGGTACGCGAGCCGTGGGTGTTCGGAGGCGTCGACCCGCTCCAGCAGCCAGCCGTCGACGAGTTGACCGGCGAAGCGGACCTTCACCCGGGTGCCGGGTACGGCGTCGGCGTCGAGCGCCTCGGGCACCAGGTAGTCGAAGGGGCGGTCGAGGTGGGCCAGCGGCACGTCGACGCAGACGCGAGCGACCGGCGACCCCTCGGCGGGTCGCCGGTCGCTGCGCGCGGTGCCGCTCAGGCTCCCGCTACCGACTTGAGGTCGGCGGCGCGGTCGGTGCTCTCCCACGTGAAGTCGGGCAACTCCCGACCGAAGTGCCCGTACGCCGCGGTCTGCGCGTAGATCGGCCGCAACAGGTGCAGATCCCGGATGATCGCCGCCGGCCGCAGATCGAACACCTCCGTGACCGCCTTCTCGATCCGCTCCACCGGCACCGTCTCCGTCCCGAACGTCTCGATGAACAGGCTCACCGGATGCGCCTTACCAATCGCGTACGCCACCTGCGCCTCACACCGCTCCGCCAAGCCGGCGGCGACCACGTTCTTCGCCACCCACCGCATCGCGTACGCCGCCGACCGGTCCACCTTCGACGGATCCTTACCCGAAAACGCCCCACCACCATGACGCGCGTACCCGCCATACGTGTCCACGATGATCTTCCGGCCGGTCAGACCCGCATCACCCATCGGACCACCGATCTCAAACCGGCCCGTCGGATTCACCAACAACCGGTACCCCTCGGTGTCCAACCCCAGCGACTCCACCTCCGGCGTGATCACATGATCCCGCACGTCCGGAGTCAACAACGACTCCAACGAGATGTCCGCCGCGTGCTGGCTGGAGACGACCACCGTGTTCAACCGCACCGGCCGCAGACCCTCATACTCGATCGTCACCTGCGTCTTACCGTCCGGCCGCAGATACGGCACCGTCCCGTCCTTACGCACCTGCGCCAACCGCCGCGACAGGCGATGCGCCAACGCGATCGGCAACGGCATCAACTCCGGCGTCTCCGAACACGCAAAACCGAACATCATCCCCTGATCACCGGCGCCCTGCGCGTCCAACGCGCTCTCCGACTCACCGGTCCGCAACTCGAAGGCGTTGTCCACCCCCTGCGCGATGTCCGCCGACTGCGCCCCGATCGACACGCTGACGCCGCAGGACGCACCGTCGAAACCCTTCTTCGACGAGTCGTAACCGATATCCAAGATCGTCCGGCGCACGATCGTCGGGATATCGGCATACGCCTTCGTGGTCACCTCACCCGCGATATGCACCTGACCAGTCGTGATCAACGTCTCCACCGCGACCCGCGACCGCGGATCCTCCGCGAGCAACGCGTCGAGGATGCCATCACTGATCTGATCGGCGATCTTGTCAGGGTGACCTTCCGTGACCGATTCGGAAGTGAAGAGGCGGCGTGTCACGGCACTCCTAAGTTGTGGAAACGTCGTTCCGCGGCAGTGTAGTCACCCGCGTCCGGAGTCGGCCCGTTCGGTCGCGCCCGGCCCAGCTGTCAGGAACGGCTGGGAAGCCGGGCGACGACGAGATCCCAGACGCCGTCGGCGAGGTCTTCCTTGGACTGCTCGGGCATCCGGCTGACCGAGCCGTCCGCGCCGATGACGGTCGCCGCGTTGGTCTCGGCGCCGAAGACCTTGTCCGGGCCGACCTCGTTGATGACGATGAGGTCCGCCCGCTTGCGGGCGAGCTTGGCCCGGCCGTTGGCCTCGGCGTCGCCGGTCTCCGCGGCGAACACCACCAGCACCTGCTCCGGACGGCGGCGCTGGCCGAGCTCGGCGGCGATGTCGGGATTCGTCACGAGCTCGATGGTGGGTGCGCTGCCGTCGTCCGATTTCTTGATTTTGCCAGTCGCGTACGTCGCCGGGCGGAAATCGGCGGGAGCTGCCGCCATGACCACCGCGTCCGCTTCGGCGGCGGCCTTCAGCGTCGCCTCCCGCAACTCGGCGGTCGTGCCGACCCGCACCACATCCGCGCCGGCCGGGTCGGGAAGCGAGACGTTGGCGGAGATCAGGGTCACCCGGGCGCCCCGGGCCACGGCGGCGCGGGCGAACGCGTACCCCTGCTTGCCGGAGGAGCGGTTGCCGAGGAAGCGCACCGGGTCGAGCGGTTCACGGGTGCCGCCGGCGGTCACCACCACGTGCCGTTCCGCGAGGTCCGCCGGAGCGGCGACGCCACGGGCGAGGGCACGCCGGGCCACCGCGAAGATCTCCGCCGGGTCGGGCAGCCGTCCCTTGCCGGTGTCGACGCCGGTGAGCCGGCCGACCGCCGGCTCGATCACCCGGACCCCGCGGGCCCGCAGGGTCGCGACGTTGGCAACGGTCGCGGGGTGCTCCCACATCTCGGTGTGCATGGCGGGCGCCAGCACGACCGGGCAGCGGGCCGTGAGCAGGGTGTTGGTCAGCAGGTCGTCGGCGAGCCCGTGGGCGGCCTTCGCGAGCAGGTCGGCGGTGGCCGGCGCCACCACCACCAGGTCGGCCTGCTGGCCGAGCCGCACGTGCGGCACCTCGTGGACGTCGGACCAGACGTCGTCGGCCACCGGCTGCCCGGACAGGGCCGCCCAGGTCGGCGCCCCGACGAAGCGGAGCGCCGACGCGGTCGGCACGACCCGGACCCGGTGACCCGACTCGGTGAACAGTCGCAGCAGCTCGCAGGCCTTGTACGCGGCGATGCCGCCGCCGACCCCGAGGACGATCCGGGGGGACATCCGAGGGTTCGTGTTACGGCTGGTCGGTGGGCTCAGCGGTGAGCAGGCCCGCGTTGATCTCGCGCATGGCGATGGAGAGCGGCTTCTCCTGCGGGGTGGTCTCGACCAGCGGGCCGACGTACTCCAGCAGGCCCTCGCCGAGCTGGCTGTAGTAGGCGTTCACCTGCCGCGCCCGCTTGGCGGCGAAGATGACAAGCGCGTACTTCGACGTGGTCTTCTCGAGAAGCTCGTCGATCGGCGGGTTGGTGATGCCTTCGGGGTTGGTGGCGATGGATCCCACTGTGTTGACCTCTGTGTCTGTCGCACCGCTCGCGGTGCTGGCGGTCAACCGCGCACGCGCGGCCGCGCCGGAGCCAGGAAGGAAGAACCGAACAATCCTACCAGCTTGTCCACGACCCGCTCGGTCAGGTCGTGCGCCACGGTGTGTTCGAAGTGCGCCGCGGTGACCGGATCGGGAATGTACCCGGGCGGGTGCAGCAGGACCAGCCGGGCCTCCGGCAGCGCCCCGCGGACCAGCAGCGCGCCGGCCAGGTCCAGCGGCAGCAGGACCGGATCGCCGGCGGCCAGCCGCGACCGCAGCGGCTCGGACGGCGTGCCGCGGCGGTGCGGGCCCATCCGGCTCCACTCCAGCAGACCGCCGGCGGCGAGGAGACGGTCGAACTCGACCGGGTCGACGAACAACCGGTCGACGCCGTCCACCTCGTGCTCGCGCCGGGGCCGGGTGGTCACCGGCACCGGCGTCCAGACGGCGGGAGAGCGCGCCCGGACCAGCTCGACCACACCGTCCCGGCCGGAACCCGAGGGCCCGGCCAGGACAGTGAGCCGAGCCGGCGGACGCGCCTCGCCATCCGTGCTCACTGCTTGTTTCTACACGGCTGCCGACGTCAGTTGGCGGCGAACTCTCCAAGCAGGGCCTTGCGCTGCTGCTCGCCGAGGCCACGCAGGCGCCGACTGTCGGCGATCTTGAGCTTCTCCATGATCTGGGTCGCCCGGATCTTGCCGATGCCCGGCATCGCCTGCAGGACGGCGGACACCTTCAGCTTGCCGACGACATCGTCGGACTCGGCCCGCTCGAGAACGGCTCCGAGGGTGGTCTTGCCCTGCTTGAGCTGCTCCTTCAGCTCAGCACGGGCCTTGCGGATCTCCGCGGCCTTCTCCAGCGCGGCTGCGCGCTGCTCGGGGGTCAGTGACGGGAGCGGCACCAGTTCTCCTCAGGTCCCTATCGCGACGGGCGGGTCGCACCGCCGCACTGTGAAACGTGGTGTCGCTGTGAACCAAGGGGCTCTTGGTTCCCAGCGCGGGGAAAACTAGCGGTCAGCGGAGCTTTCGGCAACGTGGACGCGCGATGATCAACGGAAAGTGACCGAGCCGTCAGTCAGTCAGAGCCGGCGAGGGCGGACCGGCAGTCGGCCAGCGCCCGGTCCGCCGCGGCCCGCAGCGCGGCCACGTCGGGGCCCGCGCCCAGCACCTCCCGGGAGTACGAGGGGAGCACGGCGGGCAGGCTGGATCCGAAGACGACCCGCAGGTCGGAGGCCGTCGCGCCCTGCGCTCCGAGCCCCGGGGCGAGCAGCGGACCGTTGACCGAGGACAGGTCGTGGCCGGTCGCGCCGATGGTCGCCCCGACCACCAGACCGAAGCTGCCCATCGGCTCCGCACCGGCGTTGAGCTGGGAAATCTCGTCGATGACGGTCTGCGCGACGGTCCGCCCGTCGGCCGCGCGCGCCCGCTGCACGGCCGCCCCCTCGGGGTTGGAGGTGAGGGCGAGCACGAAGACCCCGCCGCCGTGCGCGGCGGCCAGCTCGAACATCGGAGCGAGCGAGCCGACCCCGAGATACGGGCTCGCCGTCACCGCGTCGACATACATTGGGCTCGATGGATCGAGGTACGCGGAGGCGTACGCCGCGACCGTCGAGCCGATGTCGCCACGCTTGACGTCGAGCAGAACGAGCGAGCCACAATTTCGTAACTGTCGGATAGTTGACTCAAGGATTGCCGCGCCACGTGCGCCGAAACGTTCGAAAAAGGCCGACTGGGGCTTGACCACCGCGACCCGGTCGCCCAAGGCGTCGACGACGGTGCCGGCGAACCGTTCGAGGCCGCGTACGTCGTCGTCGAGGCCCCACCGGGCGAGCAGACCCGGGTGCGGGTCGATGCCCACGCAGAGCGGACCCCGCTCGCTGACGGCCCGGTGCAGCCGGGCGCCGAAGCTCTCCATGGCCGATCCCTCTTTCCCGCGCCCGGAACCCGGGCGCCTCGGTCGGGCGGGCGGCGGGCGCCGTCCGCGTCCTCGTGCTCCGCCCGAACCCCGGGTCGGGCGTACTCCAGGAGGGCCGAACCGGTGGCTCAGCCCGCCTTCACCGCGGCGGCGACCCCGGCGGCGATCCGGGCCAGGTCGGCGTCGTCGGTGACGTACGGGGGCATGGTGTAGACCAGGTCCCGGAACGGCCGCAGCCAGACGCCCTCCGCGACAGCGGCGGCGGTGGCCGCCGGCAGGTCCACCTCGCGGTCGAGTTGCACGACGCCGATCGCGCCGAGCACCCGGACGTCCGCGACGCCGGTCGCGCCGCGCAGCGGCTCCAGACCCGCCCGCAGGCCCGCCTCGACGCGGGCCACCTGCGCCCGCCAGTCGCCGCCGCGCAGCAGGCCCAGGGAGGCGTTGGCGACCGCGCAGGCGAGCGGGTTGCCCATGAACGTGGGACCGTGGGCGAGCACGCCGGCGGCGGAGATGCCCCGGGCGACCTCCGCCGTGCACAGCGCCGCGGCCAGGGTCAGGTACCCCCCGGTGAGAGCCTTGCCCACGCAGAGCACGTCGGGCGCGATTCCGGCGTGCTCGGCGGCGAACATCGCGCCGGTGCGGCCGAAGCCGGTGGCGATCTCGTCGAAGATCAGCAGGATGCCGTGCGCGCGGGTGGCCTCCCGCAGCACCCGCAGGTACCGCGGGTGGTGGAACCGCATGCCGCCGGCGCCCTGGACCACCGGCTCGACGATGACCGCGGCGAGCTCGTGCGCGTGCTCGGCGACGGCGTCGGCGAGGGCCGCCTCGTACGCCGGGTCGGGCGGCGTGTCGAACCCGCCGGGCGGCACCGGGGCGAACACCTGGCGGGGCAGCACGTCCCCCCAGAGGTGGTGCATGCCGCCCTCGGGGTCGCAGACACTCATCGGGTGGAACGTGTCGCCGTGGTAGCCGCCCCGCCAGGTGCCCAGCCGGCGGCGCTCCGGCCGGCCGGTGGCCCGCTGGTACTGCAGGCACATCTTGACGGCCACCTCGACGCTCACCGAACCGGAGTCGGCCAGGAAGACGTGCTCCAAACCGTCGGGGGCGAGCTCGACGAGGTTACGGGCCAGCGTGACGGCCGGCTCGTGGGTCAGCCCGCCGAACATCACGTGGCTCATCCGCCCGAGCTGGTCGGTCACCGCCGCGTCCAGCACCGGGTGCCGGTAGCCGTGGATCGCCGCCCACCACGACGACATCCCGTCGACCAGTTCCCGCCCGTCGGCGAGCCGTAGCCGGACCCCCGAGGCGCTCTCCACGACGTACGGCGCGCTGCGGGGCGGCACGGCGGAGTACGGGTGCCACACGTGCGCCGCGTCGAGAGCGGAAATCTCCTCAGCCCTCACAGCACTCCTTCGCTCCCCCCGCCGGGTGGGTCACCGCGGGGCGGTGGGGGTTGGGGTCGGGGTCCGGGTTGTGGCGTGGACGGCGGCGCGGACCAGGGCCGGGCCACGGTAGATGAAGCCGGTGTAGAGCTGGATCAGGGAAGCCCCGGCGTCGAACATCCGAGTGGCGTCGTCAGGGTCGACGATCCCGCCGACGCCGACGATCGGCAGCCGGCCGCCGGTCTCCCGGTGCACGAACGCGACCACCTCGCGGGCTCGCGCCGCCAAGGGGCGACCCGACAGGCCGCCCACCTCCGCGCCCCGCACCCGATCCGCCGGGGCGAGCCCGTCGCGGGCGAGGGTGGTGTTGGTGGCGATCACCCCGGCCGCGCCCCGGGCCAGGCACACCTCCAGCAGCTCCGCGATCGCCGGCTCGGTGAGATCCGGTGCGATCTTGACCAGCACCGGCTTCTCCCCCACCAGCGCCGCGAGCAGTGCGTCCAGGTGAGCCTTGTCCTGCAGCGACCGCAGGCCGGGGGTGTTCGGCGACGAGACGTTGACCGCGAAGTAGTCACCGTGCTCGCGCAGGGCGAGGTACGACGCCCGGTAGTCCTCGACCGCCTCCTCGAGCGGGGTGACCTTGGACTTGCCCAGCGAGATGCCCAGCGGCACCCCGATCGGGCGGGGCAGCGCCGCGAGCCGCGCCGCGAGCGCCTCGGCGCCGGCGTTGTTGAAGCCCATCCGGTTGACCACGGCCTCGCTGTCGCGCAGCCGGAACAGCCGGGGCCGCGGGTTGCCCGGCTGCGGGTGGGCGGTGACCGTGCCGATCTCGACGAAACCGAAGCCCAGGGCCGGCCACGCCGGCAGGGCCACGCCGTCCTTGTCCATCCCGGCGGCCAGCCCCACCGGGTTCGGGAACCGTACGCCGAACACCGTCCGGGGCGCCGCGACGGCGTACCGCGCCCGCAGCGCGGCCAGCGCGAAGGGTGACCGGCCGAGCCGGCCGAGCCGGCGCAGGGTGAACTCGTGCGCCGCCTCCGCGTCCCCCCGGCCCACCCGGAACAGCACCGGCCGGACCGCCCGCTCGAAGATCACCGCCCACCCCCAAACCCACGTCCACGTCCACTTCCGCTGATCATGAAGTTGTAGCGCGAGTCACCGGCGTGTCGCGACAACAACTTCATGATCAACGCGGGGTGGTGGGGGATCACCGGTCAGCTCGCAGGGACGCGTGCAGGGACTGCAGGGGGCGGACCTGCATGTCGCCGCGGATGCGTGCCTCGATGCCCATCACCGCTGCCGCCGCGCCGGGAACCGTCGTGATGCAGGGGATGTCGGCGGTCACCGCGGCGCTGCGGATCTCGTACCCGTCCGAGCGGGCGCTCGCGCCGGAGCCCTGCGGGGTGTTCACCACCAGCGCCACGTCACCGGAGAGGATCAGCGAGACCGCGTCCTCGCCCGCACCGGACTCGTAGTGCTTGCGGATCTGCTCGCAGGCGATGCCGTGCCGGCGCAGCACCTCGGCGGTGCCGGTGGTCGCGACGATCTCGAAGCCCAGGTCCGCGAGGCGCTTGATCGGGAAGATCATGCCGCGCTTGTCCCGGTTGGCCACCGACACGAAGATCCGCCCCGCCGTGGGCAGCGAGCCGTACGCGGCGGACTGCGACTTGGCGAACGCGTGCCCGAAGGACGTGTCGATGCCCATCACCTCGCCGGTGGACTTCATCTCCGGCCCGAGCAGCGAGTCGATGCCCTTGCCGGTCGGGGTGCGGAACCGCTTGAACGGCAGCACCGCCTCCTTCACCGCGATCGGCGCGTCCGGCGGCAGCGAGCCGCCGTCCCCGCTGGGCGGCAGCAGACCCTCCGCGCGCAGCTCGGCGATGGTGGCGCCGAGCGCGATGCGGGCCGCCGCCTTCGCCAGGGGCACCGCCGTGGCCTTCGATACGAACGGCACGGTACGCGAGGCCCGCGGGTTGGCCTCCAACACCCACAGCTGGTCGTCCTTGAGCGCGTACTGCACGTTGAGCAGGCCGCGCACGCCGATGCCCCGGGCGATCGCCTCGGTGTAACGGCGTACCTGGGTCACGTGCGAGCCGGCGAGCGTGATCGGCGGCAGGGCGCAGGACGAGTCGCCGGAGTGGATACCGGCCTCCTCGATGTGCTCCATCACGCCACCGAGGTAGACCTCGCCGTCGGCGTCGCAGAGCGCGTCCACGTCGATCTCGATCGCGTCATCGAGGAAGCTGTCCACCAGCACCGGGTGGTCCGGCGAGATGTCGGTGGCCCGGCCGATGTAGCCGCGCAGCGTGGCGTCGTCGTAGACGATCTCCATGCCCCGCCCGCCGAGCACGTACGACGGGCGCACCAGCACCGGGTAGCCGATCTCGTCGGCGATCGCCTTCGCCTCGTCGTACGAGGTGGCGGTGCCGTGCGCCGGGGCACGCAGCCCGGCACGGGCCAGCAGGGAGCCGAACGCGCCCCGCTCCTCGGCCAGGTGGATCGACTCCGGCGAGGTGCCGACCACCGGCACCCCCGCGTCCTTGAGACGCTGCGCCAGACCCAGCGGGGTCTGACCGCCCAGCTGCACGACCACCCCGACCACGCCCGGGCCGCCGACCGCCCGGCCGGAGGAGTCCTCGGCGTGCCACACCTCGAGCACGTCCTCGAACGTCAGCGGCTCGAAGTAGAGGCGGTCGGCGGTGTCGTAGTCGGTGGAGACGGTCTCCGGGTTGCAGTTGACCATCACGGTCTCGAAGCCGACGTCCCGCAGCGCCATCACCGCGTGCACGCAGGAGTAGTCGAACTCGATGCCCTGCCCGATCCGGTTCGGCCCGGAGCCGAGGATGAGCACCTTCGGCCGGGCCGAGCCGACCACCTCGGTCTCCGAGTCGTACGACGAGTAGTGGTACGGAGTGGTCGCCTCGAACTCCGCCGCGCAGGTGTCCACGGTCTTGTAGACCGGCCGGACACCGAGGCGGTGCCGCAAGGTGCGTACGCCGTCCTCGGCGGCCAGCTCGGGCCGCAGCGCCGCGAGCTGCCGGTCGGACAGGCCCGCCCGCTTCGCCCGGCGCAGCAGGTCGGCGTCGAGCACCGGGGCGTCGACGATCTCCGCGCGCAGCTCGACGAGGGCGGCGATCTGGTCGAGGAACCACGGGTCCATCCCGCCGGACGCCGCGGCGACCTCGGCGATCGACGCGCCGAGGCGCAGCGCCCGCTCGACGGTGTAGAGCCGCCCGTCGTGCGGCATGCGCAACGCGGCGAGCGTGTTCTCCTTGGTGGCGCCGGCCGGGTCGGGCAACGTCCAAAAGCCGGCCGCCTTCGTCTCCATCGAGCG
Organism: Micromonospora sp. NPDC126480; assembly: GCF_040302465.1. Taxonomy (NCBI): domain Bacteria; kingdom Bacillati; phylum Actinomycetota; class Actinomycetes; order Micromonosporales; family Micromonosporaceae; genus Micromonospora; species Micromonospora sp. NPDC126480. The sequence continues at coordinate 79,512 of NZ_JBEORU010000022.1, forward strand.
CATCGCCTTGTTCAGCGCCTCGGTGAAGTTGCGGCCCAGGCTCATCGCCTCGCCCACCGACTTCATCGTCGTGGTGAGCTCGGGGTCGGCGCCGGGGAACTTCTCGAACGCGAACCGGGGGATCTTCACCACCACGTAGTCCAGCGTCGGCTCGAACGCCGCCGGGGTCTTCAGGGTGATGTCGTTGGGGATCTCGTCGAGGGTGTAGCCGATGGCGAGCTTCGCGGCGATCTTCGCGATCGGGAAGCCGGTCGCCTTCGAGGCGAGCGCCGACGAGCGCGACACCCGGGGGTTCATCTCGATCACGACGATCCGGCCGTCGGCCGGGTTGACCGCGAACTGGATGTTGCAGCCGCCGGTGTCCACGCCGACCTCGCGCAGCACCGCGATGCCCAGGTCCCGCAGGCGCTGGTACTCCCGGTCGGTGAGCGTCATGGCCGGGGCCACGGTCACGCTGTCACCGGTGTGCACGCCCATCGGGTCGACGTTCTCGATCGAGCACACGACCACCACGTTGTCGTGGCGGTCGCGCATGAGCTCGAGCTCGTACTCCTTCCAGCCGAGCACGCTCTCCTCGATGAGCACCTCGTGCACCGGGCTGGCGGCCAGGCCGGCGCCGGCGATGCGCTCCAGGTCCTCGTCGCTGTGCGCCATGCCGGAGCCGAGACCGCCCATCGTGAACGACGGCCGGATCACCACCGGCAGGCCCAGCTCACCGACGGTCTCGCGGACCTCGTCCATCGAGTGGCAGACCCGGGAGCGCGGCACCAGCGCCGCCGGGTCCTCGACGCCGATCCGGACGCCCGCCTTGGCGACGATGTCCTTGAACAGCTGCCGGTCCTCGCCGCGGCGGATCGCGTCGATGTTCGCGCCGATCAGCTCGACGCCGTACTTCTCCAGGACGCCGGCCTCGTGCAGCGCGACGGCCGTGTTCAGCGCGGTCTGGCCGCCCAGGGTGGGCAGCACCGCGTCCGGCCGCTCCTTCGCGATCACCAGCTCGACGAACTCCGGGGTGATCGGCTCGACGTACGTGGCGTCGGCGAACTCCGGGTCGGTCATGATCGTCGCCGGGTTCGAGTTGACCAGGCTGACCCGGATCCCCTCGCTGCGCAGCACCCGGCACGCCTGGGTGCCCGAGTAGTCGAACTCGCAGGCCTGCCCGATGACGATCGGCCCGGAGCCGATCACCAGGACGTGCTTGAGGTCGGTCCGCTTAGGCATGGGTACGCCCCTCGATGAGCTCGGCGAAGCGGTCGAAGAGGTAGTCCGCGTCGTGCGGGCCGGCCGCCGCCTCCGGGTGGTACTGGACGGTGAAGGCGGGCACGTCCTTCGCCCGCAGCCCCTCGACCACGTTGTCATTGAGGCACACGTGCGAGACCTCGACCCCGCCGAACTCGGTGTCGATCACCTGGTTCGGTACGACCGCCCCCGGCTCGGCGCCGGGGAACGCGACGGCGAACCCGTGGTTGTGGCTGGTCACCTCGACCTTGCCGGTGGCCCGGTCGAGCACCGGCTGGTTGATTCCGCGGTGGCCGTAGCCCAGCTTGTACGTGCCGAAGCCGAGCGCCCGGCCGAGGATCTGGCTGCCGAAGCAGATGCCGAACAGCGGCACCTTGCGCGTCAGCACCTCCCGGGCCAGCGTGACCGGCCCGTCGGCGGTCGCCGGGTCGCCCGGACCGGGCGAGAGGAACACCGCGTCCGCGCCGGTGGCCAGCAGGTCCTCGACGGTCGAGTGCGCCGGCAGCACGTGGGTGGTCACGCCCCGGGCGGCGAGCCGCCGCGGCACGTTGCGCTTGATGCCGAGGTCGAGGGCGGCGACGGTGAAGCGGTGTTCCCCCTCCGCCTCGACGACGTACGGCTTCGGGGTGGTCACCTCGGCGGAGAGGTCCGCGCCGACCATCTGCGGCGACCGGCGGACCCGGGCCAGCAGCGCCCGCGGGTCGGTCTCGACGCTGGACACGCCGACCCGCATCGCGCCGCGCTCACGCAGGTGCCGGGTCAGCGCCCGGGTGTCGACTCCGGAGATGCCGACCACGCCCTCGGCGGCGAGCCGGTCCTCCAGGCCCCCGGAGGAGCGCCAGTTCGAGCCGATCCGGGCGGGGTCGCGGACCACGTACCCGGCGACCCAGATCCGGCCGGACTCGTCGTCCTCGTCGTTGACCCCGGTGTTGCCGATGTGCGGGGCGGTCTGCACCACCACCTGCCGGTGGTAGGACGGGTCGGTGAGCGTTTCCTGGTAACCGGTCATGCCGGTGTTGAAGACCGCCTCGCCGAAGGTCTCCCCCACGCTGCCGTACGCCTCGCCGTGGAAGGTGCGCCCGTCCTCGAGGACGAGGATCGCGGATCGTCTGCGGGTCACTTGACCGCCCTTTCGTTCGCGACTGCGGGGCTCCGCCCCGCTGCATTCCTCGCGCTCACCGAACCGCCTTTCCGTCCAGGACCGTCGCCTCGCCGCGCAGGAAGGTCGCCACGATGCGACCCGGCAGCGTCATGCGGGCATACGGTGTGTTGCGACTGCGGCTGGCCAGCTCGGCCGGCTCGATGGTGCGGCGGGCGGCCGGGTCCACCAGGGTCAGGTTCGCCGGTACGCCCGGCGCCGGGTCGTGCCCGTGCTCGGCCAGGCCGGCGATCCGGGCCGGCGCCCGGGACATCCGCTCGGCGATGAGGTCCCACTGCGGGCCCAGCACGTCCAGCGCGATCGACAGCGCCGTCTCCAGGCCGAGCATGCCCGGCCGGGCGTACGCCCACTCGCACTCCTTGTCCTCCACGGCGTGCGGGGCGTGGTCGGTGGCGATGATGTCGATGACGCCCTCGGCCAGCGCGGCGCGCAGGGCCGCGACGTCGGTGGCGGTGCGCAGCGGCGGGTTGACCTTGAAGACGGGGTCGTAGGCGCCGGCTGGGCTCCAGTTGTTCGCGAGTGCGGGGCTCGCGAGCTCACTCCTCCCGCTCACGACCTCGTCGGTGAGCAGCAGGTGGTGCGGGGTGACCTCGGCGGTGACCCGGACGCCCCGGGCCTTGGCCTGGCGCAGCACCTCGACGCTGCCGGCGGTGGAGACGTGGCAGACGTGCAGCCGGCTGCCCACGTGCTCGGCGAGCAGCACGTCCCGGGCGATGATCGCCTCCTCGGCGACCGCCGGCCAGCCGGTCAGGCCGAGGCGGGTGGCGACCTCCCCCTCGTGCATCTGGGCGCCCTCGGTCAGCCGGGGCTCCTCCGCGTGCTGGGCGATGATGCCGTCGAACGCCTTCACGTACTCCAGGGCCCGGCGCATCAGCCGCGGGTCGGCGACGCAGTGCCCGTCGTCGGAGAAGATCCGCACCCGGGCGGCGGAGTCGGCCATCGCGCCCAGCTCCGCCAGGTGCTCGCCGGCCAGGCCGACGGTGACCGCCCCGACCGGCTGCACGTCGACCAGCCCGGCCTCCCGGCCGAGCCGCCACACCTGCTCGACCACGCCGGCGGTGTCGGCGACCGGCGAGGTGTTCGCCATCGCGCAGACCGCCGTGTAGCCGCCGAGCGCGGCCGCCCGGGACCCGGTCTCGACGGTCTCGGCGTCCTCCCGGCCGGGTTCGCGCAGGTGGGTGTGCAGGTCGACCAGGCCGGGCAGGGCTACCAGGCCGGTGCCGTCGACGACGGTGGCGTCCGGCGCGGAAAGGCCCGCGCCGGTCTCGGCCACGACGCCGTCGCGGATCAGCAGGTCGGTCGGCTCGCCGCCGACGACACTCACGTTGGTGATTAGGTACGCGGTCACCGGTTGTTCCCTCCGAGCAGCAGGTAGAGGACGGCCATCCGGACGGAGACGCCGTTGGCGACCTGTTCGACGATTGTGGAGCGGGGCGAGTCGGCCACCTCGGGTGTGATCTCCATGCCCCGGTTCATCGGGCCGGGGTGCATGACGATCGCGTGCTCGGGCAGCCGGCGCATGCGCGGGCCGTCCAGGCCGAAGCGGCGCGCGTACTCGCGGGCGGACGGGAAGTACGAGTCGTTCATGCGCTCGCGCTGCACCCGCAGCATCATCACCACGTCCGAGTGCGGCAGCACCGCGTCCAGGTCGTAGGAGACGTCGGTGCCGGGCGCGAGCGCCGCGGCGATGTCCACCGGGATCAGCGTGGGCGGGCCGACCAGGGTGACCTTGGCGCCGAGCGTGGACAGCAGCAGGACGTTGGAGCGCGCGACCCGGCTGTGCAGCACGTCACCGACCACCGCGACCGACAGGCCGGCGAGCCGGCCCAGCCGGGAGCGCATCGTGTACGCGTCCAGCAGCGCCTGGGTCGGGTGCTCGTGGGTGCCGTCGCCGGCGTTCACCACCGAGCCGTCCACCCAGTCGGCGAGCCGGTGCGGGGCGCCCGACGCGGGGTGCCGGACGACGACCGCGTCGGCGCCCATGGCCTGGAGGGTGAGCGCGGTGTCCTTCAGGCTCTCGCCCTTGGCGACGCTGGAGCCCTTCGCCGAGAAGTTGATCACGTCGGCGCTGAGTCGCTTGGCGGCCGCCTCGAACGAGATGCGGGTGCGGGTGGAGTCCTCGTAGAAGAGGTTCACCACGGTCCGGCCACGCAGCGCGGGCAGTTTCTTCACCTCGCGGCCGGCCACGGTGGCCATCTCGGCGGCGGTGTCCAGGATCTGGGTGGCGGTGTCGGCGTCCAGGTCGGCGCCGGAGAGCAGGTGCCGGATCATGAGTTGCCCCCGTAGAGCTTGACCTCGTCGGCGCCGTCGGTCTCCGCGAGGGTGACCTTCACGCTCTCGGCGAGCGAGGTCGGGATGTTCTTGCCGACGTAGTCGGCGCGGATGGGCAGCTCGCGGTGGCCGCGGTCGACCAGGACCGCGAGCTGGACCGACGCGGGGCGGCCGACGTCGTTCAAGGCGTCGAGCGCCGCGCGCACGGTGCGGCCGGAGAAGAGGACGTCGTCGACGAGCACGACCCGCTTGCCGTCGATGCCGCCGGCGGGCAGCTCGGTGGGGCCGATCGCGCGGGTCGCGTGCCGGCGCAGGTCGTCGCGGTAGAGGGTGATGTCGAGCACACCGACCGGGACGTCGACGCCCTCGAAGGCGCTGATCCGGGCGGCGAGCCGCCGGGCGAGCGGGGCGCCCCGGGTGGGGATGCCGAGCAGGACGGTCTGCTGGGCGCCCTGCGTCTTCTCCAGGATCTGGTGTGCGATGCGGTCGACCACGCGCTGCACGTCGGCGCTGGTGAGGATCACCTTCACCGAGGGTTGCCGGGCGGTCGACGGGCGGGCAGCCGGTGGGTAGGCCACGGCGGACCTCCTTCCCCGCCTCACGGGACGGGTCGTTAAAGGACGTCGGATGACCGGCGCGGGCCGCGGGCGGACCGGCCGGGGGCTCCCGGCCACGTTACCAGTGGTCACCGCACCGACCGTCGCCGGCCGCTGACCTCGCGGTCCGGGTGACGAAATGTGGACAACTCCCCCGACGGCGAAACGGGAAGGTCACGACCACTTGACCGGCTGTCGCAATCCCCGTACCGTCACGCTCCGTAGCGATCGACGGGAGAACCCCGAGCAGCACTGGGAGTGTCCGAATGCCCTCTGAGTACGCCAAGTCGCTTGGCGCCCGCCTGCGCTCCATCCGTCAGCAGCAGGGCCTGTCCCTGCAGGGCGTGGAGGAGAAGTCGAACGGGCGGTGGAAGGCCGTGGTGGTCGGCTCGTACGAGCGCGGCGACCGGGCGGTCACCGTGTCCCGTCTCGCCGAGCTGGCCGACTTCTACCGAGTTCCCGTCTCCGAGCTGCTGCCCGACGGCAGCGGCGTGCGCCACGAGCCCACCAGCAAGATCGTGCTGGATCTCGAGCGGCTCTACGACGAGGCTTCGGAGGATCTCGCCTACGTCGCCCGGTACGCCCGCGCGATCCAGCAGCAGCGCGGTGACTACAACGGCCGCGTCCTGTCGATCCGCGCCGACGACCTGCGGGCCCTGGCGATCGTCTACGACGCCTCGCCGTCGGGCCTGATCGAGCGGCTGACCGAGCACGGCGTGCTCGTCGCCGACCCCCGGGCGTTCTTCGCCTCCTGAGCGCTGTCGACCGAAAGGGCCCGTGCCGTCCGGCACGGGCCCTTTCGTCGTTCCTGTCGGATGCCGCGACCGCCCGGGGCAGGGCGATCAGCGCGTGGCGTACTCGGCGATGCGGCCGAGGATGCCGTTGAGGAAGCGCGGCGAGTCGTCGGTCGACATCTGCCGGGCCAGCTCCACCGCCTCGCTGATCGCCACCGCGTCGTCGATCTCGTCGACGTAGAGCAACTCGTACACCGCGATCCGGGCGAGGTTGCGGTCCACCGTCGGCATGCGGTCCAGCGTCCAGCCCTCGGCGTAGCTGGCGATCAGCTCGTCGATCCGGTCGAGGTGGCCGGCGACGCCCTCGACCAGGCTGACCGTGTAACCCAGGTGCTCGGGGTGTGGCTTCTCGATCCGCTCCACGTAGCCGGCGAGCACCTCGACCGGTGGGCGGTCCCGCAGGTCGGCCTCGAAGAGCACGTCCAGCGCCCGCTTGCGCGCCTTGCGGCGCGCCGGCATCTGCTGCTTCGGACCCTCGGCCATCAGGCGCGGCCGAGGTAACGGCCGTCGCGGGTGTCGACCTTGATCTTCTCGCCGGTGGTGATGAAGAGCGGCACCTGCACGGTGGCGCCGGTCTCGACGGTGGCCGGCTTGTTGCCGCCGGTCGAGCGGTCGCCCTGCAGGCCCGGCTCGGTGTACGTGATCTCGAGCACCACGCTGGTCGGCAGCTCGACGTACAGCGGCACGCTCTCGTGGGTGGCGACGATCGCCTCCGCCTCGGGCAGGAGGTAGTTGGCCGCCTCGCCGACGGTGCCACCGGGCACGGTGATCTGGTCGAACGTCTCCATGTCCATGAAGACGTAGTCCTCGCCGTCCGCGTACAAGTACTGCATCGTGCGCTTGTCGACGGTCGCGGTCTCGACCTTCGTGCCCGCGTTGAAGGTCTTGTCGACCACCTTGCCGGAGAGCACGTTCTTCAGCGTGGTACGCACGAACGCACCACCCTTGCCGGGCTTGACGTGCTGGAACTCGACGACGGACCACAGCTCGCCGTCAAGGTTGAGTACCAGGCCGTTCTTCAGGTCGTTGGTGGTGGCCATTTCCTGCCTTGATCGTCATTTGGCGGACAGACCTAGAAAGTCTACTAGCCGCGCCCGAACAAGCACCGGCCGCGCCCGGCCGCTCCCGCACCCGCCGCCGGCCAGCGGCGCGCAGCCAGCCGCCGCCGGCCGGCACGAGGTGCTACCCGGAGCCCTTTGCTCTGCTCAACTCCGCGCAAAGAATCCGCACCGAGTTCGAAGCGTCCGTTGAAGCAGAGCAAAGGGCGCCGTGCGATGTCGCCGGACCGGCAGGGCGACGGTCGAGGAACCTGGGAAAGGCCGCCCGCGTCGCAGGCGACCGCGCCGATCAGGTGGCGGGCAGGGCGGCGAGGTGGTGCAGGGCGAGCCGGTAGCCGTCCACACCCAGGCCGCAGATCACCCCGGTCGCCACCGCGGAGACCACCGAGTGGTGCCGGAACGGCTCCCGGCCGTGGATGTTGGAGATGTGCACCTCGACCAGCGGGGCACGCAGCATCGCGCACGCGTCCCGCACCGCGATCGAGTAGTGCGACCAGGCGGCGGGATTGAGCACCACGGCCGCGCCCTCGTCGGCCGCCTCGTGCAGCCAGCCGAGCAGCTCGTGCTCCGCGTCGGTCTGCCGGACCACCACGTCCAGCCCCAGCTCCCGCCCCGTCCGCTCGCAGAGCTGCACCAGATCGGCGTAGGTGGTGGCCCCGTACACCTCCGGCTGCCGGGTGCCGAGCCGACCGAGGTTCGGCCCGTTCAGCACGTACACCCTCACGACGCGATCTCCCGGTACGCCGCGTGCAGCAACTCGTCGGCGGGGCCCTCGAGGATCGCCGGGCGGGCCGGCCCGTCGAGCACCACGAAGCGCAGCGTGCTGCCCCGCGCCTTCTTGTCCACCCGCATCGTGGCGAGCAGCTCCGGCCAGGCGTCGGCCCGGTATCCGGTGGGCAGGCCGAGCCGGGCCACCACGGCGCGGTGCCGCTCGGCGGTCTCCTCGTCGAGGCGGCCGGCCAGGCGGGCCAGGGTCGCCGCGTAGACCAGCCCGACCGCCACGGCGTCGCCGTGCCGCCAGCGGTAGCCCTCCACCTTTTCGATCGCGTGCGCCAACGTGTGCCCGTAGTTGAGCACCTCCCGGAGCCCGGATTCGCGCAGGTCGCCGGAGACCACGTCGGCCTTTACCCGGATCGCCCGTTCGATCAGCTCCCGCGCGACCGGCCCGGTGGGGTCCAGCGCACCGGCCGGGTCCCGCTCGACCAGGTCGAGGATCACCGGGTCGGCGATGAATCCGCACTTGACCACCTCGGCCATGCCGGCGGCCAGGTCGGCCGGGGGCAGGCTGTCCAGGGTGGCCAGGTCGCAGACCACCCCGGCCGGGGGGTGGAACGCGCCGACCAGGTTCTTGCCCGCGGCCGTGTTGATCCCGGTCTTGCCGCCGACCGCCGCGTCCACCATGCCGAGCAGCGAGGTCGCCACCGGCACCCAACGCACGCCGCGCAGCCAGCAGGCCGCCACGAAGCCGGCCAGGTCGGTGACCGCGCCACCGCCCACCCCGACGACGCCGTCGGTGCGGGTGAAGCCCGCCTCGCCGAGCCGGTCCCAGCAGGCCGCCGCCACGTCGACGTGCTTGCCCGCCTCGGCGTCCGGCACCTCCATCAACAGCGGCGTGACGCCGGCCGCGCGGACCCGTTCGGCCAGGTCCCCGGCCAGCTCCTTCAGCGGGGGCGCGTGCAGGAAGGCCACCCGCTGCGCGCCGGGCAACAGTCGGGGCGGTGTGTCGAGCAGGTCGCGTCCCACCAGCACGTCGTACGGCCGCTCGCCGCCGACCGGGATCCGGGTCACCTCGTCCATCGCGCGCAGCCTAGTCGAGCCGGTGCCGCCCGCGCCGCGGCTGTCCAACCCGTGGCCACCGGACACCGACGTTTGAACGGGCGGAAACGGGTACTGAGGCGGTCGACCCGACGCGGCGGAGGTAGGGACCCATGAACCGATCGACCCTCGACGGAGCGGACATCCGGGTGCCCGCGACGATCCTCGGCGTGGGCCTGGGTGGCTTCGTCGACGGCATCCTGCTGCACCAGGTCCTCCAGTGGCACCACCTGCTGAGCAGCACCGACACCGACAACGTCGGGATCAGGGACTACCCGGTGACCACCGTGCCCGGCCTGGAGATGAACACCCTGTGGGACGGGCTGTTCCACGTGGTGACCTGGGTGGCCGTGCTGACCGGCCTGGCCCTGCTCTACTCCCGGGTGACCCGCTCGCGCGGGCGGCTGTGGCGCTCCCCCATGCTCTGGGGCTGGGCCCTGGTCGGCTGGGGCCTGTTCAACCTGGTCGAGGGGATCGTCGATCACCACCTGCTCGGCATCCACCACGTCCGCAGCGGGCCACACCAGCTCTGGTGGGACCTGGCCTTCCTCGCGCTCGGCGTGGTGCTCATCGTGGTCGGCTGGGTGATTCAGCGGCGGGCCCGCGTGGTCGACCTCTGCGCCTCGCGGTGAGTCCCGCCCACGCCGGGCACGCCGACGGCGGCTTCCCGCCGGTCGCGCTCGTACCCCTGGTGCTCTTCTGGGTCTACCTGGCCTTCGCGTTGCGCCAGCGCGAGCCCGGCCGGCCGGGGTGGAGCCGCCGACGGACGGCGAGCTTCGGCCTGGGCGCGGCCCTGCTGGTGGCCGGCCTGCTCTGGCCGGCCCGGAACCTGCCCGGCCACATGGCCCAGCACCTGCTGCTCGGCATGTTGGCGCCGCTCGCGCTGGTGCTCGGCGCGCCCGGCACGCTGGCCCTGCGGAGCCTGCGCCCGCGGACCGGGCGGGCGGCCGTCCGGCTGCTGCGGCACCCGGTCGTCGCGGTGCTCGCCCACCCGGTCACCGGCCTGCTGCTCACCGCCGGCGGCCTCTGGCTGCTCTATCTGACCCCGCTCTACCGGACCAGCCTCGACAGCCCCGTGGTGCACGGCCTGGTGCAGCTGCACTTCGTGCTGAGCGGCTACCTGTTCGCCTGGTCGATCGCCGGCCCGGACCCGGGACCGCACCGGCCCCGCGTACCGGTGCGCCTGGTGGTCCTCGGCGTCGGGGTGGGCGCGCACGCCGTCCTCGCCCAGCTCCTCTACGCCGGCCTGCTCGTCGACGTGCCAGCCGGTCCGGAGGAACTACGGGCCGGCGCGACCGTCATGTACTACGGCGGGGACCTGGCCGAGATCCTGCTCGCCCTCGCCCTGCTGGTGACCTGGCGGCCGGAGCGGACCACGCCGCGGCAAGGGCCAGGGCCGGCGGCGGTCAGGGCTTGAGCAGGCCGGCGATCTCGGCGGCCAGCTCCTCCGGAGCACGCCCGTCAGTGGCCACGGTGTGCGTCGCCACCTCCGCGTAGAGCGGGCGGCGCTGGTCCAGCAGGTGCTTGAGGGTGGCGCGTGGATTGATCGCCAGCAGTGGCCGCCCGGCGCCGAGACCGACCCGTTTCACCGCGTCGGGAAGCTCCACCGACAGGTGCACGACGGTGTGCCCGACCAGCGCGGCCCGGGTCTCCTCGGCGAGGACCGCGCCGCCGCCGAGGGCGAGCACGCCGGAGCAGGACGCCAGCGCCGCGGCCACCGCCGCCCGTTCGAGGGTACGGAAGTGCGCCTCGCCCTCGTCGACGAAGATCTCCGGGATCGGTTTGCCGGCCATCCGCTCGATGTCGAGGTCGGTGTCCCGGAACTCCAAGCCGAGCCGGGCGGCGAGCGCCTGCCCGACGGTCGTCTTGCCGGAGCCGGGCGCGCCGACCAGGACGCAGACCGGCCGGGTCGCCCCGGTCACCGGATCACCAGCGCGTCGAGGTAGCCGGCGAGGTTGCGGCGCATCTCGGCCACCGAGTCGCCGCCGAACTTCTCCACCGCCGCCTCGGCGAGCACCAGCGCCACCATCGCCTCGGCGACGACCGCGGCGGCCGGCACCGCGCACACGTCCGACCTCTGGTTGATCGCGGTGGCCGGCTCGCCGGTGGTGACGTCCACGGTCGACAGGGCGCGGTTCAGCGAGGAGATCGGCTTCATCGCGGCCTTCACCCGCAGCGGCTCGCCGGTGGTGATGCCGCCCTCCAACCCGCCGGCCCGGTCGGTGACCCGCCGCACCCCGGTGGCGCTGGGAATGATCTCGTCGTGCGCCTCGGAGCCCCGGGAGCGGGCCTGCTGCCAGCCGTCACCGATCTCCACGCCCTTGATCGCCTGGATGGACATCAGCGCCGTGGCCAGCCGGGCGTCGAGCTTGCGGTCCCACTGCACGTGGCTGCCGAGGCCCGGCGGCACCCCGTACGCGAGGACCTCCACCACGCCCCCGAGGGTGTCGGCGGCCCTCTTCGCGGCGTCGACCTCGGCGACCATCCGGGCGCTCGCCTCTGGGTCCAGGCAGCGCAGCGGATCGGCGTCGATCCGCTCGGCGTCGGCCGGGGTGGGCCGCAGGCCGGGCTTCACGGCGACCGGCCCCAACTCCACCACGTGTGAGACGATCTCGACACCGAGCGCCTGCTTGACCAGCGCCTTCGCCACGGTGCCGACGGCGACCCGGGCGGCGGTCTCGCGGGCGCTGGCCCGCTCCAGGATCGGGCGGGCGTCGGTGTGCCCGTACTTCTGCATGCCGGCCAGGTCGGCGTGGCCCGGGCGCGGCCGGGTCAGCGGCGCGTTGCGGGCCTGCCCGGCCAGCTCCTCCGGGTCGACCGGGTCGGCGGCCATGACGGTGCGCCACTTCGGCCACTCGGAGTTGCCGACGCGGACCGCCACCGGGCTGCCCAGGGTCACGCCGTGCCGCAGGCCGCCGACGATCTCGACCTCGTCCTGCTCGAACGACATCCGGGCGCCCCGGCCGTAGCCGAGCCGGCGCCGGGCCAGCTCACCGGCGATGTCCCCGGAGGTCACCTCGACACCGGCCGGTACGCCCTCCAGCAGCGCGACGAGGGCGGGACCGTGCGATTCCCCTGCAGTCAACCAGCGCAACACAGCGGTCAGTCTGTCACGGCCGGTGTCCACCGGCGTGCGGCGGCCGGCGCGTCCCGCCCTACGGACGCAGCCGTCCGCCGGCCGGTGTACCGCCGGATGACGGCGAATTCGTATGATCATGGCGGCGTGCCGGAAGTCTGGTCGCCGGAGACTCGTCGACCCGTCGGAGGCACCCGGTGTTGCTCTTCGCGTTCGCGGCCGTGCTGCTGCTGGCCGTCCTGCTGTCCAGCCTGGCGCACCGGAGCATCCTGTCCACGGCGGTGCTCTTCCTGGTCGCCGGCTTCGTGCTCGGTCCGGACACGACCGGCCTGCTGCAGATCACCGCCGACAGCGAGATCGTCGCCACGCTCGCCGAGCTGGCCCTGTTCACCGTGCTGTTCACCGACGGCATGCGGGTCGGCTTCGCCGACCTGCGCTCGGCGTGGCGGCTGCCCGGGCGGGCGCTCGGCTGGGGCCTGCCACTGACCCTGCTGATCACCGCGCTGCTGGCGCACTACGTGGCCGGGCTGGACTGGCCGGAGGCGCTGCTGATCGGGGCGGTCCTCGCCCCCACCGACCCGGTCTTCGCCGCCGCGCTGGTCGGCAACGAGCGGGTGCCCGCCCGGCTGCGGCACCTGCTCAACGTCGAGTCCGGTGTCAACGACGGTCTCGCGCTGCCGTTCGTCATCCTCTTCCTGGCGATCGCCGCCGGCTCCGACGACCTGCACATCGACGAGCTCGGCACCGAGCTGCTGCTCGGCGTGGTGATCGGCGTGGCGGTGCCGTGGCTGGCCCTGCGGCTGGAGAAGCTGCGCTTCTTCTCCGCCTCCACCCAGTACGAGCCGCTCAACGGGGTGGCGATCGGCCTGCTGGTGCTGGCGCTGGGCCAGGTCACCCACGCCAACCTGTTCCTCGCCGCGTTCGCCGCCGGCATCACGGTGGCCACCTTCGGCGAGCGGCAGCGGGAGAGCTTCGAGCACTTCGGCGAGCTGATCGCCGAGCTGTTCAAACTCGCCGCCCTGCTGGTCTTCGGCGCGCTGATCTCGGTGGAGTTCCTCGGCGAGATCCACTGGACCGGCTGGGTCTTCGCGGTGCTGGCCATCGTGGTGGCCCGCCCGGTCGCGCTCGCGGTGTCGTTCCTCGGGTCGCATCTGACCCGCACCGAGCAGTTCGCCGCCATGTGGTTCGGCCCGAAGGGCTTCGCCTCGGTCGTCTACGGCCTGATCGTCCTCCAGGCCGGCATCGACGCCAGCGACGAGGTGTTCCACCTGGTGGCGCTGACCGTGGTGCTGTCGATCCTGGCGCACTCGTCGACCGACGTGGCGCTCGCCCGGATCTTCGACCCGGCCACCACCCCACACTGGTACGAGCGGCTGCGGGCGGCCTCCGCGGAGCGACGGGAACGCCGCGCCGACGGGGAGCCGCCGGCGTCCTGACGACGGCGGCCCGCGGTCAGGCCGAACGGACCGCGATCAGCGACTTGGTGAGTCCCAGCAGGCGTTCACTGCGGATGGTCGCCTCCGGGAACAGGTAGCGCAGCTCCGCCCGGCCGATCAGCTCCGTGGTCAGCACCTGCCGCATCGCCGCCTCGTACGACTTGCCCGGCGTGTACGCCAGGGGCCACCTGCGGGCGACCACCACCCGTGCGGACACCGGCAGGAACTGCATGCCGGGCGCCACCCAGTGCGGCTCGATCGGGAAGTACCGGTACGGCGTCTGCACCCAGTACGCGGGCGCCAGCTCGCGGATCGCCTCCGCCATGCGCCGCCGGCGTTCGTGCCCGCCCACGTGTTCCAGGACGCTGTTGCTGAAGACGAGGTCGTACCGGCGGCTCAGGATGCTCCCCGGCAGCTCGCAGGCGTCGGCGTGGTCGGCCTCGGCCCACTCCGGCAGCTCCGCGGGCAGGGGCTCCAGGTTGACCACGTGTACGCGCGCCGGGCGGACCGGTACCCGCGCCCAGCTGTCCACCCGCCCGCCCAGGTCGAGCACGGACATGTCGGCCAGGTCGGGGAACGCGTCGGCCAGCCAGGCGGCGCGGCGCGCCCGGCGCTTCGCGCCGAGCGATGTCGGCGAGTCGACGAGACGGAACCTCAGCGAGTGGAGAGCCATGACGCCGAGTCTTCCATCGATCACGGTACGTATGTCAGTCGGAGAATCGACACCCGCACCGACGAACAAGGCGTCCCCGCCCGCACACGCAGCGGTTCCGGCCGGCGGGAACCGCCCGGTCGGCTCAGATGCCCCGGCCCCGCTTGTGCAGGGTGCGCAGCACCGCGTCGGCCCGGACCACCCGCCCCGCCACGGCGAGCGCCAGGTACGCCCGCGGCTCCCGCGGATTGCGTCGGATCGTGCGCCGCGCCCACCGCAGCGCGCCCGTCCGGTCGCCGGACGCGGCCCGGGCGAATGCGATCTGCCCGGCCACCCGCGCCTCGCCGGCCGGCTGGGTGCCGAACTCCGGGTAGCGCTCCAGCAGCCACTGCAACGCCTCGGAGATGGTGTCCCACCGCTGCGCGAAGTACGACCGCTTGTGCCAGCGGACCAGCACGTACGGGGTGCCCAGGTTGACCAGCGGGGCACTGCGCGCGGCCCGCAGCAGGAACTCGTAGTCCTCCGCGTAGCTGCCGGGGATCTCCTCGTCGACCAGCCCGAAACCCTCCCGCAGCGCGGCTGCGCGGATCACGAAGGTCGACGGGTGCAGCTCGGTCATCCGGTCGCGCAGCAGGTCGGCGAGGGTGATCCGGTCCCGCGACAGCGAACGGTCGACGGTGTGCCCGTCGTAGCTGACGCGGATGCCGCAGCAGACGAACTCGGCGCCCGGCACGGCGGCGAGCGCCTCGACCTGCGCCCGCAGCTTGCCGGGCAGCCACTCGTCGTCGTCGTCGCAGAACGCGACCAGCTCGCCGGTGGCGGCGAGGATGCCGGTGTTGCGGGTACCGGCCAGGCCGGGAGTGCGCTCGTTGCGGATCACCCGCACCGGGCGGCCCAGCCGGGACAGCTCGGCCAGCGTCAGGTCCGGCTCGGAGCGGTCGTACACGACGACCACCTCGATCTCGCCCGGATAGTCCTGGTCGAGGATCGCGCGGACCGCGGCCCGCAGCAGCTCCGGGCGGTCCCGGGTGGGCACCACGGCACTCACGCTGGGGTGTGCGGTCATCGTCGCGCTCCATTCCGGTGCGCCCGCTTCCACGGCCGCCACCACGTCCGCCGGCCGCCGGACGCGGCCACCAGGTCCTCCACGATCTCCCCGACCCGCGCCACGGCGGCCTCCTGCGCCCGGGCCGCGTCGGGATCGGCCCGGACGGTGAACCGGCCCGGATCGTCGAGGCCGGTCGCGAGCGCCGCCAGCAGCGCCTCGCGGGTCTCGCACAGCACCACCATGCCGGCGGCGCCGAGCCGCCGCGCGAACAGCAGCTGGTGGTCATCGACGTGCTCGCCGTGTGACGGGTTCCGGGGCACCACGATCGGCAGGCGGCCGTGCCGGCGGGCCTCCAGGATGGTGGCCGGACCGCCGTGGCACACCACGACGTCGGCGCCGGACATCGCCGCCTGGAGCTCGTCGTGCCCCAGGAAGGCGACCGCGCCGGGAACACCGGGCGCCCGGGTGTGTCCGTGCTGGACGGTCAGCACGACCCGGTCGGCGACCGCCGGCTGCCACCCCTCCAGCCAGTCGACCAGTCGGTCGAAGGGGTGCTTGTCGGTGCCGACCGCCACCAGCACCCGGGTCGGCGGCGTGCCCGAGCGGTCCCGCTGCCGGGGGACGCGACACGGCGCCTCCGACCGGGCCTGCGCGGCGTGCTCCGCGCTCACCGCGCCCGCCTTCCGTTCGCGACCGCGGGGCTCCGCTGCGCTGCGCTCACCGCGCTCACCGCGCTCACAGGAGCGTCCCCACCACGGTGGCCTCCGGGTACTGCCGGCGCTGCTCCTCCCACTGCACGAGCATCGCGGACAGGAACGGGCGGCAGAGGCGCGCGGTCAGGGTCGGGGTGTCGATCCGGTCGTACACCTCGATGTAGACGGTGGGGATCCGCCGCAGCCAGGCGAGCACCACGAACGGCACCGCGACACCGGCGCCGGTCGTCACCACCGCGGCCACCCGGCGCCGCCGCAGCACCCGCGCCGCCAGCACCGCGTTGCGCAGCAGGTTGCGTACGTTGCGGGTGGTCGGGTGATGGGCCGGGACGACGTCCTCGCCGTCGAGCAGCGAGATCGCCTCCGGGGTGTCGAAGGTGACCCAGCAGCGGTGCCAGCGCTCGTACCAGGAGCGCAGGGCGAGCAGTTGGGCGAGGTGCCCACCGCTGGACCCGACGAGCAGCAGGACAGGAGGATCGCCGCGATCCTCGTTGTTCGTACCCACGCGACCCCCACAGTTCGCTTGGATCTTCAACGGACGCCACGCGAGAGCAGATCACATTTCGCGCGGCCGCTGTATAGGGCGACCGGATGATCAGCCGCTATGTCGTTTCTCGACCACGTCCAGCAGGGCGGGATGCAGGGCCGGGTTCCATCCCGCACCGGCGTCGGCCAGGCGCCAGGTCCGCAACCACATCTCCAGCAGGTACGCGTCGGCCACCAGCCGTCGCCCGGCCGGGTCCAGACCCAGCGTCTCGCCGTACCGGGTGAGCTGGGCGTCAACCGCGTCGGCGGCGACGGCGGCCGGCTCGCCGCGCAGCACGAGGGCGCGCTGGAACGCGTCGTGTGCCAGGTCGAAGCCGACCGGGACGTCCGGGCCGCTGTGCTCCCAGTCCCAGGCCACCAGCCGGCCGGCGTGCCGGCCGAGGTTCCACGGCACCCAGTCGCCGTGCCAGTGGCCGAACTCCACAGCCGTGTCACCGTGCCGGTTGGCGAGGGCGGTCACCGCGGCGACCGCCCGCGCCCCGTCCGGCGCCGCGGCGGCGGCGCGCTCCGCCGTGGTGCTCAGGCGGGTCAGGAAGCTCGACCCGGCCAGCGTCCGGGGCGGTGCCGGCGGGCTGCCCCGGCGGGCCACCGCGAGAGTCGCGGCCGCGTCGGGCGGCTCGCTCGCGGGCACGCCCCGGACGGCCGGCGGCAGCGGCTCGACGAGCGCGACGGCCTGCCCGGCCCACGCGGTCTCGGCGAGCAGCCGGGGCGCGGCCGGGTGGTCCGGAACTCCGGCGAACGCGGGCAGCTCGCGCAGGGCCGCCGCCTCGGCGGTGACCAGCGCGCGGGTGGCGTCGTTCCACCCGATCTTCGCGTAGCCGAGCGGGCGGCCGTTCGCGTCGAACAGCTGCAGTGTCGGCTTGTGGTTCGGATCCGGTGGGCGCACGCCGCAGGCCGCGTACGCGGCACCGCCGCCGAGCAGGGCGGCGAGCCGGTGCCCCAGCAGCGCCTCCTCGGCGGCCACCCCGTCCGGCAACGACACGGTCAGGACCGGAAACCGGGCCAGCTCGATCCCGCGCAGCCGGGCCACCCCGCCGAGGACGGCCCGCACCGCCCGTACCCGGGGTGGCCGCAGCGCGTTGTACGCCAGCAGCGACGCGGCCGTGGCCCGCGGCGAGCCGAGGGGCAGCAGGAACCGGGCCCGCTGCGGCGACGGGACGATCGCGTACCGCGCCACCACGCGCTGGCCGGCCGGCGGCGGGCCGCCGACGGTCAGCCCCACCCGCTCGTCACCGAAGACCGCCCGGGTGACCCAGCCCAGCCCGTCGGTACGCGTACGCGGGTCGGCGGGCGCGGTCGCCGACGCCGTCACGCGGCCCGGTCCGGCCAGTCGAGGTCCATCCCGAGCCGCTGCCGCAGGGCGTCGTTGTGGGGCCGGTAGTAGTCGGTCAGCTCCGCCCGCAGCGCCGGGTCCAGCGGCGCGGACCGCCGGTCGTTGTAGACCTTGAAGTTCGCCAGGTCGTGCGGCGGCAGGCCGAGGAAGTCGAGCGTCCGCCGGTAGGTCGACCGGGCATCGCGGTAGAGGTCCTCGCTGGGCAGGAACAGGAACTGTTCGCGGTCGAAGCGCTCCAGCCACGGTTCCAGGTGCTCCAGGTAGCGACCCCGGGCCCGGTAGGTGTACCAGTCGTAGGCCTCGCTGAAGTACTCCGGTTCGGCGATCAGCCGCTCCCGCTCCCCTGCAGTGCGCTCCTCCTCGGCGGCGAGGGCGTCGGCGAAGTCCAGCGGCTCGATGCCGTGGGTGCGCCGCTCCTTCCAGTGCGAGTACGCCCGCTCCACCGGATCGCGCAGCAGCACGATGAGCTTGACCGACGGCATCAGCGCGGCCACCCGCTGCGCGGCGAGCGGGTGGAACATGTACAGCGGGGCCGCCTCGCCGACCCGGACCGGGCCGCCGTGGCGGCGGGCCAGCGCCTCCCGCTGCCGCACCGTCGGGAAGTGCGAGCGGTACCACGCCTCGCCGCGCCGCCAGTGCTCCTCGAAGTAGTGGGCGGACTTCGTGTTCCAGGCGGGAAAGAGCCGCGGCACCAGCGGATGCTGGATCAGGTAGTTCCACAGCGAGGTGGTGCCGCCCCGTTTGGTGCCGATGACGAGGAAGTCCGGCAGGGGTCGCCGGTCGCTGGTCCGTACGCCGTACTCGACGAGGGACTCTCTCACCCGCTCGGTCACCTGGGTCGGCACGAGTTGCTTCACCCGATCGCGCAAAGCCGGCACGACGGACCTCACCTGCCCTTCTGCTGCGGTGGGACGGACCCGGAAGCGGTCGGGGCCGCCTCCCCCCGCCCACGGATCTGCCTCATCGTCACCCGGATGCCGCGCCGCACCCGGGGCAACGTCAACAAGCCGACGCACGCGACGGCCAGCACGGCCACCGCCACCAGCAGGCCGGGGATCCCCCGGCCGCCGGCCAGCACGCCGATCGCGGCGGCACCGCCGACCCCGGCGACGGTCGCCGCCGCGACGCCGAGCATCGGCGCGTCCACCAGAGGGTGCCGCACCACCCACCACGCGCACGTCACGGCGACCAGGTTCTCCGTGACGATGCCGGCCGCCCAGGCCAGCGCCGCGCCGGTCGCGCCGTGGCCGGGGATCAGCACCAGGCCGAGGGAGACGGTGACCAGCAGGCCGGCCAGGGTGGCGACCAGGTGCAGTCCGCTGTGGCCGCCCATCAGCAGCAGGCTCTGCACGTTGCCGACGCCGGTGTTCACAAGCATGGCCAGGGCGAGCACGGTCATCGCGGTGGCGCCCGCGGTGAAGCCCGACCCGAACAGTTCCAGGAAGGCCGGCCCGAAGACGGCGAGCAGCAGGTAGACCGGCCAGGACAGCACCAGCCCCCAGGCGGTGAGCTGCCGGTGCACCGCGGCGGCGGCGTCCGGCCGCCCCTCCCCCAGCAGCCGGGACAGCTGCGGGGACACCGCCACCCGCAGGCCCTGCATGGCGAGCTGACCGGCGAGGATGTAGCGGCCCACGGCGCCGAACACGCCCGCCTCGCCCGCTCCCGCCAGGGACGACGTCAGCAGGACACCGACCCACATGTTGCCGGCGTCGATGGCCGCCGAGGCGGCACGGGGCAGTGCGAAACGCCAGAACGCGGACCAGTCCCGCCGCTCGGGCCGCAGGGCCGCGCCCCGCCCGACGCCCAGCGGTCCGGCGACCAGGGTCAGGCAGACAAGCAGGGCGAGCCCGGCCGGGACCAGCCACGCGGACACGCCGGCCACCAGGCCGCCGCCGACGAGGACCGCGCCGCCGACAAGCACCGGCCGGGCCACCGGCAGCAGGAAGAACTGGACCGACACGTAGGCCCGGATCGGCCGTACGCAGCGCAGGGCGGCCAGCAGCAGGGTCATCAGCACGACCACCGGCACGGCGGCGAAGGCGGCCACCAGCAGACCGCTCCCCGCCGCGCCACCGAGCACCCGCGGCGCCAGCGCCCCGGCCGTGGCCACCCCGACGGCCGCGACGACCACGGCGGCGACCAGCGGTGGGAGCAGGGCGACGGGCAGCACCCGGGCGGCGTCGCCGCCGGCCCCGGCGCGCCGCCGCGGCAGCGCCCACATCAGGCCGGTCTCGGCGCCCAGCGTGCAGACGGCGGTAGCCACCGTGACCACGCCGATCGCGGCGAAGAACGCGCCGGAGCCGGCGGTGCCGTAGCCCCGGGTGATCACGACGGCGAGCACGAAGCCGAACAGCCCGCTCGTCGCGGCGCCGATCAGCCCGGCGGCACCGCTGCGCGCGCTGCGCCGGGTCTCCGCGTCGGCCGCCGGCGGAACGGCTCCGGCGGTGGTGACGCGGGCGGCGGCGGTCACGTGCCCACCTTCCCGACGGTCGCGGGCAGCTGGGGGATGCGCCGCAGCGCCACCTCCCGCTCGGTGAGCGCCATGGCGAAAGCGACGGCGTAGAAGGCGACCGAGAGGTTCTGGTTGGCCATGCCGTAGAAGGGGATCTGCACCAGACACACCACCGGGACGATCGCGAGCCACTGCCCGGCCGGGGAGGTGGCCCGGGCGCAGATCAGGGCCGCCACCACGAACCAGGCCAGGAAGCACAGCATGGCGGGCACGCCGTGGCTGAACAGCACCATCCACAGCTGGCCCTGGGTGCCGATGGGCGCCTCGGCGGAGACCGTGTCGACATCGACCGGCGCGCCGTAGCCCAGCCAGGGCGAGTGACTGATCCGGCGCAGCACCTCGGTGTAGAGCGAGAGCCGGTCGGTGTTCGTGTCGCTGGACTCCACCCGGTTGCCGATCATGTCGGCGACGGGGATGAACAGAGCCGCGATGCCGCCCACCACCACGATGCCGACGATCGAGGCGGCGACCCGCATGTTGCCCCGCAGGCTGGCCCGTACGCCGAGCACCAGCAGACCGACACCGAGACTGAGGAACATCGCCCGGTTCAGCGTGAAGAACGCCGGCACCAGGGACAGCGGCAACGACCCGAGCAGGGCCCAGCGCAGCACGCCCCGACGGCACAGCATGGTGAACGCGACCACGCACGGCAACGTCATCGCGTACGCGCTGCCGAAGTTGTTGGTGTAGGCGTACGGCGCGGCGGGCCGGTAGATCGGGTTCAAGGACCGGGCACTGTACTCGGCGGTGGACAGGTGGACCATGTCGTTGATGAACGGGTTGGCGGCGATGCCGCCGGGCAGCAGGATCTCCACCGGAGTGGTCATCGCGAGCCGGGGCGCGAGCACGCCCAGCCAGCCCAGCACCACCAACCCGAACCAGAACGCGCACAGCGGGACGAGCACCGCGGTCTTGTCGGGGCGCTCCCGGGCCACCGCGTACACGTAGACGCCGACCACCAGCGCCGTGACGTAGAACCCCAGCCGCAACCCGAACGTCAGCACCGAGGCGAACGACGCCAGCTGGGTGGCGCTGACCAGCACGAGTGCCAGGAACATCAGCCAGATCCCGGCGGCCGGCGGCAGCGGCACCCGGCCCCGCACCAGCAGCAGGGCGAGCAGCAGCGCCCCCAGCAGCGGCCAGCCCAGATAGAACGCCCCGGTCAGCCACCAGAGCGGCACCAGGCCGAACATCAGGACCAGTGGCCACATCGGCAGCCGGGGCGGCGGTGGGGACGGCGGCGGCGGCGGGAGGATCGGGGTGGGCCCGTCCCCGGTCGGCTCGTTCGTCGCCGGCGCCCGGGTGACGGGCACCGTCATCCCCGTCCCGTGCGGGTGAGGACGAAACCGAGCGGGGTGACGCCGGCGGCGCGCAGCCGCTCCGCCAACCGGCGCAGGTCGCCCTGCCGCGTCCGGTCCTGCTCGACCACCACCACCGCGGTGCCCTGCCGGGCCGCCGCGACGCCGCGCTCGTCGGCCTCGGCCGGCGGTGCGTTGAACAGCACCAGCCCGTTGGCGGCGCGCTGCCGCCAGGTGCCGAAGCGGACGCTGCCGGCGCCCACCGGCACCTCGTCCGCGGTGGTCTTGACCTTGCTCTTGCCGCTGGCGGGCGGCGCCCCGGACGCGACCCGGGGCAGGGTCATCGTGGCGTCCGGGTCGGTCGAGGGGCGGGGGGTGGGGTGCGGGGACGGCCGGCGGACGGTGATCACCTCGGTGACGTCGTCGACGCTTGCCGCGCCGCCCTCGCGGGGCTTGGGCACGACCGGACCGGCCGGGTTGGCCGCGGCCGGCAGCCGGCCCAGGCCGGCCAGCACCTCGGCCCGCAGCCGCTCCAGCCGGCCGCTGTCGTCGGCGACGTACACCTCCCGGCCGGTCGCCGCGAGCGCCACCGCCAGCCCGGCGGTCATCACCGTCGGGTCCTCCCGGGTGCTGAGCAGCGCGACCCGGGCCGGTTCGCGGACCCGCTCGGCGATCGCCATCCCCACGTAGCGGATGTCGGCGTCCACCGCGTGCCGGGAGCCGCGCAGCCCCTTGCTCCGCACCGTGCCGAGCAGCGGCAGACCGGTGGCGTCCCGGCCGTCGTCGACGGAGCGGATCCGGCGGTCCACCGACTCCCACACGTAGGCCAGCACGATGCCGAGCAGCGTGCCGCCCAGCAACCCGGCGAGCAGGTAGAGCGGGCGATTGCCGCCGGCGGCGACCAGGGCCTTCTCGGCCTTGCGGGTGACCCAGCCCGGGTTGACGTCGACCGCCGCGATCTCGGTACGTGCCGAACTCAGCTGGGTGAGCTGGTTGTTGACGCCGGCCAGTTCGGCGACGGCCGCGTCCACCGCGCCCTCGCGGGCGCTGGCGATCCGCCGTTGCAGGGCCGTCTGCTGCGCCTGGACCTTGGTGATGCTCTCGTCGTACGAGCGCAGCATGTCCTCCCGCTGCCGCTCGTACATCCCGCGGCGCACGTCGAGGTACGCCTGAGCGGCGAGGTTGACCCCCGCGACCGCGTCCTCCGGGGAGTTGGCCGTGTAGAGGAAGCGCAGGATCTGACCGCCGGTCGGCACCTCGACCTCGAGGGCGTCCCGCACGTCGCGCTGGTCCTGGCCGGTGGCGTCCACCAGCCGTTGCACCACGTCGGTGCCGGTGGCGATGCCGCTCTCCACGTTCATGTTCACCGCGCGGTCGGCGGACGCCCCGCTGGGCGTGAACGCGTCGGTGACCACCGGGCGGACCGCGACCACCGCGTTGGCGGTCACCGCGCTCGGCACCAGCAGCACGTAGCCGAGCGCGGCGAGCAGCCCGACGGCGGCCACCCCCGCCACCAGACGGATCCGGTGCAGCGGCACGCGGAGCAGGTCGATCAGGGTGACCGTGCGGCCTGGTGCTCCCCCGCCACCGGGAGCGGCGTCGGCGGACCAGGAACCACCAGGAGCGTCAGTCATTGAACTTCTTCACCGTCTGTTGGGGGTTTCCGACGACGACGACGCGGGGCGGGACGTCAGTCCGCACCACGGTCGCGGCGCCCACGACACTGTCCCGGCCGATCCGCACGCCCTTCATCACCAGCGCGTGGGCGCCGATCCAGACGTTGTCCTCCACGACGATCGGCGCCCGTGAGGCCGGGGTGGGCGGATCGTGCCGCTGCTCGGGCGACAGGTTGTGGAAGTCGTTGTCGAGCAGCTCGCAGTCCGACAGCAGGCACCGGTCACCGATCGTGACCGACGTCCAGGTGCCGATCCACGTCGCGTTCAACAGGCAGTCGGCACCGACCCGGACCTCGCCCGGCCCGGCGAACCGGACCAGCTTGTTGATCCGGGTCCGGTCGCCGATGTGCACCCGGACGCCGCGACGCAGCCGGACCCGCCCCCGGATCTCCACGCCCCGACCGATGGTCAACCGGGGGTAGCGCAACCGGTACCAGCCGCGCTTCACCGCGAACACCGCCCGCACCGCGAGCCCACGGCGGATGCCGCTCAACGACCCCTCCCCACGTCGGGGGCCGGCGGCGGGGATTCCGCCGCCGGCCCAACGTGAACAATCTACCGACGCCCCGTTACGGACTGATGAGCGTCACTGTACGGCGAAGAACGTCCGCGGGGAGGACCAGCTCAGCTCGGGGCTCGCCGGCGCGAGGACGGTGATCGCCGCGCCGTCGACCGCCGGGGCGGCCGTCGGGTCGAACGGCACGCTGCGCAGCGTACCGTCGGTGCTCCCGTACACGATCTTGCCGCCGACCCAGGCCATGCCCCGCACCGAGGACCACGTCACGCCGGTGGTGGGCAGGGTGAACTCGGTGGCGCCCAGGTAGTTCCCGTCGGTCTCGAAGTAGCGGTAGTAGAGGGCGTTGGCTCCGGTGCGGGTGTAGTAGAGCCGACCGTTGAGGAAGAACGCACCGGTCATGTTCGCCGCGTTGAACCAGTCGTTGTAGCCGGACGCCTCCCACGGCGCGCCGACGGTGCCGTTGAACATCGAGATGTCGATCCGGCTGCCGGTCGGGGTGCCGGCGACCGTGTGCGCCCAGTAGATCCGGTCGCTCATGCCCCAGGTGGCGCCGGCGGCGGTGTAGTTCGGCTGGCTGACGGTGGTCGGTGCCCCGATGGCGGCGCCGTCGAACGGCACCTTCGCCAGCTCGCCGTCCCCGGTGCCCAGGTAGAGGTTGCCGGTGGTGGCGGTCGTCGGGTTCTTCGGGGTGACCTTCCGGCCGCCGGACACCGGGAACATGCCGAGCCGGCCGTGGTACTCGCCGCCCATGGCGTCCGAGTTCTGCCCAAAGTACAACCCGTCGCTGCCCCGCCAGAGCACCGGCACCGTGGAGCCCCACGTGCTGGTCCCCGGCGGCATCGACGAACCACCGCTGCGGCGCGGGTTCCAGTTGATCGGCATGCCGGTGGCCGGCGTGACGGCGGCGATACCGAGCCGGTCGACGGCGCCGGCGCCGGCGCGGTCGCTCGCGTTCGGGTTGTTCAGCCAGCGGAAGTGCCCGCCCAGGTAGATGACGTTGTCGGCGACCTCCACCGAGGTGATGGTGTCGTTGCCGGTGAAGTCGACCCAGGTGCCGAGCTGGCCGCTGCCGCGAGCGGCGGTCTCGAAGCGGACCAGCGCGTCGCAGTACGCGGCCGGCCAACCCCCGCCACCGTTGGTGCCGACGACGAACCAGCTGCCGTCCCCGCCGAACCGCACGTCCTGCACGTAGTGGACGAAGGTCGCCGGCGCCGCACACGGCGGGACGAACTTCTCCGTGCTCCAGTCGATGACGCTCGGCGTGCCGGTCAGGTCGACGAGCGCCATCTGGTTGCGGGACAGGCCGTTGACGAGCGTGAAGTTGCCGCCCACCACGAGGGTGTTCCCGTCCGGCGTCACGTCGATGGTCCACACGTACGAGTTGGTGCCGTGCCGCCCGACGGTCGCGTCGATGTTGAACGTCGGGTCGATCGCGCCCGTGGCGTAGTTGAGCCGCGCCAGGCCGTTGTGCGAGGTGCCGTTGATCCAGTTGAAGGCGCC
This sequence comes from Micromonospora sp. NPDC126480, assembly GCF_040302465.1. NCBI lineage: Bacteria > Bacillati > Actinomycetota > Actinomycetes > Micromonosporales > Micromonosporaceae > Micromonospora > Micromonospora sp. NPDC126480. The sequence goes on from NZ_JBEORU010000022.1 coordinate 104,751, forward strand.
CGCCAGGTACAGCCAGTTGTCGTGCCGCACCATGTCGCGGATCATGCCGCCGTCCGAGCGGCCCACCCAGTCGTCGACGATCGCACCGGTCGTCGGGTTGAGGGCCACCAGGTTCTTCCGGGACACCCCGTTGACGTTCTTGAACGTACCGCCGACGATCAGCGTGTTGTTCGGGCCGGCGACAAGCGCGTTCACCACGCCGTCGAGCACCGGCAGGAACGTCGTCGAGATCGTGCCGGTGCTCTTGTCGTACGCGAAGAGATAGTTCTGGGTGATCCACGGCGAGCTGGCCGTCTGCCGGATCTGCGTGAAGCTGCCCCCGACGTAGATGGTTGAGCCGACCTCGGCGAAGGCACGCGCCTCACCGTTGCGGGCGTGCGGGGTGTTGTCGGCGGGGTTGGCCGAAACCAGGGTCTGCGTCTCGGGTGCCGGCACCACGGCGGCGGACGCCATCGACGGTACGGCGACCGCGGCGGCGAGGGTCACCAGACCGATCGCTGCCGCGCGGATCCGGAATCCGGCAGAACGCCGAGAGTGCGAGACTTCGGGCACGCTACGCCTCCAAGGTGGATGAGAACCCGCGTAGCGTGCCCGACCGACCCCGGTCGGCGATATCCGCCGATTGGGCGGTCACTGGCCCCCACGCGACGACGGCGAGCGTACCGGGTCGGATGTCCGACTAACGACCGGCACCCCGCCGCCGCCGCGCGGGCCTGGCGGACTCAGCTTCCCGGCGTGGGTTGCCGCAGGTATGCGTCCTGGCCGGCCCTGGTGAACCCGGCCAGCGCGGACCCGTCGTGGTTCATCGTCATGTCGCAGGTGCTCGTCCGCGTGGTCATGCCGGCCGAGTTGAAGTAGATCGCCGCCTTGATCTTCGGGTGCGCCTTCAGCGCGGCGGGGAACTCCTCGAACCAGCGCCGCTTGGCCTGCGGGTCGGCGGCGTTGAAGTTGGTGCCGAACTCGGCGAGCATCCGGGGCTTGCCGGCGCCGATGCCGTTCTGGTCCAGCCAGCGGTAGAAGTTGCCGATGGTGGTCGCCGGGCTCTTCCAGACCGTGCTGCCGTTGCAGACGTGGAAGTTGTACGGATCCCACGCCACCCAGTCGACGTAACGGTCACCCGGGTACAGGCCCGCGTACCGGCTGTAGTGGCCGGACCAGCCCATCATCGTCCACACCCACACCGCGTTGTGCGCGCCGGCCGCGGCGAACCGGTCGTGCACGTAGCGCCAGGCGCGCACGAAGTCCGCGTCGCTGCCCTTGGCGGGCTCGTCCTCGGGCTCGTGGTCGAAGCCCATGAACACCGGCACGCCGGTGGCCCGGATCCGGCCGGCGACCGCGTCGATGGTCGCGTCGTGCCGGCCGCTGTAGACGTCCTTCCAGGTGAGCACCGTGCCGGAGGAGAAGACGCGGGACTCCCACGCGAAGAACATCAGCCGGCCCTCGCGCATCTGCTTCTGCTCGTACGCGTCCGGGAAGGCGCCGTTGTTGCCCTGGTTGGAGAAGTCGTGGTAGCGGTGCACGATGTCGAACTTGCGGCCGACCTGCGCCTCGACGTCGGTGATGGCGCGGCCGTGGTCCCACGTCGCGGGGTTCGTCGGCGAGTACATCCCCCACCAGGCGCCGCAGGAGGGCACCAGCTTCGCCGAGACCTGCCCGCAGCCGGCTGGCCGCGGTGACGGCGTCACGGTCGGGCTGGGCGCGGGTCTGGTCGGGCTGGCGCTCGGCGGCGGCGGGGTCGGGGCGGTCGTCCGGCTCGGCGAGGGCGCCGGCGCGGCGCTGCTCGGCGCGACGGTCGGACGGCTCGCGACGTCGTAGCGCAAAACCAGGCGGGGACGCAGGTCGGTGTTGCGATTCTCCGACGACGCCCAGTAGATGCGGGTCTCCAGCCCGGTCTGCGCCAGCGACACGGTGACCGAGCCGTTCCCCTTCACCAGGGCGGACACGTCCCACTCGTTGAAGCCGGGGCGCACCCCGGTGACCGTGTCGACGGCCGGGCCCACCGGCGCCGGCGCGGGCCGGGCCAGCCGGGCGTCCAACGTGGACGCGTGCGCGGTCACGGTGGCGTCGAACTTCTGCCAGGCGTGCACCCGCAGGGTGGCCCGGATGTTCACCGCGTTCGCGGGGAGGGTGGTGACCGCGAACTGGATGACCGCGTCCCGGGCCCCGCGCGGGTTGGCGTCGCAGCGGGCCGGGCAGGTGGCGAGGGTGGTCCTGGCGCCGTTGTCGCCGTCCTGCGACACGAAGGTGGCCGTGGTGTCGGCCACCGCCCGCACCGACATGTCATCGGCCGCCAGCAACGGCATCATGCCGGCCACCAGCCCGCCGGCCACCGTCGCCGCGGCGACGCCGAACAGCGCCGCCTTGCGTCGGGGACCACGGTGCCGGGTGAGTCGGTGAACTCCGCGCCTGCTCAACGAAACTCCCTGTGTCTGCTGCGTTGACTCTCGGCAGCGTAGCGGCGTACGCGACGCGGCGTGAGCACGATAGCCGGACCTAAGCGGGTCTTAACCGTCGCCTAAGGATTCCGCGTGCGACCACAGAGGACAGCCGGGTGGTCACGCGGATCGCGCCGCCGCGAGCGCCGCCGCCATCGCCGTGCGCGGCGCCGGTACCCCGGTGAACTGCTCGAACTGGCCGACCGCCTGAGCCAGCAGGAGGTCGAGACCGGAGACGATCCGGCAGCCCGCGGCCCCCGCGGCGGACGCCAGCGGGGTCGGCCACGGGTCGTAGAGGGCGTCGAAGAGCACGGTGGACGCTTGCCAGGCCACCGTCGCGGCGAGCGGGTCGGCGACACCCTTCGGCACGGTCGACACCACCACGTCGGCGGTGCAGTGCCCGGCCGCGGCATCCCACTGCGCGCCGGTCAGGGGCACACCCACCGCGGCGGCGACGGGTCGCAGCTCCTCGACCGCCTCGGCCCGGCGGGCCACCACCGTCACCGCTCGGGCGCGCAGCCGGGCCGCGGCCGCCACGGCCGCACGTGCGGTGCCGCCGGCACCGAGCACCGTCACCGCCGCCTGCGGGCCCACGCCGACGGCGGTCAGCACGTCCACCATGCCGGTGACGTCGGTGTTGTCCGCGTACCAGGTGCCGTCGGCACGGCGTACCAGCGTGTTGGCGGCGCCGACGGCGGCCGCGACCGGCGAGGCCGCCTCGGCCACCGCGAGGGCCGCCTCCTTGCCCGGCATCGTCACCGACAGGCCGGCCCACTCCGGGCCGAGACCGGCGACCAGGCCGGGCAGCTCCGACTCCGCGCACTCGAAGCGGGTGTACGACCAGCCGGTCAGCCCCGCCGCCGCGTAGCCCGCGTTGTGGATCACCGGGGAGAGCGAGTGGGCGATCGGTTTGCCGACCACCGCAGCGCGCCGCACGAGCGCCATCAGAGGACGCCGTTCTCCTTGGCCTTCTGGATGTTGCGGTTGTGGTCGGCGTCGGTCTCCGCGAAGGCCGAGCGCCCCTCCTTGTCGATCGCGACGAAGAAGACCCACTTGCCCTCCGGCGGGTCCATCGCGCCCTCCAACGCCTGCTTGCCCGGATTGTTGATCGGGGTCGGCGGGAGGCCCGGGTGGGCGTGCGTGCTGTACGGGTTCTTCTCGTCGTACAGCTCGGCCCGCGTCATGTCCTTCGAGGCCTTCGTCTTCTTTCCGGTCAGCTCCCAGTAGTAGTTGACCGAGACGTCGAACTGCAGGCAGTTGCAGGGGAAGGTGCCGCTGTAGACCCGGTTGTACGCGACCCGGGAAATCTTGCCGAGGTCCTCCGCGATGCCCGCCTCGGCCTGCGCCAGCGACGCGACGATCAGCGCCTCGTACGGGCTGATCTTGCGTTCCTTCTGCACCCGGTCGGCGAACTGCAGCTCACCGGTGACGGTGACGAAGTTGTCCACCATCATCTTGAGCACCGACTCGGCGGTCGGGTTCGGCGGGATCTCGTAGGTGTCCGGGAAGAGGAAGCCCTCGATCGACTTGGTCGACTTCTTGCCGTCGCCCCGGTTGAACCACCAGTCCGGTACGCCGAGCGCGATCGGGTCCTTCGCGGCCGCCTCGAACTCCTTGACCGGGATGTCGGTCTTTTCGGAGAGCAGCTTGTAGATGCTCTTCGCGGAGCGCCCCTCGGGGATGGTCACCCCGTTGACGATCCGGTTCTTCAGGTCCAGCATCGCGGCGACGGCGCTCTCGCCGCTCATCTGCTTACGCAGCTTGTACAGGCCCGGCTGGATGTTCTTGCTGCGGGAGTTGTCCTCGGCCGCCTCGATGAACGCCTTGCTGCTCTTGACGACCCCCGCGTCGCGGAGCGCCACCGCCATGTCGGCGATCAGGGCACCCTGCTTGATCTCGACGGTGACCTCACCGGTGCCGGTGCCGTCGTAGTCGGGCGTGACGAGGTAGCCCTGGATCCGGTCGAAGCCGTAGAAGGCGCCGCCACCGATGCCGCCGAGCAGGACGAGAGCGAGCAGCAGGGCCAGCACGGTCTTCCCGCGCCCGCCGCCCGAGCCGCTCTTGCGCTTGCGGACGTAGCCACGCCGATGCCGGCCCTTCTCCCCCCGCTCCTGCTCGTCGAACCCGAGGTCCAGATCGTCGATCATCCTGTCCGCCTCCGCTGCGCATCAAGCCAGCTCTGCAGAATCTCCACGGCGGCGGCCTGATCGACCACCGCGCGTTGCCGCCGCCCTCGGACGCCACGCTCGGCAAGCCTACGACTAGCCACGACCGTGGACATCCTCTCGTCGGTGAGCGTCACCGGCACGGGCGCTATTACATCGGCCAGACGGTCAGCGTACGCCTTCACGTGGACGGCGGCCGGTCCCTGCTTTCCGGCGAGATTAACCGGAAGGCCGACCACCACCTCCACCGCCTCGTGCTCCAGCACCAGCGCCGCCACCTCGGCGATGTCACTCGGCACCGCCTCCGGCGCCGCCGTCGAGTCACGGGCGAGGGTGACCAACGGGGTGGCCAGCACGCCGTGCGGATCGGACCGGGCGACCCCGACCCGGACCTGCCCGACATCCACACCGAGCCGCACCCCTCGGGACCACTCAGTCACCGACGGTCACTCCCCCTGGGAAACAGACCAGGGCGGACCGGTCGGTCCGCCCTGGTCGCGTACGTCGACACGTCACGCCTCGGCGACCGCCTTCTCGACGGTGAGCAGCAGGCCGGGAGCCTCCGCCGCCGGCAGGCCGCCGCCCTGGGCCAGGTCGGGGCTGCCCCCGCCCCGCCCGGAGAAGGCCACCTTGACCAGGTCGGCCGCCGACAGGCCCCGGCTGCGGGCGGCGGGGTTGACGGCCACCACGAGCGACGCCTTCCCGTTGGCCCGGGCGGCCACCGCCACCACCGCCGGCCGCGACGGGTCGATCTTGCCGCGGATCTCCTGGGCGAGCGTCCGCACGTCGTTGCCGGCCGCGCCCTCCGGGGCCTCGGTGCCGACGTACGCGACGCCGCGCACGTCCTTCGCCTGCGCCGCGAGCGCGGCCGCGCCGCCGAGCACCAACTGGGCGCGCAGCTTCTCCAGCTCCTTCTCCGCGTCCCGCAGCTGGGTGACGGTCTGCTCGACCCGGTCGGCGACCTGGTCGGACGGCACCCGGTACAGCTCGGCGAGCCGGGCGACAAGCAGGTGCTCGCGGGCCAGGAAGTTGAACGCGTCCATGCCGACAAGCGCCTCGACCCGGCGGACACCGGACCCGATGGACGACTCGGACAGGATCTTCACCAGGCCGAGCTGGCCGGAGCGGGCGACGTGCGTGCCACCGCACAGCTCCCGGGCGTACTCGCCGACCTCGACGACCCGCACCTGCTCGCCGTACTTCTCACCGAACAGCGCCATCGCCCCGATGCGCCGGGCCTCCTCCAGTGACGTGATGAAGGCATGCACCTCCAGGTCCGCGAGAAGCACCTCGTTGACCTGCTGCTCGACGTCGCGCAGCACGCTCGGCGCCACCCCGGTCGGAGTGTTGAAGTCGAACCGGAGCCGCCCCGGCGCGTTCAGCGAGCCGGCCTGGGTGGCGGACTCGCCGAGGAAGTTGCGCATGGTCTGGTGCACCAGGTGGGTCGCGGTGTGCGACCGGGAGATCGCCCGGCGCCGGCTCGTGTCGATCTCGGCGAAGCCGGTCTCGCCGGCCCGCACCTCGCCCCGGACCACCCGCGCGCGGTGCACGATCAGCCCCGGCACCGGCTGCTGCACGTCGAGCACCTCGACCTGGCCGCCACCCACCGTGATCATGCCGAGGTCGGGCTGCTGGCCGCCGCCCTCCGCGTAGAACGGGGTGGCGTCGAGCACCAGCTCGACCGTGTCACCCTCGACCGCCGCGAGGCGCGGCCCGTCGGCGCCGAGCACCGCCCGGACCGTCGCCTCCCGGGCGACCTCGTGGTAGCCGGTGAAGGTCACCGGGCCGCCCTGGTCGAGCACCCCCCGGTACGCCGACAGGTCGGTGTGCCCGGTCTTGCGGGCCTGCGCGTCGGCCTTCGCCCGGGCCCGCTGGTCGGCCATCAGCCGGCGGAAGCCCTCGGCGTCGACCTGCAGGCCGTGCTCGCCCGCGATCTCCAGCGTGAGGTCGATCGGGAAGCCGTACGTGTCGTGCAGCTGGAACGCCTTCTCCCCGGAGATCGACTTCCGGCCCTCGGTACGGGTCTCGGCGATGGCGGTGTCCAGGATCGTCGTGCCGGCACGAAGCGTGGCGAGGAACGCGTCCTCCTCCGCGTACGCGTAGTCGGCGATCCGGTCGAAGTCCGTGGCCAGCTCCGGGTACGACGGCGCCATGCAGTCACGGGCCACCGGCAGCAGCTCGGGCAGCGCCCGCTCCTGCCAGCCGAGCAGCCGGATCGCGCGGACCGCCCGACGCATGATGCGCCGCAGCACGTAGCCGCGCCCCTCGTTGCCCGGGGTCACGCCGTCCCCGATCAGCATCAGCGCGGTGCGGACGTGGTCGGCGACGACGCGCAGCCGCACGTCGTCCGGGTGCGACTCGGCGGCCACGTGGCCGGAGTGCGCGCCGTACCGCTTGCCGGTCAGCTCCGCGGCCCGGTCCAGGATCGGCCGCACCTCGTCGATCTCGTACAGGTTGTCCACACCCTGCAGGATCGACGCCATCCGCTCCAGGCCCATGCCGGTGTCGATGTTCTTCGCCGGCAGCTCACCGAGGATCGGGTAGTCCTCCTTGCCGGTGCCCGGCCCCCGCTCGAACTGCATGAAGACGAGGTTCCAGAACTCCAGGTACCGGTCCTCGTCGACCGCCGGGCCGCCCTCACGGCCGTACTCCGGGCCGCGGTCGTAGAACAGCTCCGAGCACGGGCCGCACGGGCCGGGGATGCCCATCGACCAGAAGTTGTCGGCCTTGCCGCGGCGGACGATCCGCTCCGCCGGCACGCCGACCGAACGCCAGATCTCGAACGCCTCGTCGTCATCGAGGTAGACCGTCGGCCAGATCCGCTGCGGGTCCAGCCCGAAACCACCGGCCCCGACCGACTTCGTGGCCAGCTCCCACGCGAGCGGGATGGCCCCGTCCTTGAAGTAGTCCCCGAAGGAGAAATTGCCGTTCATCTGGAAGAACGTGCCGTGCCGGCTGGTCTTGCCGACCTCGTCGATGTCCGGCGTACGGATGCACTTCTGCACGCTGACGGCCCGCCGGTACGGCGGGGTCTGCTGACCCAGGAAGTAGGGGACGAACTGCACCATGCCGGCGTTGACGAACAGCAGGTTCGGGTCGCTGATGGCGGGCAGCGGAGCGGACGGCACCACGGCGTGGCCGTTCGCCTCGAAATGCGCGAGGTACCGCCGCTTGATCTCCGCCGTCTTCATCGCTCGTGTTCCTCCGGGAAAATCTCTCGATCGCCGATGCGCGGGTCTTCCCGCAGGTCGGCGAACTGGTCGTCGAACGCCTCGCCGCGGGCGAAGGCCTCGTGGATCTCCTGCTCGCGCTCCGCCATCCCGATCCGGACGTCCTCCACGAAGCTACGCACCGACTCGACCAGGCTGCCAGCGGATTCCGACAGACCGCTCGCGATCCCGGCCGGCGTGTACGCCTGCGCCGTCCTGGTGGCCTTACGGACCACCAGCACGCCGACGGCCAGCCCGATGCCGAGCCAGAACAACCGCCTCATGCTCTCATCCTCCTGTTCGCCGCCCGGGTCAGCGGTTACCGCGCCGGGCGGCCCGCCGCTGCTGCTTGATGGTGTCGCGGACCTCGCGCTCGGTCTCGGCGTGCCGGCGGGCGGTGGCGGCCCGACGGACGCCGTAACCGAAGGCGGCGACCTTCACCAGGGGATTCGCGGCGGCGGCGGAGACGACGGTGGCGAGGTTGGCGATGTTGGCGGTGACGTTCTGCGCGTGGCTCGTCATGTTGTCGACCTTGGCGAGCTGGAGGTTCACCCCGTCCAGCGAGGTCTGCACCTGCTCCAACGCGGTGTTGACGTTCTTCACCGTGGTGTTGACGTCGCCGAGCAGCGGTGCGGTGCGGTCGTTGAGGTCGTTGATCATCCGGGTGGTGGCGTCCACCGTGTGCCGCAGCCGCAGGATGGGCAGTGTCAGGATCAACACAAGCATCGCGAACGCGATCGCCGCGATCAGGGCCGCGACCTCTCCAAAGTCCACGCCAGTCCTCCTCATGCCGAATCCGCGGGCGCCGGACGTCCCGGAACGCGCGACCGTCGTACCCACGACCACGCCGCGCCCCCGTGCCGGATCGAACGGGGACAGGCGGGCCTGCCAGCCCCAGACCCTACCGTCCGTGACGGAAACCGGCTCAGGACGGTGAGGGTGTCAATTCGCCGAGCGGATCCTCCGACAACGTCGGGAAGGGGTCCTCTCCGGTCAGTGACGGGTCGGTGCTCGGCTGCGGCCGCGTACGGTCGTCGTCGATGGCGTTGCGGACCTTCACCGACACCAACGAACCGGTGCACTCCTGCGCAGCGGTCGACGGATCGGGCGACGGCACGACCGCCGGTTCGCCGTCCACCGGCGGTGGCACGCAGGTCGGCGGACGCACCCACAAATCCAGCGTCAGTTCGTCCCGCCGCCAGCAGGTGTAGCTGCCCTTCTCCTCCTGCTCCGGGCATCGAGCCACCTGCCACCGTTGCCAGCCGTCCTCGGCCAGCGCCGCCTCGTACACCTGGGCGGTCTCCTCCGGGGAGCGCTCGGACTCGACGGTTCGCTCACGCAGCCGGCAGTCCAGCAGGCACCAGCGGCTGCCGCTGACGTCGTCGACGGTCTCGGTCGCCGCCCAACTCGGCACGTCCAACTGGTCGAGGGTGTCGAACACCGGGTCCCGACTCAGCGTCCGCATCCCGAAGAAGAGCGGGACGGCACCGAGCAGCAGGACGCTCACCAGGGCGAGGACGCCCATCCGCAACCGCCGGCGCTCGCGCATCTGCCGGCGCAGCTCCGACCTGGCGCCGCTCAACCCGCCCGTGGCGGTGGCGTCGTCGCCGGTCGGCTGCATGGGTCGGCGCAGCGGTGGGGCGTCCGGCGGCGGCGCGGCCGGAGGCGCGACAGCCGCGCGGGCCACCGCGGCGTCGGCCGGCCCGGTCGGGGGCGGCACCGGCGACACTCCGGAGGGCTCCGGCCGGCCCGGGTCCCGTTGCGGCGGGAGGGCCCGCCCGGGCATGCGGTCGTCGGGGCCGGGCCGCGGTCCGGCGGGCCGGGCCACTCCGGCGGGCGGGCGCGGTCCACCCGAGGTCGGGCGCGGTCCACCCGACGTCGGGTGCGGTCCACCCGACGTCGGGTGCGGTCCACCCGAGGTCGGCTCCGGGAAGCCCTCGCCGCCGGGTGGCCGGCCGGCGCCGGGCACCGGAGCGCCACCGCGCGCGTCGGGCCTGCCACCGGGGCGGGCGACGCCGGGCGGTGTCGCGGCCCCCCGGGGCCCGGCCGGTGCGGCACCGGGACGGGCCACGCCGGGTGGCGTCGCCGCCCCCCGCGGTCCGGGCGGCGTGCCGGGCCGGCCGGTGGGCGGCGTGGGGCCGC